>NZ_MABH01000114.1 GCF_001720585.1 Cereibacter johrii | reverse complement strand
TCGGCCGCGCGCGGCGAGCCCTGCATCCTCGTCCGGCGCGAGACCTCGCCCGAGGATATCCGCGGCATGAACTGCGCGGCGGGCGTGCTGACCGAGCGCGGCGGCGTCACGAGCCATGCCGCGGTGATCGCGCGGGGCCTGGGCCTGCCTTGCGTCGTGGGCGCCTCCGAGATCCGGCTCGATGCGCGCGAGCGCCGTCTCGTGGCGCCCGACGGGCGCGTCTTCCGCGAGGGCGACCTCATCACCGTGGACGGCACGGCGGGCGAGGCGCTCGCGGGCGAGGCCGCCATGCTCGCGCCTGCGCTCGACGGCTGCTTCCGCAAGCTCCTCTCCTGGGCCGACGAGATGCGCGACATCGGCGTGCGCGCCAATGCCGACACGCCCGCCGATGCGCTGGTCGCGCGGCAGTTCGAGGCGCAGGGCATCGGCCTCTGCCGCACCGAGCACATGTTCTTCACCGACGACCGGCTCGTGGTGATGCGCGAGATGATCTTCGCCGACAGCGCGACCGACCGGGCGGCGGCGCTGGCGCGGCTCCTGCCGATGCAGCGCGCCGATTTCGTGCAGCTCTTCGAGATCATGCAGGGCCATCCGGTCTGCATCCGGCTGCTCGACCCGCCGCTGCACGAGTTCCTGCCCCATTCGCGCGAGGGGCTGCTGGAGCTGGCCGAGGCGCTCGACCGGCCGCTGTCCGAGGTCACGCGGCGCGTCGAGGCGATGGCCGAGTTCAATCCCATGCTGGGGATGCGGGGCGTGCGGCTCCCCGCCCCCCCCCCCCCCCCCCACGACATGCAGGCGCAGGCGATCTTCGAGGCGACGCTGGAGGTGGCGGGCCGCGGCGATCCGGTGGTGCCCGAGATCATGATCCCGCTCGTCTCGGCACGGCGCGAGGTCGAGCTGGTCAAGACCCGCATCGATGCGGTGGCGGCGGCGGTCCATACCAAATACGGCCGCGACTTCGCCTACCGGCTGGGGGTGATGGTCGAGACGCCGCGGGCGGCGCTGCGGGCGGGCGAGATCGCGCAGCACGCGGCCTTCCTCTCCTTCGGCACCAACGACCTGACGCAGATGACCTACGGCCTCTCGCGCGACGACGCGGGCCGTTTCATGAACACCTATGTCCAGAGCGGGGTCTTCCCGGAGGATCCGTTCCACATCCTCGACGTGGACGGGGTGGGGGAGTTGCTGCTGATCGGGGCGGAAAGGGGGCGGAAGACGCGCCCCGATCTGGTGGTCTCGATCTGCGGCGAACATGGGGGCGACCCCGAATCAATCGAGTTCTGCCGCCGCGCCGGCTTCGACTACGTGTCCTGTTCGCCCTATCGAGTTCCGCTGGCTCGGCTGGCTGCCGCTCATCTGGCGATCCGCAGCCGGGAGCAGTCGAAGGCCCCTTAATGCAAGCGGTTAGCCCAAAAATCGGGCAGGGTTGTCACAGTGGCGCAAAGGCAACACCGGCGGGAACCCGCCGATGGACGCCCCCTCTGACTGTCGCAAAAATGTCACGTGGGTGGACTCGTTAAGGATTTTCCGGCTAGCCACATCGCGATTTCGCACGGGGCAGGGTCCGACGCCCGCCTCTGTGCAAAGCGGCAACGACCGGGAACAGAGAAATGCGCTTGCTTGATATCTGGATGCGCAGTGCCGCGGCACTGATGCTCCTGAGCGGAGCGGCCTTCGCCGATGTGACGGTGAGCCAGTCCAACGACCCGTCCGTCAATCTGGGCGGGCAGCTTTCGGCCCTTCTGGGCGCCGAGCGAAACGCCCTCGGCACCCTGCCGGCCCAGCGGCTCGAACAGGTGGCGGCCGCCGTGGCCCGTCCCGAGGCGAAGTCCGAGGCCCCGGTCAAGGCGGTGGCGAAGCGGGGCAGCCGCGGGGCGAAGGCCGCGGACGGGGCTCCGGCGCCGCGCTACGACGAGGACTGGCTTGCCTCGCAGCCCGTGGCCGCGAAGGACTCGGACGAGTGGAAGTGTCTGGCCACAGCGCTTTATTTCGAGGCGCGCGGCGAGTCGATCCAGGGCCAGTTCGCGGTGGCCGAGGTCATCATGAACCGCGTCGACCGGCCCGGCTATCCCGGCTCCATCTGCGGCGTGGTCCGGCAGGGCGGGCAGTTCTCCTTCATGTTCGACGGGAAGCCCGAAACGATCCGCGAGAAGGCGGCCTTCCAGCGCGCGGGCAAGATCGCGGCGCTGATGCTGGCAGGCGCGCCGCGCCAGCTCACGCAGGGCGCCACCCACTTCCACACCCGCGCCGTCCGCCCCGGATGGGCGCATCGCTTCCCGCGCACGGCGGCCATCGGCGCGCATCTCTTCTACCGCCAGCCCGGCGGCTCCTGACCGGCTTCCTGTCGCAAGGCTTGCCTCGCCTGCCGCCTTCGGGCTAGGCGGTGCCGGTGCCGGGCCTATGCTTCCCGGGAGCTGACGCGGGAGGCCGCCTTGACCAACGACATCCGCCTTGCCTTCGCCCATCCCGAGGAGCGGGCCGAGGCCTCGGCCGGCGCCGCCCCGCGCGACCGCATCAGCCTGCGCGATCATGTGGCCGAGGTCGAGATCGGCGCCTTCCAGCAAGAGCGCGGCACAAGGCAGCGCGTGCGCTTCAATGTGGTGGTCGAGGTCCGGCCGCATCCGGCGCCGCTGCAGGACGATGTGGACCGCATCCTTTCCTACGACCGGATCACCGAATCCATCGCCGACGAGCTTTCGGCCGAGCGGCTGACCCTGCTCGAGACGCTGGCCGAGCGCATCGCCGAACGGATCCTCGCCGAGCCGCAGGCCATGCGGGTCTTCGTGCGGATCGAGAAGCTCGACCGCGGCCCCGGTGCGCTGGGCGTCGAGATCGTGCGCTCGCGCGCCGAGGCGCCGCTCCGGCGGACGGGCGAGGGCGGCGAGGCGGTGCATCCTCTGGTGGCCTTCCTCGACAATGCGGCCATCGCCGCACCCGACCTGCCCGCCCGGCTGGATGCGCTCGAGGCGCGGGGGCTGCCGCTCGTCCTCGCCGTGGGCCTGCCCGACGCGCCGCGACCCGAGACGCGCCACCGCCCGACCCAGCGCCGGATCGACCTTCTGGCCATCGAGCAGAATGCCTGGGCGCTGGCCGCCCGCGATCCGCGCTGCGTGGTGGTGGCCACCCGGACCGAGATCGACTGGGCGATGCGGCGCGGCCAGACCATCGTCTGGGCGCCCTCCAAGCTGGTGCTCGATGCGGTGGACGGGCCGAACTCGCGCGATCCCGTGGCGCTGGCCCTGTGGCTGGCGGAGATGCTGGCGGCCGAGCGGCTGGTCGTTCACGGCGATGTAACATTGCCGGCGGGAAGCCGCGTGCCGCTCGAGCGCGCCTGAGCCGAGGCCCTTGCGCCGGGGCGGCCGGGGCCGCATGAACCGCGCATGACCTATGTCCGTCCGATCCCGCTCGCCGATGCGACCCGGCCCGAGGGCGCGCTGCCGCTCGCCGGCGGCCCGCTCTTCTTCGACCGCGTCGAGATCCTCGAACGCGGGCGTCCGCCTGTCGTGCTGCCCGCAGCCGAGCTCGATGCGGCCACCCTCGCCCCCCTGACGGCGCCGCGGCCCCCGGTGGCGGGGCTCGCGATGGACCGGCCGCAGATCATGGGCATCCTCAACGTGACGCCCGACAGTTTCTCGGACGGGGGCCGGTTCGCCGCGCTGCCCGAGGCGCTGGCGCAGGCTCAGGCGCTGGTGGCGGCAGGCGCGGACATCCTCGACATCGGCGGCGAGAGCACGCGGCCCGGTGCTGTGGAGGTGGAGCCGGCCGAGGAGATCCGCCGCACCGCGCCGGTGATCGAGATGCTGCGGGGGCAGGGGATCGCCGTGCCGGTCTCGATCGATACCCGCAAGGCCCCGGTGGCCGAGGCCGCGCTGAAGGCGGGGGCCGATCTCGTGAACGATGTGGCCGCCCTGACCTGGGACGCGGGCCTTGCCGCCGTGGCGGCCACGCGGGAGGCGCCGGTCTGCCTCATGCATGCGCAGGGCACGCCGCAGACCATGCAGGCCGATCCGCGCTACGATGACGTGCTGCTCGATGTCTACGACTGGCTGGCCGAGCGCATCCGGGCGGCCGAGGCGGCGGGCATCCCGCGGGCGCGGATCGTGACCGACCCGGGCATCGGCTTCGGCAAGACGCTCGAGCACAATCTGGCGCTCCTGCGCCGGCTGTCGCTCTTTCACGGGCTCGGCTGCCCGATCCTGCTCGGCGCCTCGCGCAAGCGCTTCATCGGCACGCTCGCGGGCGAGCCTCTGGCCGACCGGCGCATGGCGGGCTCGGTCGCCGTCGCGCTTGCGGGCGCGGCGCAAGGAGCGCAGATTCTCAGGGTGCACGACGTGCGCGAGACACGTCAGGCGCTCATCCTGTGGCAGGCAATCACACGCGAGGCGGCAGAGACCGCGGCAGAACGGAGGCAGGCATGACGAGGAAGCTCTTCGGCACCGATGGGGTGCGCGGCACGGCGAACACCTATCCGATGACCGCCGAGATGGCGCTGAGGCTCGGCGCCGCGGCGGGGCGCTATTTCCGCCCGGTGGGCGCGGGCTCGCCCCGGGTGGTGATCGGCAAGGACACGCGGCTCTCGGGCTACATGCTCGAGAATGCGCTGACCGCGGGCCTCACCTCGACCGGGATGAACGTGCTGCTTCTGGGGCCGGTCCCCACGCCCGCGGTGGGCTTTCTCACCCGCTCGATGCGGGCGGCGCTGGGCGTGATGATCTCGGCCAGCCACAACCCGCACGAGGACAACGGCATCAAGTTCTTCGGCCCCGACGGGTTCAAGCTGTCCGACGAGGCCGAGGCCGAGATCGAGGCGATCCTCGCAGGCGAGATCCAGCCCGCGCAGCCCGGCAACATCGGCCGCGCCAAACGGATCGAGGACGGGCGCGGGCGCTATCAGGAATATTGCAAGACGACCTTCCCCTCGGGGCTGCGGCTGGACGGGCTGAAGGTCGTGATCGACTGCGCCAACGGCGCGGCCTATCGCGCGGCGCCCGAGGTGCTGTGGGAGCTCGGCGCCGAGGTGATCCCGGTGGGGGTCGAGCCCAACGGCAAGAACATCAACCTGCGCTGCGGCTCGACCCATCCCGAGGCCGCCGCCGAGGCGGTGCGCGCCCATGGCGCCGATGTGGGGATCTGCCTCGACGGGGACGCCGACCGTGTCATCATCCTCGACGAGACCGGCAAGGAGGCCGACGGCGACCAGATCATGGCGCTGTTCGCGGCCCGCTGGGCGGAGGAGGGGCGGCTCCGCGACGGGACGCTGGTGGCGACCGTCATGTCGAACCTCGGGCTCGAGCGGTTCCTCGGCGCGCGGGGTCTCCGGCTCGAGCGGACGCCGGTGGGCGACCGCTATGTGGTCGAGGCGATGCGGCGGGGCGGCTGGAACCTCGGGGGCGAGCAGTCGGGCCATATCGTCATGACCGATTTCGCGACCACCGGCGACGGGCTGCTGGCAGGGCTCCAGTTCCTCGCGGCGATGGCCCAGACCGGGCGACGGGCCTCGGATCTTGCGCGCAGTTTCGAGACCGTGCCGCAGCTTCTGCAGAACGTGCGCTATGCGGCCGGGCAGGAGCCGCTCAAGGCGCCGGGCGTGCAGGCGGTGATCCGCGATGCCGAGGTGCGGCTGAACGGGGCGGGGCGGCTTCTGATCCGCAAGTCGGGCACCGAGCCGCTGATCCGGGTCATGGCCGAGTGCGAAGACGAGGCGCTGCTCCGCGACGTGGTCGAGGAGATCGTGGCCGCCGTCCGGGACGCGGCGTAAGGAGGGGACCCCGCGACCCCGTCCGGCATTGTCGGAGCATGGCGCGAGCGCCGGGGAGGGACCCCGGGCTCGGGCCCACCCCTGACAAGGAGACGCCCATGGACTTCGCCTGGATCATCCCCTTCCTGTCGCTCATCACGCTTCTGGCAGGCATCCTGTTCGCGATCGCGAGCAAGGACCGCGTCGAGGCGCGCCGCCACGATCCGAACGCGCCCAAGTCGACGCTGGCCAAGGACGGCCCGCAGGGCGGCGTGGCCTTCCTGCGCAAGGACGGGCCCACCGCCCGCAAGCCCGACGCCGAGCCCGTTCTGGAATAAGCTGCGCCCCGATGGGGCCCGATGCAGAAAGGCGCCCCGAGGGGCGCCTTTCGCGTCTGGACTGAGGCCCGATCAGTTGCGGGCGCGGTCGACCATCTTGCCCTTGGAGATCCAGGGCATCATGCCGCGCAGCTTCTCGCCGACCTGCTCGATCTGATGCTCGTCGTTGATGCGGCGGGTCGCCTTGAAGAAGGGCTGACCCACGGCATTCTCCTGCATGAAGTCGCGCACGAACTTGCCGGTCTGGATGTCGGTCAGCACGGCCTTCATGCGGGCCTTGGTCTCCTCGTAGGGCAGGATCCGCGGGCCCGAGACATATTCGCCATATTCGGCGGTGTTCGAGATCGAGTAGTTCATGTTGGCGATGCCGCCTTCGTAGATCAGGTCCACGATCAGCTTCACCTCGTGCAGGCACTCGAAATAGGCCATCTCGGGCTCGTAGCCGGCCTCGACCAGCGTCTCGAAGCCCATGCGGATGAGCTCGACGAGGCCGCCGCAGAGCACGGCCTGCTCGCCGAAGAGGTCGGTCTCGCATTCCTGACGGAAGTTGGTCTCGATGATGCCCGAACGGCCGCCGCCGATGGCCGAGCAGTAGGAGAGGCCGATTTCCATGGCCTTGCCGGTCGCGTCATTGTGCACGGCCACGAGGCAGGGCACGCCGCCGCCCTTGACATATTCGCCGCGGACGGTGTGGCCCGGGCCCTTCGGCGCCATCATGATGACATCGACGCCCGGCTTCGGCTCGATCAGGCCGAAATGCACGTTGAGGCCGTGGGCGAAGGCGATGGCCGAGCCTTCGCGCAGATTGTCGTGGACGTATTTCTTGTAGGTCTCGGCCTGAAGCTCGTCGGGCATGGTGAACATGATCAGGTCGCACCAGGCGGCGGCTTCGGCGATGCCCATGACCTTGAGGCCCTCGGCTTCGGCCTTCTTGGCGGAGGGCGAGCCTTCGCGGAGCGCCACGACCACGTTCTTCGCGCCCGAATCGCGCAGGTTCAGCGCATGGGCATGGCCCTGGCTGCCATAGCCGAGGATGGCGACCTTCTTGTCCTTGATCAGGTTGATGTCGCAGTCGCGATCGTAATAGACGCGCATGGGGCGCTCCTTCCGTGATGAACTGTTGCGCAGGATAGGCATGGGGGCGCGTGACGGGCTGCAAAGTTTGACGCTGGCGGCGGTTTCTGGCAAAGGTCATGCGCCGGAAGGGGCTTTCGCGAAAAGATCATGCTCGACGATACCGACCGCCGCCTGCTGCGTCACCTCCTGGCCGAGCCCGCGCTCGGCACGGCGGAGCTTGCCGCGCGGGCGGGGCTGACCACGGCCACCTGCTGGCGCAGGCTCGAGCGGCTGACCGAGCGCGGCGCGATCGGGGCCCGGCAGGCGGTGATCGACTGGCGCAGGCTGGGCTACGAGGTCGAGGTCTCGCTGCGCTTCACGCTGGACAAGACCGACCCGCGCGCCTTCGACGAGTTCCTGGCCGCCGCCCGCACGGTGCCCGAGGTGATCGGGATCGAGACCTTCCTCGGGCGCGTGGATGTGCGGCTCAATGTGATCGCGCGCGACATGAAACATTATCAGGAGCTCTACCGCTCCCGGATCCTGTCGCTGCCGCATATCACCGACATCGAGGCGCTGATGCTGGTGGCCACCATCCGCGAGGCGGAGGCGCTGCCGCTGTGATCGATCTCGACGATATCGACCGGGCGCTGCTGCGGGCGCTCGCCGAGGATGCGACGCAGGGTGCGGGCGCGCTGGGGCGGCGCTTCGGGCTGTCGCAGCCCGCGGCCTGGCGGCGGATCCGGCGGCTCGAGGAGGCGGGCATCATCGCCGGGCGGCGCGTCGTCGTCGACCGCGAGGCGCTGGGCTTCGGGGTGACGGTGTTCCTCGGGGTCAAGCTCGCGACGAAGGGGCGGATCAGTCTCGAGGATTTCGAGCGCGCGGTGACGGCCATCCCCGAGGTGCAGGTGGTGCAGCATGTGCTGGGCCTGTTCGACTACCGGCTGCGGGTGGTGGCGCGCGACATCGCCGATTTCGAGCGGGTGCTGAGACGGCGGATCATGACCCTGCCGGGGGTGGGGCAGGTCGAGGCGAACGTGCTTCTGACCGAGGAGAAGCGGCCGGGGCCGCTCGGCTGACGCCGCACCCGGCGGAACGGCCGGGGGCTGTCTGCCCCCGGACCCCCGAGGATATTTGGGCAGAGTGAAAGCGGGGGGGGGCCGGGGGGCTGCTATGGGCCGGGGCGGATCCTGTGCGACCTTTTTCAGGTGGCGCCGGGAGGGCGGCGGGCGCTATCTCTCGGGGAGCAAGGAAGGAGGCTGCCCATGCCCGCGCTGCGCCCGGATGTCGATCCCGACGGTCTGATGGAATTCTCGGTGGTCTTCACCGACCGGTCCCTGAACCACATGTCCGCGAAGTTCCAGCAGGTGATGCGCGACATCTCGGGGATGTTGCGCGAGGTCTATGGCGCCGAGGCGGTGGCCGTCGTGCCCGGCGGCGGCACCTTCGCCATGGAGGCGGTGGCGCGGCAGTTCGCGACCGGCGCGCAGGCGCTCGTGGTGCGCAACGGCTGGTTCTCCTATCGCTGGACGCAGATCCTCGAGGCGGGCGGCTTTGCGGCAGGGCAGACGGTGGTGATGGCCCGGCCCTCGGGCAACGGGGCGCGCGCCCCCTTCGCGCCGCCGCCGATCGAGGAGGTCGTGGCGAAGATCGCCGAGGTGAAGCCGGATGTGGTCTTTGCGCCGCATGTCGAGACCTCGGCCGGGATCATCCTGCCCGACGATTACATCGCCCGGATGGCGGAAGCGGCCCATGCGGCCGGCGCGCTGATGGTGCTCGACTGCATCGCCTCGGGCTGCATCTGGGTCGACATGGCCGCGACCGGGGTCGATGTGCTGATCTCGGCGCCGCAGAAGGGCTGGTCGGCCTCGCCCGCAGCGGGGCTCGTGATGCTGTCGGCCCGCGCGGTCGAGCGGCTCGAGGCCACGGTCTCGAACAGCTTTGCGCTGGATCTGAAGAAATGGCGCGCGATCATGGCGGCCTACGAGGCCGGCGGGCATGCCTATCACACCACCATGCCCACCGATGCGCTGCTGGGCTTTCGCGATGCGATGGCCGAGACGAAGGCCATGGGCTTCGAGGCGGCCAAGTCCGCGCAGTGGCGGCTCGGGCAGGAGGTGCGCGCCATGCTGGCCGAAAAGGGCGTGGTCTCGGTCGCGGCCGAGGGCTTCGCGGCTCCGGGGGTGGTGGTGAGCTACACCGACGATCCCGAGGTGCAGAGCGGCCGGAAGTTCCTGGCGGAGGGGCTGCAGATCGCGGCGGGCGTGCCGCTGCAGGTGGGCGAGGGGGCGGAGTTCCGCACCTTCCGGCTCGGGCTCTTCGGGCTGGACAAGCTCGCGGACGTCGAAGGCACGGTGGCGCGGCTGCGCCGGGCGGTGGAGGCCGTTCTCTGAGGATCAGGCGACGCCGAGGCCCGCACGCATGAGCGTGCGGCGCACCGGCGCCGAGCCGTAGAGCGCATCGAGGAGCTTCGCGCGCAGATCGCGCCAGGCCGGATCGCCCGCCATCGAGGCGCGGTTCAGGAGGTCGATGCCGAGGATGCGGGCCTGCACCTCCCAGTGGCGGCGGCGGTGGTAGGCTTCGAGCAGGGCTGCGGAGCCGGGATCGTCCCGGTGGTCGGCCAGAAGCTCCAGCAGCGCGCGCAGGTCGGCGAGGCTCATGTTCAGCCCCTGCGCGCCGATGGGCGGCATGACATGGGCCGCCTCGGCCATCAGCGCCGTGCGCTCGCCCGACATGCGGCCCGCGACCTGGCTGATGATCGGCCAGACATTGACCTGCGAGGCAAGGGTGAGCGGGCCGAGGATCCCGCAGGAACGCGCGGTCATCTCGGCCTCGAACGCCTCGCGCGGCAGGGCCTTCAGCCGCAGCGCCTCTTCGCCGCGCTCCATCCAGACGATGGCCGAGGCGGGCCTGCCCTCTGCGTCGGGCAGGGGAACGAGGGTGAAGGGGCCGCCCGAGCGGTGGATCTCGGTCGAGACATTCTCGTGCGGGATCGGATGGGTCACGGTGAAGGCCAGCGCCTTCTGGCCGTAGCGCGTGGTGCGCACCCCGATCCCCAGCGCCTCGCGCACCGGCGAATTGCGCCCGTCGGCCGCGACGAGGAGCCGGGCTGCGACGCGGGTGCCGTCGGAGAGGGTGACGAGCGCCTCGCTCTCGCGGGTCAGGACGGATTTCGTGGCGATGCCCGGACGGAAATCCACGCGCGTCAGCGTCTTGAGATGGGCCACCATCTCGCGCCGCAGGAGCCAGTTGGGGAGGTTCCAGCCGAAGGGCTGCCCGGAGATGTCGGCCGCGTCGAAATCCTTGATGACGCGCGGCTCGGCCACCGGCCCGCCCGCATCCACGATGCGCATGACCTGCAACGGCGCCGCATGGGGCGCCAGACGCGGCCAGAGGCCCGCGGCCTGAAGGAGCGGGATCGAGGGCTGGAGGAGCGCGGTGGAGCGCAGGTCGGCGCCCTCGGCCTCGGCCGAGGTGACGGGGGGCTGCGGATCGACGCAGATCACGGACCAGCCGGCCGAGGCGAAGGCGGCTGCGGCCGTCAGGCCGGCCACCCCTCCGCCGGAGACGAGAATGTCGGTTGCGATCCGGGCCATGGTTCCCTCCGTTTCAGGGGAAGCTAGAGGCCCGGGTGCGGGTCGTCCAGATCAGCCCAGCGTAATCATGATGATGATGACCATCATCACCGGCACGAAGAAGAGCGCGGTCATCCCCAGCATGACGGGGCCGAACGCCCAGCAGCCCAGAGCCACGATCGAGACGAGGGCGGCGGCGAAGGCGAACAGGGCGAGATCCTCGCGGTTCGTCTTGCGCGTATGGCGCTCCATCGGCGGGATGATGTGGTTCGGCAGGTCGGTGACGTCGGCGTAAGCGTTCATGCGAGATCTCCGTTAACGACGCGGGACAGATAGTCGCAAACCGGTCATGTGGCTAGGGCATTATGCCGCGCCGTGGCGTCTCAGGGCTGCAGGAGGGCCAGGAACTCCGACAGATCGAGCGTGTGGTGGTGGATGTGCGGCGCGGGCAGCGCCTCGGGCGCCACATGGACGGTGCGCATCCCCATCTCGTGCGGCGCGAGAAGATTGCGCGAATCGTCCTCGAACATGGCGGCGGTCTCGGGCGCGAGCCGGTCGGCGGCGAAGACGGTCTCGAAGGCCGCGCGCTCGGGCTTCGGGCGGAAGCCCGCATGTTCGACGCCATAGACCGCATCGAAGAGGTTCGAGAGGCCGCGCGCCTCGAGCACCCGCTCGGCATAGGGCGCGCAGCCGTTGGTATAGACGATCTTGCGCCCCGGCAGCGCCCGGATGCGCGCGGCAAGGATCATGTCGCGCTCGAGATGGTCGAGCGAGATGTCGTGGACATGGCTCAGGTAGGGCGCGGGATCGACCCCATGCTCGGCCATCAGCCCAGCGAGCGTGGTGCCGTAGGTGGACCAGTAGTGCCGCCGGAGCCGGTCGGCCTCCTCGCGCACCACGCGGAGCTCGGTCATCACCCAGTCCGTCATCCGCCGCTCGATCTGGTCGAAGAGGCGCGCGGAGGGGGGATAGAGCGTGTTGTCGAGGTCGAAGACCCAGCCCCGGACATGTGAGAAGCGATCGGCCACCATGGGCGGAGGCTACGCGCGGCCTCGTGGCGGTGCAATGGTTTGCAGTTGATCCGCGGCGGCGCTCGCGGCTAACGTCGCGCCGTTCCACCCTTCGTTTGGGAAAGGCTGCCCCGTCGTGCAGAAAGATGCCTATACGCTGATCCTCGAGGCCATCGAGGGCGGCACCTACAAGCCGGGGGACCGTCTGGTGGAATCGGAACTGGCCGAGCGGCTGGGCGTGTCCCGCACCCCCGTGCGTGAGGCGCTGCAGCGGCTCGAGACCCAGTCGATGCTCACGCGCGACGGCCGCAGCCTGATCGTGGCCTCGCTCGACCACAACCAGCTTGCGGAGCTCTATGCCGTGCGCACCGAGCTCGAGGGGCTGGCCGCGCGGCTTGCGGCCCGGCATGCGACCGAGGAGGAGATCCGGGTGCTGCGCGGCATGGTCGAGGACGACCGGGCGCTTCTGGGCGGCGATCCGCGGGCGCTGTCGCGCGCCAACAAGCGGTTTCACAAGCAGATCCATCTGGCCTCGCACAACCGCTTCCTCGTGCAGCAGCTCGACCTCGTGCACCGCTCGATGGCGCTGATGGCCACGACCTCCTTCGCGGCCGAGGGGCGCGACGAGGTGGCGATGGCCGAGCACGAGCAGATCGTCCAGGCGATCGAGGCGCGCGACGGCGAGGCGGCCTATGCGGCCCTGCGCAACCATATCTCGAAGGCCTTCGAGACCCGGCTCCGGGTCGATGCGGGCGAGCTGCGCATGCGCTGACGGCGGATCAGGCGGGCCTGAAGCCCTGCAGGAGCGGTCGGCCGCGGGCCTGCGCGTCGAAGACCCCGTGGCAGGTCTTGTCCCAGTAGAAGGGCGCGCTCAGGAGTTCCCACAGCGCCTTGTAGGCCGCGAAGGTGGCGAGCGGGTTGTAGAGATGCAGGGTCGGCGCCCAGAGCGGGTTCAGCCGGTGCCGGGTCTGCCGCAGGGCGAGGATGCTCAGGGCAATGGCGGTGCCCTCCGACCCGAGCAGGAGCCCGATCATCGACCAGAGCAGCGGCACGGGCACGAGCGGCGCCACCGGATGCGGCAGGCCGAGCGCCAGCAGCCAGAAGGACCAGAGCACCGGCGCGAGCAGGGTCTGCGAGATCGAGCCGAGGAACATCCCCTGGAAGCCTGCGAAGCGCCAGGGGCCGAGCTGCCGCCAAAGGAGCCGCGGCGCGCGCATATGGACGGCCCAGGTTATCATGAAGCCCTTGATCCAGCGCGATCTCTGCTTGATCCAGGGGATGGCGCGGCAGTTGGCTTCCTCGGCCGTCACCGTGTCGATGAGGGCGGTGCGGTAGCCGTGCCGCGCGAGGCGGATGCCGAGATCCGCATCCTCGGTCACGTTATGCGCGTCCCAGGCGCCCAGCTCCTCGAGCGCGGCGCGGCGGAAGAAGAGGGTGGTGCCCCCCAGCGGCACCACGAGCCCCAGCCGGTCGAGCCCCGGCAGCATCAGCCGGAACCAGGCCGCATATTCGATCGTGAAGCAGCGCGAGAGCCAGTTGGTGCGCGGGTTGTAATAGTCGAGCCGTCCCTGCAGGCAGGCGACGTGCGAGCCCCGCCGGCTGAAGCCCTCGACCACGCGGCGGATCTGGTCGGGCTCGGGCGCGTCCTCGGCATCGTAGACGCCCACGATGGAGCCCCGGCAATGGTCGAGCGCCACGTTGAGCGCCCGCGGCTTGGTGCGGATCGAGCCCTTGGGCGAGATCACGATCCGCATCCAGGGCGGCAGGCGCGCCTCGAGCAGCGCCCGCCGCGTCCGCCGGTCGGCCTCTTCCACCACGAGCAGGATCTCGAGCCGGTCGTGAGGATAGTCGAGGCGGCCGAGCCGCGCCACGAGGCGGCCCGCGATATCCTCCTCGCGATAGAGCGCCACGATGATCGAGACCATGGGCAGATGCAGGAGCGGCGGGCTCGGGGGCTCGGGCGGCCGGCGGCGCAGGGTGGCCACCGCCGTGGCCAGCCGCAGCCCGGTGCCACAGGCCAGCGCCAGAAGCGCCCAGGCGGTCAGGGCAAGGAGCACGAGGCCCGGCGAAAGGGCGAGGCCCGCGACGAGCGCGAGACCCGCCAGCGCCGCGAGCCGAGTCATCTGTCCCGTGCGCCAGTCGCGGCAGCTTTCCTCGGGCGCGACCCGGAGCTCGGCCGCGGCTCCGATGGCGTCTGCGCGCACCGCGTGCAGCGCGGCCTCGATGGAAGAGCGGGTGGCGAGGGCGGGGATCACGGTGCCGAACAGCTCCTCGAGCCGCGGCCGGTGGCGGCGGAAGCTCTCGGGGGCCGCCGCCGCGATCAGGACGGCGCTGCCCGTGTCGCGCAGCGGCAGGAGACCCTCGCGCAGGCAGTCGCGCACCCCGAGCCGGTCGATCAGCCGGGGATCGGGCGGTTCGGCCGCAGGGTCGAGCACCGGCAGCCCGCTCCGCCGCGCCATCATGGCGAGGATCTCGTCCTCCGACAGGGCGCCTTCGGCGAGCAGCACATCGGCCAGGGGCGCGGCAGGCCGCCCGCCGTGACGGAGCGCCGCCACGATCCGGTGCGGCGCGAGATGTCCTTCGCGCAGAAGCATCACGCCCAGCGGCTCCGAGGCCTCCGCGGGAGAGGGCAGGGGGCGCGGCGCCGTGGGCGCGCGGCCGGGCCGGATCTGGGGCAGGGAATCGGGGAGTGCTGGCAAGGCCGCGCCCTTTCGCTGGACACGGAACCATCCCTCCGCGGGATTAAGAGATCGTAAACCACGATGACGGTGGCCCGCGATCTTCTTCAGATCTCCCCGGCGCCACGGATGCGGCACCGGGAGGCTCCTTCGGAGGGTCAGAAGCTCTCGGTGAAGAACATCGTGGCTGCCGTCTCGCCCGGCGGCGCCACGCTGTTCAGCCCCGCCACGCGCGGCGGCAGCGCCCGGCCGGCGGGCACCGTGCCTTTGCCCGACTCGGCCTCGGTCAGCACCACCACCTGCGTGCCCGGCGACACCCGGGCATAGAGGTCGAGGATATCCTGGTTCCAGAGCCGGATGCAGCCCGCCGAGGTGGCCTTGCCGATCGAGGAGACATCGTTGGTGCCGTGGATCCGGTAATAGGTGTCCTTGCCGTCCCTGTGCAGATAGAGCGCGCGGGCGCCGAGCGGGTTCGAGAGCCCTCCGTCCATCCCGTCCTTCCACGGCCCGTATTGCTCGGGATCTTCGGCGATCATGCTCTTGGTGGGAATCCAGCGCGGCCATTCCCGCTTGATCGGGATCACCGCCTCGCCCGAAAAGCCGCGGCCCTCCCGCCCGACGGCGATGGCATAGCGCAGCGCCCGCTGGCCGGGCTGCACCAGATAGAGGTAGCGCGCATAGGGATCGACCACGATGGTCCCCGGCGGCCGATCGGTGAAATAGTCCACCTCGCGCCGGACCTTGTCGGCCGAGAGATATTGCGGCGGCACCGCCGGGATGATCCGCTCGCCGTCCGCCACCGGGCCATACAGGGCCGCGATCTGCGGCGAGAGGCCCATCGGCGCGGCGCTGCGGGTGGGCGGCGGCTCGGGCGCACAGGCTGCGAGCAGCGCGAGCGCGGCGAGGGCGGGCAGGAGGCGGCGCGGAAGAGATCCTGTCATCGGCATGTCCTTGTTGCGGGCCCGGCCGCGACAGGGCGCCGTGCCCCGGAAGCCGCGGGCCTCGGCCCTTCATTGCCGAAAAAAGGTCCCGCATCGCCAATTGGTTCCGGCACATAAGCGCGAGGCCCGCCGCGATCTCTGTCGCGGCTCGATCAGGCGGCGCGGCGGGCGCGCATGGCCGCGGCGAACCGGTCGAAGAGATAATAGCTGTCCTGCGGGCCGGGGCTCGCCTCGGGGTGATACTGCACCGAGAAGACCGGCCGATCCTCGACCCGGATACCGCAGTTCGAGCCGTCGAAGAGGCTCACATGGGTTTCCTTCACGCCGGCGGGCAGCGTCTGGCTGTCGACCGTGAAGCCGTGGTTCATCGAGGTGATCTCGACCTTGCCGGTCTCGAGATCCTTCACCGGATGGTTCGCGCCATGGTGGCCGTGGTTCATCTTCACGGTTTTCGCCCCGAGGGCGAGGGCCAGCATCTGGTGGCCGAGGCAGATGCCGAAAAGGGGCATGTCCCGCGCGAGCACGCCCTGGATCATCGGCACCGCATAGGCGCCGGTCGCCGCCGGATCGCCCGGGCCGTTCGAGAGGAACACCCCGTCCGGGTTCAGCGCCAGCACGTCCTCGGCCGTGGCGGTCGCGGGAAGCACGGTCACGTCGCAGCCCGCCGAGGCGAGGCAGCGCAGGATGTTGCGCTTGGCGCCGTAGTCGATGGCCACGACCTTGAGCCCCGGCTCGCTGCGCGACCGGTAGCCCTCGGGCCAGGCCCACCGCATCTCGTCCCAGCGGTAGCTCTGGGCGCAGGTCACGTCCTTGGCGAGGTCGAGACCGACGAGCCCGCGCCAGCCGCGGGCCTTGGCCACCAGCGCTCCGATGTCGAAACGGCCTTCCGGATCGTGGGCCAGCGCCACATGCGGCGCGCCCTGCTGGCGGATGGCCCGGGTGAGGCGCCGCGTGTCGATGCCGCCCACGCCGATCCGGCCCTTGGCCTCGAGCCATTGGGTGAGCTCCGAGGTCGCGCGCCAGTTCGAAGGTTCGGTCGGGTCCCACTTCACCACCATGCCGGCGGCGACCGGCTCGGCCGTCTCGTCGTCCTCGGGGGGCACGCCCACATTGCCCACATGCGGGAAGGTGAAGGTCACGATCTGCCCGGCGTAGGAGGGATCGGTCATGATCTCCTGATAGCCGGTCATGGCCGTGTTGAAGACAAGCTCGGCCACCGTCTCGCCCCGGGCGCCGAAGCCCTTGCCGTAGAAGATGGTGCCATCGGCGAGTGCGAGGCAGGCAGTGGGCTTGTCGGTGGGGCTGGCTGCGGCCATGGCGCGACTCCTTGGCAAAATCTGGCGGACACTAAGGTTTGAGGGGCCAAGGGTCAAGGCTGCGGTAGAAATGAACTCTCCTTTCAGATCAATGACTTGATCTTTGGTGTCGTGGTTGTGTCGGGCAAGGCTTGCCTGTAAGGTGCGAGTTTCGCATGGCCATGGAGACGGACGAGAATGACTCTGCGCGAGCGGCTTCAGGACGCTATGAAGGAGGCGATGCGCGCCAAGCAGCCGGACCGGCTCTCGACGCTGCGCCTCATCAATGCCGCCATCAAGGACCGCGACATCGCCGCCCGCGTGGATGGCGCCGACGGCATGGTGTCGGACGAGGAGATCACCGCCATCTTGGGCCGCATGGTCCGCCAGCGCATCGAGAGCGCGCGGGCCTACGAGGAGGGCGGCCGGCTCGAGCTCGCCGAGAAGGAACGGGCCGAGATCGGGGTGATCGAGGACTTCCTGCCGCGCCAGCTCGATCCGGAGGAGGTGGAGGCCGCGATCTCGGCCGCCATCGCCGAGGTGGGAGCCACCACGATCCGCGACATGGGCAAGGTCATGGCCGAGCTGAAGTCGCGCTACACCGGCCAGATGGATTTCTCCGCCGTGGGTCCGATGGTGAAGGACCGGCTGGGCTGAGAAGTCACGGCTGCCGGGCAGGCTGAGCCGCAGGTCCGGTCGAGCCTCGCTGCCTGAGCCCGCACGCCGGGGGTCTGCGCCCGGACGGCGGGCGGGCGGGACATTGACCGTCTGGGCCGAGCGCGGTCAGCCCCTTCGCACCGCTGGCGGCTCAGCCGGACCCCTTCTCCCGCGGTGCGCCGGTGCAGGACGCGGGCCTCCGGCGCCCTGTCCGTGGCAACGCGGCGCGAGGGGCCTCGATGGCCCCGCAGCGGCGCTCCTCCGCCCCGTCAGCGCGCCCGGGACAGGGCGCGTTCCAGTTCGGGCCAGAGCGCCAGACGCTCCTCCTCGCCCAGAAAGGCGCCGATCTCCACCTCGCGCGGCCCGCCGCCGAGCGTGAGGTAGTGGGGCACCGGCCCGCCGCTTTCGTGCAGCGTCACGCGCACCCAGTGCGGATTGGCCTGCCAGCTCTGCCGCCGGCCGCGCGGCCCGTGCCGCTCCAGCGTCACCCGGTCGGGCCAGAGCGTCAGCTCCTCGATGATCTCCCCGTCGCCATAGCTGCGGTTCAGCGCAAGCCACATCCCGGTCACGGCCGCCACGAGGAAGGGCAGCAGCGCCCAGAGCACGGGCGAGCCCAGCAGCGCGATCAGCGGCAGGGCAAGCAGCAGGCAGGTGACCCCGATGAAGGCCGCGAAGCCGCGCCGTGGCAGCGAGCGGTAGGGCCACAGATGAAGCCGGCCGAGAGGATCTTCCTCCCCCGAACGAGGAAAGGCCCCGGATGTCTCCGGGGCCTTCGGGGCGATGACCCATTCGTAGGGCATCAGTGGGCGTGCGCGCGTTCCCAGTCTTCACGCTTGGGAAGCTGCTCGAACGTGTGCTCCGGCGGCGGCGAGGTCAGCGTCCACTCCAGCGTGTCGGCATGTTCGTTCCAGTAGTTGTTCGCCGTCACCCGCGCCCCGCGCGTCAGCGTGTAGAAGATCACGCCGAGGAAGAAGAGGAACGAGGCGAAGGACAGGAAGGCGCCGAGCGACGAGACGAAGTTCCAGGTGGCGAAGGCCTCGGGATAGTCGATGTAGCGCCGCGGCATGCCCTGCCGGCCGAGGAAGTGCTGCGGGAAGAAGGTGAGGTTCGCGCCCACGAACATCATCCAGAAATGCAGCTTCCCGGCCCATTCGGGATATTGCCGCCCCGACATCTTGCCGATCCAGAAGTAGATCCCGGCGAAGATGCCGAAGACCGCGCCGAGGCTCATCACATAGTGGAAGTGCGCCACGACGTAGTAGGTGTCGTGATAGTAGCGGTCGACGCTCGCCTGGCTCAGCACGATGCCGGTGACGCCGCCCACGGTGAAGAGGAAGAGGAACCCGAGCGCCCAGAGCATCGGCGTCTTGAGCTCGATCGAGCCGCCCCACATGGTCGCGATCCAGGAGAAGATCTTGATGCCGGTGGGCACCGCGATCACCATGGTCGCCATCATGAAGTAGCTCTGCTGGGTGAGGCTCAGGCCGGCCGTATACATGTGGTGGGCCCAGACCACGAAGCCCAGCACGCCGATGGCCACCATCGCATAGACCATCGGCAGATAGCCGAAGATCGGCTTCTTCGCGAAGGTCGCGATGACGTGGCTGATGATGCCGAAGGCCGGCAGCACGATGATATAGACCTCGGGGTGGCCGAAGAACCACAGGATGTGCTGGTAGAGCACCGGGTCGCCGCCGCCCGAGGGCTGGAAGAAGGTGGTGCCGAAGTTCCGGTCGGTCAGCAGCATGGTGATGGCGCCGGCGAGCACGGGCAGCGCAAGCAGGATCAGCCAGGCGGTGACGAAGATCGACCAGGCGAAGAGCGGCACCTTGTGCATGGTCATGCCCGGCGCGCGCATGTTCAGGAACGTCGTGATCATGTTGATCGCGCCGAGGATCGAGGAAGCCCCCGACAGGTGCACCGCGAAGATCGCGAGGTCGGTGGAATAGCCCGATTCGGAGGTGGAGAGCGGCGGATAGAGCACCCAGCCGATGCCCGAGCCCAGCTGGCCGTTGCCGCCCGGCGCGAAGAGCGAGGCGACGGCGAGCGAGGTGCCCGCGACATAGAGCCAGTAGGAGAGGTTGTTCATCCGCGGGAAGGCCATGTCCGGCGCGCCGATGTGCAGCGGCATGAAATAGTTGCCGAAGCCGCCGAAGAGCGCGGGAATGACCACGAAGAACATCATCAGGATCCCGTGGCCCGTGATCATGACGTTCCACAGATGGCCGTTCGGGGTGCAGTTTTCCACCGCCGAGGGCCAGAGCGACTGGAAGAAGCCCTTCACGAGGCCCGATTCCAGATGTTCGGCGCACATGAACTGCACGCCCGGCGCCATGAGCTCCATCCGCATGTAGACGGTGAAGGCCACCGAGATCAGCCCGACAAGGCCCCCGGTGAAGAGATAGAGAACGCCGATATCCTTGTGGTTCGTCGACATGAACCAGCGGGTGAAGAACCCCCTCCGGTCGTGCTCGTGGCCATGGATGGCTGCGTCGGCCATTGGCTTGCCTCCCCGCGTGCTGTTTCCGGTCAGACGGGCGTCGGATGGATCCGTGCCAGCATCTCCCGGATATCTGTAGAGCGCCGGCTTTGTTCCGGCAACGCCGCACTTTGATCTGGATCAATAAAAACGCCCACTCCTCCCTTGGTGGGGGTGGCATCTCGTCGCAGAAGCGGGGCGGGCTCCCGGTCTCCGATCCGGGGCCGGCCCGGGCGGGACAGTCGCCCGGCGGGCCAAGCGCCGAGGGGTCAGGCTCAGGCGGGGGGGGCTCCGCGGGCCGGGATGGGGCAGCTTCGCTGACATGCGGCTCCCTTGGTCTCCGCAAACGGCCCGAATGGGAGCCGGCCGGGGCGGCGTCGCGGGTCACGGGGGCGGTGAGAGTGTGCGCGCCTCGGCGGGCTCCCTCATGCTTCGACCCACCGCGGGCTGAGGATGAGAGCGGCTCCCCGGCGAGCGGCCGGGGCCCGTGCATGCCTCCTGCGGGAAGCCCGGTTCGGCCGGCCGGCCGCCGGGCCCCTGCCGGGCCGGAGCCGCTTGCAGGCGTCAGTCGGGGAAATGCTGCGGGAAGGTGCGCAGGAGGGCCGCGTCGAGATCCTGCATCGTCACCGGAAGCCCGAGATCCACGAGGCTCGTCACCCCGTGCTCGCGGATGCCGCAGGGCACGATCCCCTCGAAATGCGTCAGGTCCGGCTCGACATTGATCGAGAGCCCGTGAAAGCTCACCCAGCGGCGGAGCTTGACGCCGATGGCCGCGATCTTGTCCTCGCGCGGGCTGCCGTCGAGACCCGCAGGCCGGTCGGGCCGCACGACCCAGACCCCCACGCGCCCCTCGCGCCGCTCGCCGCGCACGTTGAACTCGGCCAGCGTGGCGATCACCCAATCCTCGAGCGCCGTCACGAAGCGGCGCACGTCCCGGCCGCGCCGGTCGAGGTCGAGCATGACATAGGCCACCCGCTGCCCCGGCCCGTGGTAGGTATATTGTCCGCCGCGACCGGCCACATGGACGGGAAACCGCTCGGGCTCGACCAGATCCTCGGGCCGGGCCGAGGTGCCGGCGGTGTAGAGCGCGGGATGTTCGAGCAGCCAGATCGCCTCGGCGGCCTCTCCGGCCCGGATGGCGGCCACCCGGGTCTCCATCGCCTCGAGCGTCTCGCGATAGGGGCTCAGGCCGGGCAGTATCGACCATTCCACTGCGGACATCGCCTTATGATCCCCTTCTCACCTTAAAAAACATGCCGGCAGTTCACATGACCGTGTTACGCTTCCCGAGTCCTTCGATCTCCGGGAGATGTCCGATGTATGGGAAATATCTGATTACCGCCAGCCTTGCTGCCCTGATCGGCCTGGCCCCGGCAGAGCCTGTGAAGGCGGATGCGGGAGACGCGATCGCGGGGGCGCTCGTGGGCGGCATCATCGGCCATGCGATCGCCAACGACCAGAACCGCCGCCGCGCCCAGCCGCAGCAGGTCTACCGCCGGGCCCCGGCCAAGGCCACCATGTCCAGCGCCCAGCGGGAGCAGAACAAGGAGGTGCAGACGGCCCTCAACTACTTCGGCTATCCGGTGGGGACGGTGGACGGGGTGCTGGGGTCGCGCTCGCGCTCGGCGGTGTCGCAGTTCCAGGTGCTCATGGGCTATCAGCCGACCGGCCAGCTTACGGACTACGAGCGGACGATCCTGACCACCGCCTATCACCGCGGCATCGCCGGCGGGCCGATGGTGCAGCAGGCGATCGCGACCCACCCGCAGGGGATGCGCGGGCTTCTCCTGATGCAGCGCGACGAGATGGCGGGGCTGCCCGCCGCGCAATCGGCCATGGCGCTGATGCCGCAGGCGCCGGCCCCGCAGATGCCGATGGCCGTGACGGCCCCCGTCCTGCCGGTGGCCCCCGCGGCC
>NZ_MABH01000113.1 GCF_001720585.1 Cereibacter johrii | reverse complement strand
ACGAGGAGCGCCGTCAGCCCGCCGATCGCGGCAAGCCAGGGCCAGCGCGGCCGCCCTCCTTCGCCCGTGCCGCGGTAGAGTGCGGCGGCGCGGACGCTCTCGGCGCGGGCGAGCGGCCAGAGCGTGAAGATGAAGGCGGTGAGGATGCCGTAGAAGGCGGCCTCGAGCAGGGGTGCGGGATAGATCCCGAAGGTCACCGGGAAGGGCAGGGAGGCCTCGATGAACGGCGCGGCCGCGAGCGGCAGAAGGACGCCCAGCAGAAGCCCCGCCGCCACGCCGAGCGCGGTCAGCGCGCCGATCTGGAAGAGATAGGCCAGAAAGATCGTGCGCCCCTCGGCCCCGAGCGTGCGCAGCGTGGCGATGGTGGCGACCTTCCCCTCGAGATAGGCCCGCACCGCCGCAGAGATCCCCACGCCGCCCACGGCGAGGCCCGCAAGCCCCACGAGGACGAGGAAGGAGCCCGTCCGGTCCACGAACCGCTCGACGCCCGGGCTTGCGCGGCGGCTGTCCGACCAGCGCATCCCCTTGTCGCGGAAGGCGGCCTCTGCCTCGGCCTGGGCCTGGGCGAGATCGGTGCCCGCGGGCAGGTCGAGCCGGTATTCCGTCTCGTAGAGCGTGCCGGGCTCGAGCAGGCCCGAGGAGGTCAGGGCCGAACTGTGCACCAGCGTGCGCGGCCCGAAGGAGAAGCCGCCGGTGATGCTGTCGGGCTCGCGCACGAGGACCGCGCCCAGCCGGAAGTTGCGGGTGCCGAGCCGGAAGCTCTCGCCCACCGAGAGGCCGAGCCGGTCGGCCAGCACCCGATCCATCACGGCGCCGGGCAGGCCACGGTCGGCCAGAGCCTCCTCGAGCGGGAAGGGCGGGTCGAGCTCCACCTCGCCCTCGAGCGGATAGAGGTCGTCCACACCCTTCACCTGCGTGAGCGCCCGGTCCTCGCCCACCACGGCCATGGAGCGGAACTCGACCACCTCCGAGACGCGCTCGGCCCGGGCCTCCATCCAGGCCTTCTCCTCGGGCGTGGCGAAGCGGTAGGTGAATTCCATCTGCGCATCGCCGCCGAGCAGCACCGCGCCCTGCTCGGTCAGCCCGGCCTCGATGGCCGCCCGCACGAGGCCCACTGCCGCAATGGCCGCGACCCCGAGCGTGAGGCAGGCCAGAAACACACGGAAGCCGCGGAGGCCCCCGCGCAGCTCGCGCCGCGCAATCCGTGCCGCGTTTCTCATGCCGCCTTGCGCTCCTCGCCCGCGATGCGCCCGTCGGCGAGCCGCACCACCCGGTCGCAGCGCGCCGCAAGTTCAGGCGCGTGGGTCACGAGCACCAGCGTCGCCCCGTGCCGGTCGCGCAGCCCGAACAGGAGATCCATGATCGCGGCCCCGTTCACCCCGTCGAGATTGCCGGTCGGCTCATCGGCCAGAAGGATCGCGGGCCGGGGGGCCGCCGCCCGCGCCAGGGCCACCCGCTGCTGCTCTCCCCCCGACATCTGCGAGGGATAATGGTCGATCCGGGGCCCGAGCCCCACGGCGCGCAACTCGGCCTCGGCGCGGGCGAAGGCATCGGGCGCGCCCGCAAGTTCCAGCGGGATCGCGACATTTTCAAGCGCCGTCATCGTGGGGATGAGGTGGAAAGACTGGAAGACGACGCCCATATTCCCCCGGCGGAACCGCGCGAGCTGGTCTTCGTCCATCGCCGTCAGGTCCTGGCCCAGTGCCGTGACCGTGCCGTCGGTGGCGCGTTCCAGCCCGCCCATCAGCATCAGGAGCGACGACTTGCCCGATCCCGAAGGCCCCACGAGCCCCAGCGTCTCGCCGCGCCGCACGTCCAGACTGATCCCCTTCAGGATCTCGACCGGGCCTGCGTTTCCCGCCAACGTCAGCCGCGCGTCCCTCAGCGCCAGGATCGTCTCGCTCATGCACCTTGTCCCTCTCAGCTTCAGACCCCGATATGGCGCGCTCGGCGCGATGCGCAACATGGCGCTGGTCCTCGTCTTCTCGGCCATGCCTGCCGCCGCGGCCGAGGAGGTCACGGTGCTCGCGCTCGGCGACAGCCTGACGGCGGGCTACGGCCTGCCCGAGGGCGAGGGGTTCGTGCCGCAAATGCAGCAATGGCTGCGGGACCATGGCGAGAGCGTCTCGCTGGTGAATGCCGGCGTCTCGGGCGACACGACGGCGGGGGGCCGCGCGCGGCTCGACTGGAGCCTGACGCCCGAGGTCGATGCCATGATCGTGACCCTCGGCGGCAATGACATGCTGCGCGGCCTCGATCCGGCGCTGACGCGCGGGAACCTCGAGGCGATCCTGAAGACGGCCGAGGAGCGCGACCTGCCGGTGCTTCTCGTCGGGCTCGAGGCGCCGGGCAACTACGGCCCCGACTTCAAGCGGTCGTTCGATGCGATCTATCCCGATCTGGCCCGAAGCTACGGCGCGGATCTGGAACCGAATTTCTTCGCCGTCCTCACCGCAAGGCTGGACGAGCCCGACGCGCGGCAACGCTACATGCAGCCCGACGGCATCCATCCGAGCGCCGAGGGCGTGGCCGTGATCGTCGAGGAGATGGGGCCGCGCGTGCAGGCGCTGGTCGAGCGCGCCCGGCAGTAGCCTTCGTCGCGCGCCGGGCCGCGGCCTCTTGTGCTGGTGCCCGGCGCCCTGACGCCGCGGGCCTTGCGCCCCTGTCAGGAGCCGCGGGAGGCCGGTTTCTCCGCTTGCGGCCCATGCCGATTGCAAGTCCCAGCCGATTCCGGTTAAGACCCGCCCTCATCGAAAGGGGGCGCGCCCATGTCCGAAGCCCGCAAGCTCTTCATCAAGACCTACGGCTGTCAGATGAATGTCTATGACAGCGAGCGCATGGCCGAGGCGCTCGGCGCCAAGGGCTATGTGCTGACCGAGGTCGCCGAAGAGGCCGACATGGTGCTCCTGAACACCTGCCACATCCGCGAGAAGGCGGCGGAGAAGGTCTATTCGGATCTGGGCCGGCTCCGGCCGCTGAAGACCGCCAAGCCCGACCTGAAGATCGGCGTGGCGGGCTGCGTGGCGCAGGCCGAGGGCGAGGAGATCCTCAAGCGGATGCCGCTCGTCGATCTGGTGGTGGGTCCGCAGAGCTATCACCGCCTGCCCGACATGCTGGAGCGCACGGAAGGGGGCGCGCGCGTTGTGGACACGGACTTTCCCGAAGAGGACAAGTTCGACCATCTGCCCGAGCGCAAGGCCACCCGCGGCCCGGCGGCCTTCCTGACCGTGCAGGAGGGCTGCGACAAGTTCTGCGCCTTCTGCGTCGTGCCCTACACCCGCGGCGCCGAGGTGAGCCGGCCCTTCGCGCGGCTGATGGCCGAGGCCCGCGGGCTGGTCGAGAAGGGCGTCCGCGAGATCACGCTCCTCGGGCAGAACGTGAATGCCTGGTCCAATGACGGCCGCGGTCTCGGCGGGCTCATCCGCGAGCTGGCCCGCATCGACGGGCTCGAGCGGCTACGCTACACGACCTCGCATCCCAACGACATGGCCGACGATCTGATCGAGGCCCACGGGGCCGAGCCCAAGCTCATGCCCTATCTGCATCTGCCGGTGCAGTCGGGGTCGGACCGGATCCTGAAGGCCATGAACCGCAAGCACACGGCCGAGCATTATCTGCGGCTGGTCGAGCGGATCCGGGCCGCGCGCCCCGACATCCTGCTGACCTCGGACTTCATCGTGGGCTTCCCCGGCGAGACCGAGGCCGATTTCGAGGCGACGCTCGATCTGATCCGGGCGGTGGGCTTCGGCTCGGCTTTCTCGTTCAAATATTCCGCGCGCCCCGGCACGCCCGCCGCCGAGAAGCCGGAACTGCCGGCCGAGGTCTGCGACGCGCGGCTCCAGCGGCTGCAGGCGCTGGTGACCGAGCAGCAGCGGGCGGCGCAGGTGGCGATGGTCGGGCGCGAGGTGGGCGTGCTCTACGAGAAGGCCGGGCGGCTGCCCGGGCAGATGGTCGGCAAGTCCGACCATCTCCACGCGGTCCATGTCGAGGACCCGGCGGGGCGGGTGGGCGATCTCGTGCGCGTGCGCATCACCGCGAGCGCGCCCAACTCCCTCGCCGGAGAGCGTCTGGGCGCCTGATCCCGGCATCGGTCGGAGAGGGGCGCGGCGTCATCCGCGACCGCGCTCTTCTCTTGCGTCCTTTCCGTGCAGCGTCACAAGAAATTGTGGTTTCGTCACCTATTTTCTTGCCTTGGGGAGATTGCGACCCCACTCTTGGTACATGGCCCTCCAGCACAAGGAGTTGTCTTTGGGCATCAGCGCGCTGACCCCCCCGACCCGTTCCGAGGATGTCGTGGAAACGCTTCTCGAATTCCCTGACAATCGTCTCCTGATCGATCTCTGCGGCGAATACGACCGCAACCTCGCGCAGATCGAACATCAGATGGGCGTGCATATCCTGCGCCGGGGCAACCGGCTTGCGGTGATCGGCGACAGGGAGGCCCGGGATCAGGCGTCATCGGTGCTCCGAGGCCTCTATTCCCGGCTCGAGGCCGGCCGCGGCCTTGTCGCGGGCGACATCGACGGGGCGATCCGGCTGGGCCGTCCGGTGCTCGACGCGGCCCAGGGCGAGCAGATCGAACTTTTCACGCCGGGAAAATACGAGATCCGCACCCGGAAGAAGCCGGTCGAGCCGCGCACCGAGGCCCAGAAGGCCTATGTCGCCAATCTCTTCGATCACGAGCTGGCCTTCGGCATCGGCCCGGCGGGCACCGGCAAGACCTATCTTGCCGTCGCCGTAGGCGTGACCATGCTGATCGGCGGCGTGGTCGACCGGATCATCCTCTCGCGTCCCGCGGTCGAGGCGGGCGAGCGGCTGGGGTTCCTGCCCGGCGACATGAAGGAGAAGATCGATCCCTACATGCAGCCGCTCTACGACGCGCTGAACGACTTCCTGCCGCAGAAGCAGCTCATGAAGCTGATGGAGGAGAAGCGGATCGAGATCGCGCCCCTGGCCTTCATGCGCGGCCGCACCCTCTCGAACGCCTTCGTCGTGCTCGACGAGGCGCAGAACGCGACCACCATGCAGATGAAGATGTTCCTCACCCGCCTGGGCGAGGGCAGCCGCATGGTCGTCACCGGCGACCGGACGCAGATCGACCTGCCGCGGGGCACCGCCTCGGGCCTCGCCGATGCCGAACGGGTGCTGAAGTCGGTGCGGGGGGTCTCGTTCAACTACTTCACGGCGAAGGATGTGGTGCGCCACCCGCTTGTGGCCCGCATCATCGAGGCGTATGAGGCCGAAGATGGAGCCTCTGGTTGAGACAGTGATCGAAGACGGGCGCTGGGAGGAGCTTGACCTCCCCGCGCTCGCGACCCGTGCGGCCGAGGCCACCCTCGCGGCGCTGGACATTCCGGCCGAGGGGTTCACCCTCGTCGTCATGGGCTGCGACGATGCGCGCATCGCCGAGCTGAACGGCACCTTCCGCCAGAAGGGCAAGCCCACGAACGTGCTCTCCTGGCCGTCCGAAGAGCGCGCCTCCGAAGAGCCGGGCGTGGCGCCCGAGCCGCCCGAACCGGGCGACCCCGAGGATCCCGAGTCGCTCGGCGACATCGCCATCGCCTTCGAGACCTGCCAGCGCGAGGCGGCCGAGCAGGGCAAGCCCGTGGCGGATCATGTCACCCATCTCCTGGTGCATGGGATGCTGCATCTTCTCGGCTACGACCACGTCGAGGAGGCGGACGGCGACCTGATGGAGGCGACCGAGACAAGGATACTTGCGGGGCTGGGGGTGCCCGACCCATATTGATCCGGCGCCGGATCGGGCGCGGCCATTCGGAAAGGACAGATGGACAGTAGCAGCGACGGGTCTATGGCAGCGCAGAGCGCGCCCGACCAGACGGAAGACGACCAGGCGGAGCCTGGACCGAGAGGCCTTTTCGGCCGCCTTTTCAGCGCCTTCTCGCCCGCCGAGGCCGGCGGCGGCGGCCTGTCCCCGCAGGACCGGGCCTTCGCCATCGCGCAGAGCAGCCTGACCCTTCCCGGCATTGCCAACCTGCGCCGCCTTCGGGTGGACGATGTGGCGATTCCCAAGGTCGAGATCGTGGCCGTGCCGGTGGACATCGGCAAGGAGGATCTGGTGGCGGTGTTCCGCGAGCACGGATTCTCGCGCCTGCCGGTCTACCGCGAGACGCTCGACCAGCCGCTGGGCCTCGTGCTCCTCAAGGATCTGGCCCTTCAGCACGGGTTCGACGGCAACGGCAGCTTCGATCTGAAGACGCTGCTGCGCCCCCTTCTCTATGCGCCGCCCTCGATGCCGATCGGCGTCCTGCTGCAGAAGATGCAGCGCGAGCGGGTGCATATGGCGCTCGTCATCGACGAATATGGCGGGGTCGACGGGCTCGTCACCATCGAGGACCTGATCGAGACCGTGATCGGCGAGATCGAGGACGAGCATGACGAGGTCGAGGGCCCGCTCTGGACGCTCGAAAAGCCCGGCGTCTACATGGCCCAGTCGCGCACGCCGCTCGACGAGTTCGAGGCCGAGATCGGCCTGCGCCTGCGCCGCGAGGAGGAGGACGAGGAGATCGACACCCTGGGCGGGCTCGTCTTCCTGCGCACGGGGCGCGTGCCCGTCCGCGGCGAGATCGTCCCGCACGAGAGCGGCGCCGAATTCGAGGTGATCGACGCCGACGCGCGCAAGATCAAGCGGCTGCGCGTCCGCCTGCCGGGCGCCGTCACCGCCTCGGTGGGCACGCGCGCGCTGCCGGCCGAACAGCCCCTTCATTCTGGCTGAAATATCCTCGGGGGGTGCGGGGGGCAGACAGCCCCCCGTGGCCCGACCTGTCCCGGCGCGCAGGTAGCTCTGCCGCGGCCCGGCCGCGTTCACGGCCTCTCGACCGGGCAGCCCTTGACGGCGCAGGGCCGCCGGGGCACCCACGGGCGGTGTCACCGGAGCCGCCATGATCGCCCTTGTCCGAACCCGCCCCCTTGCCCTGCGCCTCGTCCTTGCCGTCGGCGCGGGTGTGGCTCTCGCCGCAGGGCAGGCGCCCTTCGGCCTCTGGTGGCTGGCCCTGCCCGCCCTCGCCGCCCTGACCGGGATCGTGGCGGGCGCCGCGACCCGCAGGCAGGCCGCGCTCCTCGCGCTCTTCGGCGGCGCGGGTCACTTCGCTGCGGCCCTCAGCTGGATCGTCGAGCCCTTCCTCATCGATGCCGAAACCTACGGCTGGATGGCGCCCTTCGCCCTGGTGCTGATCGCCTTCGGCCTCGCGCTCTTCTGGGCTCTGGCGGGCTGGCTCGCCCATCTCGGCGCCGGCTGGCGGCGGCCCATCGCCTTCGCCACGGCGCTCGGCGCGGCAGAACTGGCCCGCGGCTATGTGCTCACGGGATTTCCCTGGGCGCTCATCGGCCACATCTGGGTCGGCGCCTGGCCCGCGCAGGTGGCCAGCCTCATCGGTCCCTCGGGCCTCACGCTCCTCACCACGCTGGCCGCGGCCCTGCCCATCGCGGCACGGGGGCGGGGCCTCGGCCTTTCGGCCGCGCTGCTCGCGGCCATGGCGGGCTTCGGCCTCTGGCGTCTGTCGCTGCCCGAGCCGCCGCCTGCGGGCCCCGTGCTGCGGATCGTGCAGCCCAACGCCGAACAGCGCATGAAATGGGACCCCGATCTGGCCGCCACCCATTTCTCGCGCCTCCTCACCCTGACGTCCGACGGCCCGCGGCCGGATCTCGTGATCTGGCCCGAGACCTCCGTGCCCTATCTCCTCGACCGCGCCCCGGGCCTTCTGCCCGAAATCGCTGCCGCCGGGCGGGGCGCTCCGGTCATCGCAGGCATCCAGCGCGGCGAGGGCTGGCGCTTCTGGAACAGCCTCGTGGTCGTGGGGCCCGCGGGCGGGATCGCGGGCCTCTACGACAAGCATCATCTGGCGCCCTTCGGCGAATATGTCCCGATGGGCGATCTGATGTTCCAGCTCTTCGGCCTGCGCGCCTTCGCGGCGCAGGAGGGGTTCGGCTATTCGGCAGGCCCCGGGCCGCAGGTGCTGGATCTCGGCTCGGGCCTCGGCAAGGTTCTTCCGCTCATCTGCTACGAGGCGGTCTTTCCGCAGGACTTGCGCACCGCCGAGCGGCCCGACTGGATCCTCCAGATCACCAACGACGCCTGGTTCGGCACCTTCAACGGTCCCTACCAGCATCTGGCCCAGACCCGGCTGCGCGCGATCGAGCTCGGCCTGCCTCTGGTCCGGTCGGCCAATACCGGCATCTCGGCGCTGATCGATGCGCGGGGCCGCGTCCTGAGCGACCTGCCGCTCGGAGAGGCGGGCTACAAAGATGTCGCACTGCCGGGGGCCCTTTCGGCTACCCCCTTCTCCCGCTTGGGAGAATTGCCGGTCCTCGGGGCCCTGCTCGCCCTTGCGGGGCTTCTGGCGGCACCGCGCAGGCCTCGGCGCGCTTGACCCGCCTCCCCTCAGGGGTGTAGCGCGGAAGGCAACCGTCACAACGGCTTCCTGGCGTGACGGGGTTAACCCCAACGGAGCACTTCTCATGTCCCGCATGAACTACGTCTTCACTTCCGAGTCCGTCTCGGAAGGTCACCCCGACAAGCTGTGCGATCGCGTGTCGGATGCCGTCCTCGATGCCTTCCTGGCCGAGGAGCCCACCGCCCGGGTCGCCTGCGAAACCTTCGCCACGACGGGTCGCGTCGTTGTCGGAGGCGAAGTCGGTCTCTCCGATCCCCAGAAGCTGGACGAGTTCATGGAGCGCGTGGACGGCATCGTCCGCGATTGCGTGAAGGACATCGGCTACGAGCAGCAGGAGTTCCACTGGCGCACGATCGAGGTGCAGAACTTCCTGCACCGCCAGTCGGCCCATATCGCGCAAGGCGTCGACAAGGACGGCGCGGGCGACCAGGGCATCATGTTCGGCTATGCCTGCCGCGAGACGCCCGAGCTGATGCCGGCGCCGATCCAGTATTCGCATGCGATCCTGCGCCGGCTGGCCGAGGTGCGCAAATCGGGCCAGGAGCCCGACCTGCGCCCCGACGCCAAGTCGCAGCTCTCGCTGCGCTACGAGAACGGCAAGCCCGTCGAGGTGCGCTCGATCGTGCTCTCGACCCAGCACGCCCATGAGGAGCAGACCTCCGACGATATCCGCGCCATCGTCGAGCCCTATATCCGCGAGGTCCTGCCCGAGGGCTGGATCACCGAGGCCACCGAATGGTGGGTGAACCCGACCGGGACCTTCGTCATCGGCGGGCCGGACGGCGACGCGGGCCTGACCGGCCGCAAGATCATCGTGGACACCTACGGCGGGGCCGCGCCCCACGGCGGCGGCGCCTTCTCGGGCAAGGATCCGACCAAGGTCGACCGCTCAGCCGCCTATGCCGCGCGCTACCTCGCCAAGAACGTGGTGGCCGCGGGCCTCGCCGAGCGCTGCACGCTTCAGGTCTCCTATGCCATCGGCGTGGCGAAGCCGCTCTCGATCTATGTCGACACCCACGGCACGGGCCAGGTGGATGCGGCGCAGATCGAGAAGGCCGTGGCGGAGTGCATGGATCTCACGCCTCGCGGCATCCGCGAGCACCTGAACCTCTGCCGGCCGATCTATGCCCGCACCTCGGCCTACGGCCACTTCGGCCGGGCGCCGGAAGCGGACGGCGGCTTCTCGTGGGAACGGACCGACCTGACCGACGCCCTGCTGAAGGCCGTCTGAGGAACCGGCGGCAAGTCCGTTCCGAAAAAGGATGGATTGCCTCTGACAGCAAAATGAAGCCCCGGCGGATCGCCGGGGCTTCTGTCGTTCTGAAACTCTTGCTGAAAAGGCGCTTAGTGAAATCCGGTTCAGCCCCCGAGGCTGTCCATCACGCTGTAGGCTCCGGCGACGCTGCCGAGTTGCCCGATGCGGCCGCTCTCGCGGGCATAGGCATCGACCGCGGCCGAGGTGCCGGGCCCCCAGGCACCGTCGATGGAGCCCGAATAGTAGCCGTAGCGCGCGAGCGAGATCTGGACCTCGCGCCGCATCTGGGGCGAGAGCTCGCGGAAGGCCTGGGCTGCCGGCGTGGAATGGACGCTCGGCGCCACATAGCGGGGCTGGTAGGTGACCTGACGCGGGGCGGTGGTGGCATAGGTCGCCCGCGGCTGGACGTAATATTGCGGCTGGGCGGGCGGGGCCGCATAGCGCGGCCGCTGCTGGCCGAAGGGCCACTGGCCGTTGGCGCGCATGTTCTGCATCACCACGCCCGCGACGGCCGCGGTGGCGGCGCCGGCGATGAAGGCCTTGTCCTTCTTGCCGAGCGCATGGGCGGGCGCCGCGGCGGCGGGCACCAGCGAGAGGGCGGCCAGCGCGGCGATGGCGGTCTTGCGAAGGTCAATGGTCATCTTTGTCTCCGTTGTTCGCGCCCCGGTCGTCAGGGGCGGTGGTATCTGCTGCTCCGGAACATGGGCCGAAGGGGCGTGTCAGGCAAAAACCCGGGGCTGCTATCGGATAACAGCGCCCCCGAACCTCCCTCAAGTCACTGAAATGTAAGGAAACGGAAAGCCGCTCATCCCCCGGTTCCCGGGGCGGCAAAATCTTGCGCGGGGGGCGGTTGACCTGTGGCGCGGGGGCGTTTAGGGGCTGGCGGAGGCTGCAGAAGGTGCCGAAATGAGTGACGACGACGCCCCCGAATCCCCGCGCGGCGAGGCGGACGGCCCCGCTTGGCGCAACTTCTATGGCCGGCGGTCGGGCAAGACGCTGCGCCCCTCGCAGAAGGTCTATCTCTCCGAGGATCTGGGCCGGCTGCGGCCCGAGGGCATCACGCGCGAGGAGAACCCGGAGCGTCGCCCGCTCGATCTCGGCGCGCTCTTCGGCGGCCGCCCGGTCTGGCTCGAGATCGGCTTCGGCGGCGGCGAGCACATGGTCCATATGGCCGCGCGCAATCCCGGGATCGGCCTGATCGGCTGCGAGCCCTTCGTGAACGGGGTGGCGATGCTGCTTGGCAAGATCCGGGCGGCGGGGGTGGAGAATCTCCTCGTGCACCCCGGCGATGTGCGCGATCTTTTCGACGTGCTGCCGGAGGCGTCCGTCTCGAAGGCCTTCCTCAACTATCCCGATCCCTGGCCGAAGAAGCGCCACCACCGGCGCCGGTTCGTCACGCAGGGCTATCTCGCCCCCCTGGCCCGCGTGCTTGCGCCGGGCGCCACTTTCCGCATTGCGACCGACATCCCCGATTATGTGCGCCAGAGTCTCGAGGAAGTGCCGCAGGCCGGGTTCGATCTCGTGGCACAGAGCGGTGAGGCGTGGGAGGACTGGCTCTCGACCCGCTACGAGCAGAAGGCGCTGCGCGAGGGGCGTGTGCCGCACTACCTGACCTTCCGGCGGCAGGGGTGAGCCTGCGGCGGATAGCGCTTCCATTTCAGTAAGGTAAGTGGCGTTCCTCGTGTGACGCATGAGCATCGCGGGATCGGCCCCCGGCGCTCTCGCCGTCCGCATCGAGGCCCGGCGCCTCGTCCTTGCGGCTGTCGCGCGATGAGCGCGGGCGGGTTTGACGCTGGACCGGGCCCGGCGCATTGGGTAAGGCTCGCGCCGTCAATCTGGAGGAAGATCATGTCCGGACACGGGCCCGCGCAACCGATGACCGCTCGCCGCTCGGGGCCGCTGAAGGGGCGCGCCGAGATCCCCGGCGACAAGTCGATCAGCCACCGCGCGCTGATCCTTGGCGCCATGGCAGTGGGCGAGACGCAGATCACGGGCCTCCTCGAGGGGCAGGACGTACTCGACACGGCGAAGGCCATGCGTGCCTTCGGCGCCGAGGTGATCCAGCACGGGCCGGGCGCCTGGTCGGTGCATGGGGTGGGCGTGGGGGGCTTTGCCGAGCCCGCCGAGGTGATCGACTGCGGCAATTCCGGCACCGGCGTGCGGCTGGTGATGGGGGCGATGGCCACCTCGCCCCTGACCGCGACCTTCACCGGCGATGGGTCGCTCCGCAAGCGGCCGATGGGGCGGGTGACGGATCCGCTGGCGCTGTTCGGCACGCGCGCCTACGGGCGCAAGGGCGGGCGGCTGCCGATGACCCTCGTGGGCGCGGCCGATCCGGTGCCGGTGCGCTATACGGTGCCGATGCCCTCGGCGCAGGTGAAATCGGCGGTCCTGCTGGCCGGGCTGAACGCGCCCGGGCAGACGGTCGTGATCGAGCGCGAGGCCACGCGCGACCATTCCGAGCGGATGCTGCGCGGCTTCGGGGCCGAGCTTACCGTCGAGACGGGGGCCGAAGGGCAGATCATCACCCTGACCGGGCAGCCCGAGCTGCGGCCGCAGACGGTGGCGGTTCCGCGCGATCCGTCCTCGGCGGCCTTTCCGGTCTGCGCGGCGCTGATCGTCGAGGGATCCGACATCCTCGTGCCGGGGGTGAGCCGGAACCCGACGCGGGACGGGCTTTACGTGACGCTGCTGGAGATGGGCGCGGACATCGCCTTCGAGAACGAGCGCGAGGAGGGCGGCGAGCCGGTGGCCGACCTGCGCGTCCGGGCCTCGGCCCTGACGGGCGTGGAGGTGCCGCCCGAGCGCGCGCCCTCGATGATCGACGAATATCCGATCCTGTCGGTGGTGGCGGCCTTTGCCGAGGGCTCCACGGTCATGCGCGGCGTGAAGGAACTGCGCGTGAAGGAGAGCGACCGGATCGACGCGATGGCGCGCGGGCTCGAGGCCTGCGGCGTGCGCCTCGAGGAGGACGAGGATACGCTGATCGTCCATGGCATGGGCCGGGTGCCCGGCGGGGCCACCTGCGCCACCCATCTGGACCACCGGATCGCCATGAGCTTCCTCGTGCTCGGCATGGCGGCGGAGGCGCCGGTGACCGTCGACGACGGCTCGCCCATCGCGACCTCCTTCCCTGCCTTCACCGATCTGATGGCGGGTCTCGGCGCGGATCTGGCGGCGGGTTGAGCAGGCGGCGGCGGGGGCTTCGCGCCCCCGCACCCCCGCGGGATATTTGGACCAGAATGAAAGGCCGGGGAATGCGCTTCACGGTGGCGATCGACGGGCCGGCGGCGGCCGGCAAGGGCACGATCTCGCGGGCGGTCGCGGCGCATTTCCGGTTTGCGCATCTGGATACGGGGCTGCTCTATCGCGCGGTGGGGGCGAAGGTGGCCGAAGGCGCCGATCCGGTGGCGGCGGCCGAGGGGCTCGATCTTTCCGATCTCGCGCGGGGCGATCTGCGCTCGGCCGAGGCGGGGCAGGCCGCGAGCCGGGTGGCGGCGCTGCCCGAGGTTCGGGCGGCCCTCGTGGCCTTCCAGCGGAGCTTCGCGCGGCGCGAGGGCGGCGCGGTGCTCGACGGGCGGGACATCGGCACCGTGATCTGCCCGGAGGCGGAGGTGAAGCTCTTCGTGACGGCCTCGGACGCGGAGCGTGCGCGGCGGCGCTGGCTCGAACTGGCGGCAAGGGGCGGTGCGCAGAGCGAGGCCGAGATCCTGGCCGATCTGCGCGAGCGCGACCGGCGCGACCGCGAGCGGGAGGCCGCGCCGCTCCGGCCTGCCCCCGATGCGCTCTTGCTCGACACGACGGAACTGACTATAGACGCCGCAGTGAACAAGGCGATCGAAGCCATCGAACTGAGGCAGGCGCAGGGTCGGGAGTAATCCTCGGCCCTCGTTGCCGTGAGGCGGCCCTGTTCGCTGCGATGCGAAAAGACCGGCGGAGCCAACCGCCAGGCCCGTGAAATGACGTGAAAAGGATAACTGACTGCATGTGCGCTAAAGCAACCATGGAAGAATTCGAGGCCCTCCTGAACGAGAGCCTCCAGATCGACACCCCTCAGGAGGGGTCGGTCGTGAAGGGCAAGGTCATCGCCGTCGAGGCGGGCCAGGCCATCATCGACGTCGGCTACAAGATGGAAGGCCGCGTCGACCTGAAGGAATTCGCCGACATGTCGGGCTCGGTCGACATTTCGGTCGGGGATGAGGTCGAGGTCTATCTCGACCGGGTCGAGAATGCCCGTGGCGAGGCCGTCATCAGCCGTGACAAGGCCAAGCGCGAGGAAGCCTGGGACCGTCTCGAGAAGGCCTATGCCAACGAGACCCGCGTCGAAGGCGCGATCTTCGGCCGCGTCAAGGGCGGCTTCACCGTCGATCTCGGCGGCGCCGTGGCCTTCCTGCCCGGCAGCCAGGTCGACGTCCGTCCGGTGCGCGATGCCGGCCCGCTGATGGGCATGAAGCAGCCGTTCCAGATCCTGAAGATGGACCGTCGCCGCGGCAACATCGTCGTGTCGCGCCGCGCGATCCTCGAAGAGAGCCGCGCCGAACAGCGCGCCGAGGTCATCTCGAACCTCTTCGAAGGCCAGACCGTTGACGGCGTGGTCAAGAACATCACCGAATACGGTGCGTTCGTCGACCTCGGCGGCGTGGACGGCCTGCTGCACGTCACCGACATGGCGTGGCGCCGCGTGAACCACCCGTCCGAGATCCTGTCGATCGGCGAGACCGTGAAGGTCCAGGTCATCAAGATCAACAAGGAAACCCACCGCATCAGCCTGGGCATGAAGCAGCTCCAGTCGGATCCGTGGGATGCGGTGGAAAAAGCCTATCCGATCGGCTCGGTCCACAAGGGCCGCGTGACCAACATCACCGACTACGGCGCGTTCGTCGAACTGGAAGCCGGTGTCGAGGGTCTGGTCCATGTCTCGGAAATGAGCTGGACCAAGAAGAACGTGCACCCCGGCAAGATCGTCTCGACCTCGCAGGAAGTGGACGTCATGGTGCTGGAAATCGACAGCGCCAAGCGCCGCGTGTCGCTCGGTCTCAAGCAGACCATGCGCAACCCGTGGGAAGTCTTTGCCGAAACCCACCCGGTCGGCACGCCGATCGAGGGCGAGGTCAAGAACATCACCGAATTCGGTCTGTTCGTGGGTCTCGAGCACGATATCGACGGCATGGTGCACCTCTCGGATCTCAGCTGGGATCAGCGCGGCGAGGAAGCCATCCAGAACTACCGCAAGGGCGACGTCGTGAAGGCGGTGGTGACCGAGGTCGACACCGACAAGGAGCGGATCTCGCTCTCGATCAAGGCGCTCGGCGACGACACCTTCTCGGAAGCCATCGAAGGCGTGAAGCGCGGCTCGGTCATCACCGTGACCGTGACGGCGATCGAGGATGGCGGCATCGAGGTCGAATACAACTCGATGAAGTCGTTCATCCGCCGTTCGGACCTGTCGCGCGACCGTGCCGACCAGCGCCCGGAGCGGTTCCAGGTGGGCGACAAGGTGGATGTCCGCGTGACCAACGTGGATGCCAAGACCCGTCGCCTCGGCCTGTCGATCAAGGCCCGCGAGATCGCCGAAGAGAAGGAAGCCGTCGAACAGTACGGTTCGTCCGATTCGGGCGCCTCGCTGGGCGACATCCTCGGTGCGGCGCTGCGCAACAGCGATCGCGGCTGAGGTCGCCTCAGGGACGATCGGAGGGCCCCGCGGCTGCGCGGGGCCCTTCGCATTTCTCCGCCCATCTCGCGGAAGTGCCCCTTATTCCACGGTTTTCCAGTTTGTGCGGCGCAAATTTTTCCTCTATCCTTCCTTGGCATAATCGTCCGCCGAAGGCGGCTCAGGGGGGCAAGGATGATCCGATCGGAACTGATCCAGAAAATAGCCGACGAGAATCCTCACCTCACCCAGCGCCATGTCGAGCGGATCGTGAACACGGTCTTCGAGGAGATCATCGAGGCTCTGGCCCGTGGCGACCGGGTGGAGCTGCGCGGATTCGGCGCATTCTCGGTCAAGGCCCGGGATGCCAGAGTCGGCCGCAACCCGAGAACGGGTGAAGCCGTCGAAGTCGAAGACAAGAAGGTTCCCTTCTTCAAAACCGGCAAGCTGCTGCGTGACCGCCTGAACACGAAGTGACGGCGCGGCATTGCCCCTCTGATTGGTGAGCAGGACCCCTATGATCCGTTGGTTGCGTATTCTGTTCCTCGTCGTCCTGGCGGTCGTGCTCCTGACCGTCGCGCTCGCTCACCGGGATCCGGTGACGGTGAGACTCATGCCGGATAACCTGGCGACTTTCGTGGGCACGGGCTGGGCTGCCTGGTCGATGCAGCTGCCGCTCTACGCCGTGATCTTCGGCGGGATCGTGGCCGGCCTGCTCATCGGTTTCTTCTGGGAATGGATGCGCGAGCACAAGCATCGTGCCGAAGTGCGCCGCAAGTCGAAGGAAGTGAAGACGCTGCAGCGCGAAGTCTCCACGCTCAAATCCAAGGTCGAGACCGGCACCGCCGTCGGCGCGCCGAAGAACGACGTTCTGACCGCGCTCTCGAAATCGGCCTGATGGCAGGAGTCCGCGTCAAGATCTGCGGACTGCGGACGGAGTCGGATGTGAAGGCGGCCGCGTCCTCGGGCGCGGCCTACGTCGGTCTCGTGTTCTTCCCGAAGTCGCCGCGTCATCTCGAGCTCGCGCAGGCGCAACGGCTCGCGCTTGCGGCGCCGCCGGGGATCGCCAAGGTGGGGCTGACGGTCGACGCCAGCGACGAGACGCTCGACGCCATCGTCGAGGCGGTGCCGCTCGACATGCTGCAGCTTCACGGGGGCGAAAGCCCCGAGCGGGTGGCCGCGGTGCGGGCGCGCTACGGGCTGCCGGTCATGAAGGCCGTGGGCGTGGCGGACGAGGGCGACCTGCCGCAGATCCTCGAACAGTCGCTGGCGGCCGACCAGATCCTGATCGATGCAAAGCCGCCCAGGGGCGCGGCGCTGCCCGGCGGCAATGGTCTGTCCTTCGACTGGCGCCTGATCTCGGGGCGGCACTGGATCAGGCCCTGGATGCTGGCGGGCGGACTGACGTCCGAAAATCTGGCCGAGGCTGTCCGGCGCACGGGGGCGTCGCAGGTCGATGTCTCCTCGGGGGTCGAATCGGCGCCGGGCGTCAAGGATCCGGCCCGGATCGCGGCCTTCCTGAAAGCCGCCCGGTGATCCGCTTCCGCGTCGCGCGACGGGAGGATGTGGCGGCCATCGTGGCGCTTCTTGCCGACGATGCGCTGGGGGCGCAGCGCGAGACCGCCCCGCCCGAGACCTATCTTTCGGCCTTCGACCGGATGGCCGCATCCCCGGGGATGTTCCTGATCGTGGGCGAGCAGGAGGGCAGGGTGGTCGCCACTTACCAGCTCGCGATCCTGCCGGGCCTGTCGCTCCGGGCCGCGACGCGCGCGCTGGTCGAGGCGGTGCGGGTGGCCTCCGACCTGCGCTCGCAGGGTATCGGGGCGGATCTCATGGCCGATGCCGAGGCGCGCGCGAGGGCGGCCGGAGCCACGCTGATCCAGCTCACCACCCATCGCTCGCGCGAGCGGGCGCACCGCTTCTACGAGCGGCTCGGCTTTACCGCTTCGCACATCGGGTATAAACGGGCGCTGGACTGACAGGAGTGCGCGCCATGGCCGAGGACGGCATCAACAGCTACATGACCGGCCCCGACGAGCAGGGTCGCTTCGGCATCTTCGGCGGACGCTTCGTGTCCGAGACGCTGATGCCGCTGATTCTCGATCTCGAGGCGCGCTATGAACATGCCAAGACCGACCCGGACTTCTGGGCCGAGATGGAGGACCTGTGGAAGAACTACGTCGGTCGTCCCTCGCCGCTCTATTTCGCGCCGCGGCTGACCGAGCATCTCGGCGGGGCGAAGATCTATCTCAAGCGTGACGAGCTGAACCACACCGGCGCGCACAAGATCAACAATGTGCTGGGCCAGATCATCCTCGCCCGCCGCATGGGCAAGACCCGGATCATCGCCGAGACGGGCGCGGGCCAGCATGGCGTGGCGACGGCGACGGTCTGCGCCAAGTTTGGGCTGAAATGCGTGGTCTACATGGGCGCGCACGATGTCGAACGGCAGGCGCCGAACGTGTTCCGCATGCGGCTGCTGGGCGCCGAGGTGGTGCCGGTGACCTCCGGGCGCGGGACGCTGAAGGACGCGATGAACGACGCGCTGCGCGACTGGGTGACCAACGTGCGCGACACGTTCTACTGCATCGGCACGGTGGCCGGCCCGCATCCCTATCCGGCGATGGTGCGCGACTTCCAGTCGATCATCGGCAAGGAAGTGCGCTGGCAGCTGGCCGAGCAGGAGGAGGGCCGCCTGCCCGACACGCTCGTGGCCGCGATCGGCGGCGGGTCGAACGCCATGGGGCTCTTCTACCCGTTCCTCGACGATCCGTCGGTGCGGATCGTCGGCGTCGAGGCCGGAGGCAAGGGCGTCGACGACCGGATGGAACATTGCGCCTCGCTGACCGGCGGGCGCCCGGGCGTGCTGCACGGCAACCGGACCTATCTGCTGCAGGATGCGGACGGCCAGATCCTCGAGGGGTTCTCGATCTCGGCCGGGCTCGATTATCCGGGCATCGGGCCCGAGCATGCCTGGCTCCATGACACGGGCCGGGCGGAATATGTCTCGATCACCGATGCCGAGGCGCTGGAGGCCTTCCAGCTCTGTTGCGCGCTCGAGGGGATCATTCCCGCGCTCGAGCCGTCGCACGCGCTCGCCCATGTCATCAAGATCGCGCCGACGCTGCCGCGCGACCATATCATCGTGATGAACATGTGCGGGCGGGGCGACAAGGACATCTTCACGGTGGCGAAGCATCTGGGCTTCGACATGAAGATCTGACCGCGCGCGGGGGGCTGTCTGCCCCCCGGCCCGGCCCTCCGGGCCGGGCTCCCCCCGAGGATATTTTTCCAGAGTGAGAGCTGCCGCGGCTCAGGCGAGGTCGATCGCGTAAAGTTTGAGCACCTCGAGCGGGACCACCTCGAGCGTGCGGCGATGGGTGGCACCGAGGCGCACCCGGGGGGCGGCGCCCTCCTCGTGGGCCTGCAGGAAGCGGCCGGCGCAGAGGCACCAGCGGTCGCCGGGCTTCAGTCCTTGGAAGCCGAATTCGGGCCTGGGCGTCGAGAGATCGTTGCCGAGATATTTCGACAGGGCGAGGAATTCGGCCGTCATCAGCGCGCAGACCGTGTGCATCCCGCGGTCTGCGGTGCCCGTGTCGCAGCAGCCGTTGCGGAAGAAGCCGGTGACCGGGTCGGTCCCGCAGCTTTCGAGCGGCCCGCCCAGCACGTTGATCGAGGCTTCCATCATGGTTCCGTCTCCCTTTCGCACCACTCTGCCCGAGCGGGGCGGCGCTGCGAAGGACAAACTGGCGGACCGGCTTCGGGTTTCTTCGGAGAGGGCGCAGGGCGGCGAAGGCCGGGGCCGCCTGCGCCGGAGTGATTGCACTTTCCGCGCGATCCGGGAACAACGGGAGGACAGGCCCTCGAGGGCCGCAGCCGGGGAGCTTCGCCGATGTATGACTATGCCGTGCTCTGGGAATGGGTGATGATCGCCGCCCGCTGGACGCATGTCATCACGGCCATCGCCTGGATCGGCTCGTCCTTCTATTTCATCGCGCTCGACCTCGGCCTGCGCAAGACGCCCTCCCTGCCGCCGCTCGCCCATGGCGAGGAATGGCAGGTGCATGGCGGCGGCTTCTATCACATCAACAAATATCTCGTCGCACCGGATTTCCTGCCCGAGCATCTGACCTGGTTCAAGTGGGAGAGCTATGCGACCTGGCTCTCGGGCTTCGCCATGCTGGTGCTGCTCTACTATGTCGGGGCCGAGCTCTTTCTCATCGACCCGACGGTGATGGAGCTTTCGGTCTGGCAGGCGGTGGCCCTGTCGCTCGCCTCGCTGGGCGGTGGCTGGCTGGTCTATGACGGGCTCTGCCGCTCGCCGGTGGGGCGGCATCCGACCGCGCTGATGCTCCTGCTGTTCGGCGTGCTGGTCGCGATGGCCTGGGGCTATACGCAGATCTTCTCGGGACGGGCGGCGCTTCTGCATCTGGGGGCCTTCACCGCCACCATCATGAGCGGGAACGTCTTTCTGACCATCATGCCGAACCAGCGGATCGTGGTGGCCGACCTCAAGGCCGGGCGGCGGCCGGACCCGAAATACGGCGAGATCGCCAAGCAGCGCAGCACGCACAACAACTATCTGACGCTGCCGGTGATCTTTCTCATGCTGTCGAACCATTACCCGCTGATCTTCGCCACCGAGTTCAACTGGCTGATCGCCTCGCTGGTCTTTCTCATGGGGGTCACGATCCGGCACTGGTTCAACTCGCGCCACGCGCGCAGGGGCAATCCGCACTGGACCTGGGCGGCGACGGCGGTGATCTTCCTCGTGATCGCCTGGCTCTCGACCGCACCGATGCGGGGCCTGCCGGAGGAGGCGGCGCTCGACGGCCGCGCTGCGCGCTTTGCGGCAGCCGAGGGATTTGCGGAAGTGACGGACATCGTGGCGGGGCGCTGTTCGATGTGCCATGCGGCCGAGCCGGGCTGGGACGGCCTTCACTGGCCGCCGAAGAACGTGCGGCTCGAGACGGCCGCGCAGGTCGCCCACGAGGCGCGGCGGATCTATCTGCAGGCCGGGATCACCCATGCCATGCCGCCCGGGAACCTGAGCTACATGGAGCCCGAGGAGCGGGCCGCGATCGTGCGCTGGTATCGCTCGGTCGCGGGCTGACGGTTCGACGGGCGGCCCGCCGAGGAAGGGGAGGAGGTCTCGATAAATCCGGTTCGGCTTAATCCGTCCTTAAACTGACTCGCGTCTTCTGGGGCGACCGGAAGAACGAGGTCGCCGAACGTGACTGTCCTGAGCCCATCCTTGCCGCATGCGGCCGGTATCGACGCCGCCCTGGTCGAGAATCCCTGGCTCGGCCTCCGGCGGAGCGGCCGATACTTCCAGAATGCCGAGACGGAGGCGGTTTTCGCGCGCGCGCTGGGATATGCCCGGGCGGGCGTCTGCGTCCATCTCGCCGGACCGGCCGGTCTCGGCAAGACGACGCTCGCGCTGCGCATCGCGCAGGCGCTCGGGCGGCCCGTGGCCTTCATGACCGGCAACGAATGGCTGGGCAGCCGCGACTTCATCGGCGGCGAGATCGGCCAGACCGTGACCAGCGTCGTGGACCGCTATATCCAGAGCGTCCGGCGGACCGAACAGAGCGCGCGGATCGACTGGAAGGAGTCGATCCTCGGGCAGGCCATGCGGTGCGGCCATACCTTCCTCTACGACGAATTCACCCGCGCCTCGCCCGAGGCCAATGCCGCTCTTCTTTCGGTTCTCGAAGAAGGGGTTCTCGTCTCGACCGACGGCGCGAGCCGGCAACATTATATCGAGGCGCATCCCGACTTCCGCGTCCTGCTGACTTCGAACCCGCATGACTATCGGGGGGTCAAGGCAGCGCCCGACGCCCTGATCGACCGGATGGTGACCCTGCGGCTCGAGGAGCCTTCGGCGCCCACGCTCGCGGGTATCGTCGCGCTGCGCAGCGGGCTCGATCCCGCCACCGCGCGCCGCATCGTGGAGCTGGTCCTGTCCGTCCAGCGCACGGAGGAGACTCAGGCGCCGCCGTCGATGCGCACGGCCATTCTCGTGGCCCGGCTTGCCGCCCCGCTCCGTCTGGCGGGCCGGTTGAGCGACGCGGCTCTGGCCGAGATCGCGGCGGATGTGCTGCGGGGCCGCGGCCTCGAGGCCGATGCGGTCTCGCTCGAGGCGAAGCTGGCCACCCCCACGACCGGAGAGCTTGCCCGATGAAGAGCCCGAAAGCGACCTCGGCCCGGCGGCCGTGCCGGACCTCGCCGGCTCTCGCCCGGACACCGAAGGAGGCGGCGATGCATCTCGTGCGGCTCGAGTTCGACGTCAGCCGGCTCGAGAAGGCGCTGGAGACAGCCCGGAGCCGGATGGCCCGCTGCGCGCAGGATCTGGAGCGGCGCAAGCGCGAGCGCGAGATCCTGCTCGCCCTGCTGGGCCGCTGAGGGGCGAGGACGGATGATGGACCAGCCCAAGACCCTCGCCTTCAGCGCCGAGCCCGGTCAGGCCGCGCTGACGATGCTCGAAGTCATCGCCGTGGCGCGGCGGGCCTTCACCACCATGAACGGCGGCCGCATCGACGCGGTGGCGAACTGCTCGCAGACCGAGGGCGGCGACTGGCGCGTCGTGATCGATGTCATCGAAAGCTCGGCCAAGATCGGGCGCAACGACTTGCTCTGTGCCTACGAGATCCGGGTGACGCCGCAGGGGCGCGTCGGCGGTTTCCAGCGCCTCGGGCGCTACCACCGAGAGGAGGGCGGGCTCTCATGAGCTTCGAGATGCAGAGCCCGCTCCAGCAGGACAGTCTGGCCGATGTCCTCGAGCGGATCCTCGACAAGGGGATCGTGATCGCCGGCGACATCTCGATCTCGCTCGTGGGGATCGAGCTCCTGACGATCCGCCTGCGCCTTCTGGTCGCCACCGTCGACAAGGCGCGGGAGATGGGGATCAACTGGTGGGAGAGCGATCCTCGCCTCTGCAGCACACAGGCGCCCGCCTCCGACGGTTCGGCCGCGCTGCTGGACCGGCTCGAGCGGATCGAGACCCAGATCGGACAACTGGCCGCAGCACGCGAGGGATGAGATGAGCGACGAGAAGAATCCGGGCCCCGGCAGGACGACCGCCGACATCGAGCTGAGGTTCGGCCGCCTCCTCAGCGCGCTCGGCAGCGCCCTTTCCGACATGACAAGTCGCCTCGAGTCGGGCCAGAGCAGGGAGATCCGGCGGGACCAGACGGTCGACCTCGGGATGGGCCCGATCCGCACCGAGACGCGTATCCGCGTGCGCTACGCCTCCGACTTCGGCAGTGCAGGGCCCGAACCGGGCCCGGTGCATGAGGAGACGGTCGAGAAACCGCCTGTTCCCGCCCGGCCCATTCAGGCGGACATCGCGACGGTGGGCCGGACGTGGCAGCTTCAGGCGGATCTGCCGGGCGTTTCGGAGGAGGATCTCACTCTGGGGTTCGACGCAGGCGATCTCCTGATTTCGGCCGAGGGGAGCGGCAGGCGCTATGAGGGGCGGTTCCCCCTCCCGCCCGGCGTCGGGCTCGCCGACATCCGGATCTCGCTCAAGAGCGGTATCCTCGACCTGACCGCTCCGCTTCCGGAGGCGCCATGATCTATCTCTACGGCCTGCTCGAGGAACCGGCCTCCGGCCACGAGGTCCTGGCCGGCATGGCAGGGGGCACCGGGCCGCTCGCGCTCGCAGCGCTTCCGGGAGGCATCCTGATCTACAGTTCCGCCGCAGAGGCCGACATTCTGCCGCGCCGCCGCCTGCTCCTCGCCCATACCCAAGTGCTCGAGGCGGCGTCCTGGTTCGGCAACCTGCTTCCGATGCGGTTCGGGATGATGGCATCGAACCTCGCCGAGGTCGCGGCCATGCTGGCGTCGCGCCTCACCGAACTCTGCGCCGCCTTCGACCGCGTGCGCGACCGGGTGGAACTCGGTCTGCGCCTGTCGTTTCCCCGTGAGCCGGCCCTCGCCGCGACCCTTGCCGCCGCGCCCGATCTGGCCGCGGAGCGGGCCCGGCTTCTGGCGCTGCGCAGGCCCGATCCCATGGCGCAGGCCGAGTTCGGACGCCGGCTGGCAGAGCGGCTGGATGCACGGCGCGGCGAAGCGCAACGTCTCCTGCTCCAGAGCCTCCGTCCCTTTTGGGTGGATCATCGTCTGCGGGTGCCGGACTCCGACGTTCAGGTCTTTGCCGTCGACGTGCTGATCGAGGATGGAGCCCAGGATCTTCTGGCTGCTGCGCTTGTGAAGGCCGCGGCCGACTGCAGCTTCGCCCCGACAGCCGAACCGTCCCTTCGCGTGATAGGACCAGTGCCCATGTTCAATTTCGTCGATCTCGTTCTCGCGCCCCGCAGCGAAGAGGTTGCCTGATGGGCTTGCTCACCTCCCTTCTGACACTGCCGGTTCGGGGTCCGTTCGACGGCACCCTGTGGATTGCCGCCCGGATCGGCGAGGCGGCCGAACAGAGTTGGAACGATCCCGCCGCGCTGCGGGCGGCTCTGGTGGAAGCCGAGCGGCAACTGCTCGCGGGTGAGCTTTCCGAGGAGAGCTACGACGCCATCGAACTCGATCTTCTCGAGCGGCTCAAAGGGGCGGCGACATGATGCTCCCAGCGGAAAGGTCGAAGGCCGATGCGAGCGGCTGCGCGCCCTCAGGCCGACAGATCCCCAGACGGCTCGCGGTGCCTGGTGGCGAGGCCGGACGAGACGCACCGTTCCGGATCATCGGCGAGGACCTGTCGCCTGAACGGGAAGCTGCCATGGCGGATGTTCTGGCTGCTCGGAAGGGGCTGCAATGCTTCGCCGCCACTCGAGAATGCATGATCTTTTCGCTGGAAGGGACCGCGCGATGAGGCTCCGGGAGATCGTCGCCGTGCTGGAGGGTCATCCGCCTTCCGTTCTCCCCGAAGGCACCGAGGCCGTCTGCGAGGCAGGCTTGACCGCCATCCTCGGTTCGCCACCCGGACGGCTGAGCGGTCGCCGCGCGCTTCTGGAACATGCTGCACGCAGGCAGGCGGTGCTCGAGCGACTGATGGCTTGCGGCACGGTGCTGCCCGCTCTCTCCGGCAGTGGTCTCACACCTGCCGAAGCTGCCGCTGCACTCGCGGCAAACGGCCCGCGGCTCAGACAGGAACTGAGGCGTCTCGCCGGACGGGTGCAGTTCCAAGTTCTCGTCCAATGGGACGCGGGGCTGGCTCCCACACGCACGGAGCCAGAGGAGACGGCCGAGGACCTTCGGCTCAGGTTCGCTGACCGGATTGCGGAAGCCCTGGCGGGGGTGGCGGAGCAGCACGTCAATCTCCCGCTGCGGGACGATCTGCTTGCCAACCAGGCACTCCTTCTGCCGCAGAGTCGAACCGACGATCTCGACCGTTCCCTCGAGCAGATTGATGCGCTCTGGACAGAGGGGCTCAGGATCCGCCAGATCGGCCCGTCGCCGCCCGTCTCCTTCGCCAGCCTCACCTTCCGCAGGGTATCTTCGGCGGCGATCCGCCGCGCCCGTCACCGATTCGGTCTGGAAGGGCCCGTCGACCCGATCCGCCTCCGGGCGCTCCGGCGCGACCTTCTGCTGCGCGCCGCAGAGGCGGAGCGGGCGGAGATCCTTGCCGCGGCCGACGTGCTGGACCTGCTCACGCGATGCGCCGCATCGGGCGGAGACCTGCATCTGGTACGCATCTGGTCCGAAGGTCAGGCCGTGCCCGCCGACCTGGAGGACGCCGCATGAGCGGTCTCCTTCTTCTGGGAGTGGTCTCCGGCCGCGGAAGCTGCCCCGCGAAAACTCGTCCGCACCTGCGCCTGGACGGCGATGCCTATGCGGCGATTCTCCTTTCGCTTGATTGTCTGCCCTCGGATCCCGCTTCGCCTGAATGGGCCGTGCAGGCCGCTCTCGCGCAGAACGCCATCCTGTCCGCCTATGCCGCGACCGAGGATGTCCTTCCGGTCGCTCTCGGCGCGGCCTTCACTGGTATCGCCGCCGTGAGGCGCCATCTGGACGCTGAACGCGCAACCCTCGATGCCGGAATGGAAAGGCTGGCGGGCCGGGCGGAATATGTCGTCCAATTGATCGCGGAACAGGTCGCGGACGCCGGGGCGCCAGCGCTGGCCTCGGGATCCGCCTTCCTCAAGGCCCGCTCCGCCCGTCACGATCAAAGACGTCATCTGGCTCGGGAACGGGCGGGCTTTGCGAGAACCATGGCCGAAGAGCTGGCCTCGCTATCTTGCGGGGCGGGGGCGCGTCCATTGAAGCCCGACGGCCCGCTGCTTGATCTCTCCCTTCTTGTCGTCCGGGATCGGGAGCCAGTCCTGCTGGAGGCGGCAGAGGCCTGTTCCCGTGCTGGATCTCGCCTCGCCCTCTCCGTCCGACTGATCGGCCCCTGCGCTCCCTTTTCCTTCCTGACGGAGACCTCCGATCATGACTGACTCCGCCCCGATCCTCCAGTTCGCGACGGCTGAGGACGCGCTGCAAAGCTGCAACCGGCGCCTTGTCGACGTGGTGGATGCCCTTCTGTCGCAAGGCATCGCGATCAGGGGAGAACTCTGGCTCACGGTGGCGGATGTGGATCTCGTCTTTCTCGGGCTCGACCTGCTGCTGGCGAACCCGGATCGGCTGCAACGCACAGTGCCGGACACAGCATGATTCCCATCGGCCTCGCCCGCGAAGGACCTGTTCTGTCGCCTTGCTGCGCGCTTTCCTGCGCGGGGCTTCACCTCGTTTGCGCTCCGCGGGCCATGGCGGGGGACGCGCGCAGCCGCGTTCGGCTGCATCTGGCCGCCATGCGGCACTGCGAGACCTTCCTGCCGCTCCCACCTGCGGCCGTCATTGCCATCGACGAGGCGCTTGCCTGGTGTGGCAGGCGGACGAACGCGCTCGCCGAAGAAATCGATCGGCTCGGCCGACAGCGGCAACTGACGGTGTCGGCGCGGTTGGTCGCCCCCAGCTTGCCCGATGCCGCGGAAACCGGAGCCGGCTGGCTGCGCGCCCGCCGGGACGCCTCGGCGCATCGGGCGCGGCTGCGCACGGTGCTCACGCAGATGATGTCGCTGCTCGGAGAAGTTCGCTGCATCCCGGGGCGGCTTCAGGACGAAGTCCAGGTCAATCTCCTGGTTCCGGCGGCGGAGACGCATCCTGTGCTTCACGAGCTTCACGAACGCCTGCGGATCGGCGATGCCCTCTGGTCCGCCTGCACGGTGACCGGCCCTTGGCCGCCTTACGCCTTCATCAGTTGGGAGACAGCATGACACATCCTTTTCCTCCGCTTCTGCTGCGCGACGACCGTCTGCCGCCGACGGAGACCCCGGTTACGGCGCCCCGCATCGCGCTCGACCCGGACCGGCTCGAGCACGATCTGGCCCGCATTCTGCTGGGGCTGATGGAGATGCTGAGGCAGATCATGGAGTTGCAGGCCATCCGCAGAATGGAGGCGGGCTCGCTGAGCGAGAGCCAGCAGGATCAGCTTGGCACGACGCTGATGCGGGCCGAGGCGGCCATCCACGAGATGGCGGCCCGTTTCGGCCTGACGCCGGCGGATCTCTCGCTCGATCTGGGCCCGCTGGGGCGGACGATCTGAAGCGGCAAGAAACTCTGCATTAACCAGCTTCCACTACCGTCGACGAGAAGACAGGGAGTGAAGCCAATGCTCGCCATGAGTCCTTTGAAGCCGGCCGTCGAGCTGGATCGCCACATCGATCTGGACGAGGCCCATGCCGTGGCGAGCGGCGGCGCGCGGATCGTCCTTGCCGCTCCGGCGCGCGACCGGTGCGGTGCGTCCGAAGCGCGGCTCGGCGCCATTGTCCGCGAGGCCCGCCACGTCTACGGGTTGACGACCGGCTTCGGCCCCTTCGCGAACCGTCTGATCTCAGGTGAGAATGTCCGAACGCTGCAGGCCAATCTGGTCCATCATCTGGCCAGCGGCGTGGGGCCGGTGCTCGACTGGACGACAGCGCGCGCGATGGTTCTGGCGCGTCTGGTGTCGATCGCTCAGGGGGCCTCGGGCGCGAGCGAGGGCACCATCGCTCGCCTGATCGACCTGCTCAATTCCGAGCTCGCTCCTGCCGTTCCAAGACGCGGCACGGTCGGCGCGTCGGGCGACCTGACGCCGCTTGCGCATATGGTGCTCTGCCTTCAGGGGCGAGGAGACTTCCTGGACCGGGACGGGACGCGGCTTGACGGTGCAGAAGGGCTTCGGCGCGGACGGCTGCAACCGCTCGACCTCTCCCATCGCGATGCGTTGGCGCTGGTTAACGGAACCTCTGCCATGACCGGGATCGCTTTGGTGAATGCTCGGGCCTGCCGCCACCTCGGCGACTGGGCGGTGGCGCTGACGGCCCTGCTTGCGGAATGTCTGGGGGGCCGGACCGAAGCATGGGCCGAGGAATTCTCCGCCCTGCGGCCGCATCCCGGACAGCAGGATGCCGCAGCGAGGTTGCGCGCCCGGGTGGAAGGCAGCGCGCGGGTGGTCCGGACCGTCACTGCCGAGCGGAGGCTGGCTGCCGGCGATATCGGGACGGAGTCGGAGGCGGGGCAGGATGCCTACAGCCTGCGCTGCGCTCCGCAGGTTCTCGGGGCGGGCTTCGACACGCTCGCATGGCATGACCGTGTGCTGACGATCGAACTGAACGCGGTGACCGACAATCCGGTGCTTCCGCCCGATGGTCGCGTGCCCGCCCTGCATGGTGGGAATTTCATGGGCCAGCATGTGGCGCTGACTTCCGATGCGCTCGCCTCGGCCGTCACCGTTCTGGCGGGCCTCGCGGAGCGCCAGATTGCGCGTCTGACGGATGAAAGGCTGAACCGGGGCTTGCCCCCCTTCCTCCACCGGGGTCCCGCCGGGCTGAATTCCGGCTTCATGGGAGCACAGGTGACGGCGACTGCGCTTCTGGCCGAGATGCGGGCAACGGGGCCCGCCTCGATCCATTCGATTTCCACGAACGCCGCCAATCAGGATGTGGTTTCGCTGGGGACCATCGCCGCGCACCTCTGCCGCGAGAAGATCGACCGATGGGCGGAGATCCTTGCGATTCTGGCCCTCTGTGTCGCACAAGCTGCGGAGCTGCGCTGTGGCAGCGGTCTCGACGGGATTTCTCCCGCCGGAAGGAGGCTGGTGGAGGCTCTGCGCGAGCAGTTCCCGCCGCTTGAGACGGACCGGCCACTGGGACAGGAAATTGCCGCGCTCGCCACACACCTCTTGCAGCAATCTCCCGTCTGAGCGCGGCCTCAGGTCGTGGCGGGGTCCACGGTGAGGCCCACGGCCTCGGCATATTTGAGCCAGGTCTCGATCGAGGCCACGACGGCGCGGACCTCGATGGCGATCAGCTCGATCCCGACGAGGGACACACGCACGAAGGCATCGATCACGACGCCCTTGTCCAGAATGCGATCGATGACTTCCGCGATCGAAGCGGAGGCAACGCTTTTCTCAATGGCCATTATCTTCCTCGATATCTTGCAGGGTTGTCCGCTCATGCGGTCCCCACAGAGTTACCGGCAAAAGGTCAAACGGAAATGAACAGGTAAGATGCAGGATAACGAGACGGGGCGCCCGGCTCAGGATGCCGAGCCGCCTCTTGCCCCTGCCGAAGCGGTCGAGCCGGGAGGCCCTCGGCACGTCCCGCTCGCGGAGCTGCGGGATGCAGCCGGTGGGCCGGCGGGGTCAGGCGGAGAAGGAGAAGCGCGTCTCCTGACGAAAGGTTTCGCCCGGGGCGAGGGCGATCGCGGGGAACTCCGGCCGGTTCGGCGCGTCCGGCCAGAGCTGCGGCTCGAGCGCGATGGCGTCGAAGGCCCGCAGAGGCCTGCCCCCGTGGCCCGCGAAGGGCCCGCTGTCGATCTCGCGGCCGGTATAGACCTGCAAACCCGGGGCCGTGGTGGCGAGGGTGAGACGGACGCCCGACCGGCCGGTGAGGCGCGCCACCTCGGTCAGATCCCGGGGCGCGCTGGCGAGGCAGAAATTGTGGTCGATCCCCTCGGCCTCCCCGAGCGGGCGGCCCGCGCGGAAGTCCATCGCGCCTGACACGGGGCGAACCTCGCCCGTGGGCAGGCCGGCCTCGACCGGAAGCCAGTGTTCCGCCGCGATCTGCAGGTGCTGGCCGCCGATCCCGGGCTCGGCATCGAGGGTCCAGTAGCTGTGGTTGGCGAGGTTCATCAGCGTCGGCGCATCCGTGACCGCCGTGAGGATCAGCCGCAGCGTCGCGGGCGGGTCCAGCACGAACTCGGCCTCGATCCGCCGGTTGCCGGGAAATCCGTCGATGCGGTCAGCGAGTTCGAGCCGCAAGAGCGCGCGGCCCGCCTCGATCTCGATCGGCTGCCAGTGCCGGGCATGGGTTCCCTCTGCCCCGGAATGGAGGAGCGTCTGGCCCTCGTTCGGCACGAAGCTGGTTGGCCTGCCGTCGATGCAGGCCCGCGCGCCGCCGATGCGGTTTGCGACCGGACCGACGATGGCGCCGAACCAGCGGAGCGGCCCGAGATAGGCCGCGAGGTCGGTCGCGCCTGCCGTGAGCGGCCAGCCGATCCCGGCCAGACGCAGGTCCTGCAGGATGGCGCCCCGGTCGAGCAGGGCCACGCGAAGGTCTCCTGCGGCCAGGGCGATGCGGTGGACGGCCCGCCCGTCAGGGGCGGTGCCGAAGCGGGTGAGGGTCATGGGCGCCTCCGGTGCGGGCGGGCAGGCTGCGCCGGAGGCCGCGCGAGGTCAAGGGGCGACGCAGGAGAGGATGCCGTCGGCGAGGCCGCGGATCAGGTTCGCGTAGAGCTGCGGGCCCGGCTCCAGCGTGCTGCCCGACGGATCGAGCGCCGGGCCGGCCTTCGCGCCCGTCTCCTGCGCGATCTGCGAGGCGAGCTTCGAGTCATGTTGCGCCTCCGGGAAGATGCAGCGCGGCGCGCCCGCCATCTCCGCGCGAAGGTCCGCGAGATGCGCCGCCCCCGGCGCGGCCGCATCGCCCGCCGAGACGCTGCCCTGTACGGTCAGCCCGTAGTGGCCGGCGAAATAGCCGTAGGCATCGTGGAAGACGTAGAACGGCTGGTTCTGCGCCTGCTCCAGCCGGGCGGCCGTTGCGCGGTCGAGCTCGGCCAGCGCTGCCCGGGCGGCCTCGGCATTCGCCGCGTAGGTTGCCGCATTCCCGGGATCGAGGTGGCCCAGCTCACGGGCGACGGCCGCAAGCCAGAGCTGCGCATTTTCCGGATCGAGCCAGGCATGGGGGTCGAGGCCCGCGTGGCTGTGGCCCTCATGCTCGCCGTGATCGTGCGCGTCCCCGACGTGATCGTGGCCCTCGTCCGCGTGATCGTGCGCGTCCCCGGCGTGGTCGTGGCCCTCGTCCGCGTGATCGTGCCCTTCGCCGGCATGGTCGTGACCCTCGTCCGCGTGGTCGTGCGCGTCCCCGGCGTGATCGTGACCCTCGTCCCCGTGATCGTGCGCGTCCCCGGCGTGGTCGTGCGCCGCGCCTTCGCCGAAGTCCTGCAGATGCGTGCCCTCGACCTGCATCAGGCGCAGCTCCTCACCCTTGCGGCCCTCGAGCGCGCGCTCGAGCCAGCGGGTCATCTCCGGCCCGATCCAGACCACCAGATCGGCATTGGCGAGCGCGCGTGCCTGGCTCGGGCGCAGCTGGAAGGAGTGCGGATCCGCTCCCTGACCCAGCAGGAGATCCGGCTCTCCGAGATCGCCCATCACCTGCGCCACCAGCGAATGGACCGGCGGCAGGTCCGTCACCACGCGCGGCACCTCGGCCAGGGCCGGGCCCGCGAGCAGGCTGGCGAGAGCGACTGATATGGTATAACGCATGGTCTGCCTTTCCTTGAGATGGGCGCAGGTTTATTACGTTATATCATAACGCGTCAATGGGGGAGAGGATGACCGCCGACACCGGAGGCACCGCGGCATTCGCGCCGCACGATCACAGCCGTTGCGCGGCATCCCTCCTCGCCCATGCCGAGGAGGCCACGGCCGCGGCCGGGGCCCGCCTGACCCCGGTCCGGCGGCGCACGCTCGAGATCCTCCTCGAGGAGCACCGGGCGCTCGGCGCCTACGAGGTGCTGGAGCGGCTGGCGCAGGAGGGATTCGGCAACAAGCCCCCCGTGGCCTATCGTGCGCTCGATTTCCTCGTCGAGCAGGGACTCGCGCATCGGATCCGCCGGCTCAACGCCTTCACCGCCTGCATGCATCCGGGCGAGGCCCATGCGCCGGCCTTCCTGATCTGCAGCCGCTGCGGCGCGGTGGCCGAGGCGCCGGCCGAGGCGGTGCGGGCCGCGCTGGATGCGGCGGCGGCGCGGCTCGGCTTCGAGATCGAGCGGACGAACATCGAGGCCGTGGGCCTCTGTCCCGCCTGCCGGGAGGCTGCATGACCCTGATCGCCGCCCATCACCTCGCCGTGCGGCGGGGGCGGGACGAGATCCTGTCGGACGTGAGCCTGTCGGTCGCGCCCCGCGAGATCGTGACCATCGTCGGCCCGAACGGCTCGGGCAAGAGCACGCTCCTGCGGGCCCTTCTGGGGATCCTGCCCGCGGCTGCGGGCCGCGTGAGCCGCAAGCCGGGGCTCCGGATCGGCTATGTGCCGCAGAGGCTGCAGGTCGACGGCACGCTGCCGCTCACGGCCGCGCGCTTCCTGTCGCTGCCGCGCCGCCGCGCGCCTGCCGAGGTCGCCGCGGCGCTGGAGCGGGTGGGCGTGCCCGAGGTGGCGGATCGGCAACTCGCCGATCTCTCGGGCGGGCAGTTCCAGCGTGTCCTTCTGGCGCGCGCGCTCCTGACCGAGCCGGAACTCCTGATGCTCGACGAGCCGACGCAGGGGCTCGACCAGCCGGGGGAGGCGGCCTTCTACCGGCTGATCGAGGAGGTGCGCTCCAGGACCGGCGCCGCGATCCTGATGGTGAGCCACGATCTGCATGTGGTGATGGCGGCGTCGGATCGGGTGATCTGCCTCAACCGCCATGTCTGCTGCGAGGGCACGCCGCGCGTGGTCTCGAACGCGCCGGAATATCGCGCGCTCTTCGGCCACGGCACCCAGGGGGCGCTCGCGCTCTACCGCCACGAACACGATCACGACCACACCCACGATCAGTGCCATCATGCTTGACGATTTCCTCATCCGCGCGGCGCTCGCGGGCATCGGCGTGGCGCTGGCGGCGGGGCCGCTCGGCGCCTTCGTCGTCTGGCGCCGCATGGCCTATTTCGGCGACGCCACCTCGCATGCCGCCATCCTCGGCGTGGCGCTGGCGCTCGCCACCGAACTGCCGGTGGGGCTCGGCACCCTCGCGGTGGCGCTGGTCATGGCCGCGACCGTGGCCACGCTCAGCGGCCGCGGCTGGGCCATGGACACGATGCTGGGCGTGCTGGCCCATTCGGCGCTGGCCTTCGGCCTCGTCGCGGTGAGCTTCCTGCCCTCGGTGCGCACCGATCTCTCGGCCTGGCTCTTCGGCGACATCCTCGCCGTCTCGGTGCCGGATCTGGCCTTCATCTGGGCGGGGGCGGCGCTCGTGCTGGCGCTTCTCCTCTGGCGCTGGTCGGCGCTCCTCACGGCCACGACCAACGAGGATCTGGCCGCGGCCTCCGGCATCGACCCCGCGCGCGAGCGGCTGATTCTCACCCTCGCGCTCGCGGTGACGGTGGCGGTCGCGCTGAAGGTGGTGGGGGCGCTCCTGATCTCGGCCATGCTCATCATCCCGGCTGCGGCCGCGCGCGGCCTTGCCCGCAACCCCGAGCCGATGGCGCTGCTCGCGGCCCTGATCGGCGCGGGCGCAAGCCTTGCGGGCCTTGGCGCCTCGCTGGCCTTCGATACGCCGGCCGGCCCCTCGATCGTCGCGGCCGCGGCGCTGGCCTTCCTCGTCTCGGCGCTCCTGCGGCGCGCCTGACCCCGTTCACTCTGCCCAAATATCCTGCGGGGGGCTTCGCCGCAGGCGAAGTCCGCCGCCGCCTGCGGCGGCGGACGGGGGGCGCAAAGCCCCCCGCGCCACGGCCGGCTCCGGGCATTCCGTCGCACCATCCGCGCCCATGTCGTTTTCGGACGCCAAATGTCGGGCTCACCTCTCCGCAGCGGCGGCGATCAGTCATTGATGCGGCAAACCCTGCGGTGACGGAGTGCGCGGATGAAGACCCATGTGAAAGCCCTTGTCGTCGGCGGCGGTGCTGTCGGGAACGGCATCGCCTACCATCTCGCCAAGGCCGGATGGGACACGATGCTGGTCGAGCGCGACGAGCTCACCGCGGGCTCCACCTGGCACGCCGCAGGGCTTCTGCCGCTCTTCAACATGAGCTACGCCACCACCCACATCCACAAATATTCGGTCGATTTCTACAAGGGGCTCGAGGCCGAGACCGGGCTCAACCCCGGCTTCTACGTCGTGGGCAACCTGCGCATGGCCCAGACCGATGCGCGGATGGACGAATACATGCTCTATTCCTCCGTCGCCGAGACGGCGGGGGTCTATCACGAATTCCTGACCCCGAAGGAAATCAAGGAGCGCTGGCCGCTGGTCCGCACCGAGGATCTCAAGGGCGCGCTCTTCCACCCGCAGGACGGCTACATCAATCCCGCCGACGTGACGCAGGCCATGGCCAAGGGCGCGCGGCAGTTCGGCTGCACCATCGAGCGCAGGATCCAGGTCAACGGCTACCGCTGGACGGGCAGCGAGTGGATCGTCTCCTGCGTGCGGATGGCCGAGCAGGGCGGCAACCTCGTGCCGACCGAGGAGAGCTTCGAGATCCATGCCGAACATGTGGTGACCGCCACCGGCAACCATGCGCAGCGCACGGCGCGGCTCCTCGGCATCAAGATCCCGGCGATTCCGGTCGAGCACCAGTATATCGTGACCGAGCCCGACCCGGCTCTGGTCGAATGGCGCAAGACCAATCCGCAGCACCCCGTCCTGCGCGACGCCGATGCCAAATGGTATGTCCGCGAGGAGCGCGGCGGCTGGATCCTCGGCCCCTACGAGCGCAACGCCCCGGCCCGCTTCCTCTATGACGTGCCCTCGAGCTTCCGCGCCGACCTTTTCCCCCTCGATCTCGAGCGGATCGAGGCGGAGTACATGTCGATGATCCACCGGATCCCCTCGTCCGAGACCGTGGGCCTCAAGGACGACTACAACGGGCCGATCTGCTACACGCCCGACGGCAACCCGCTGGTCGGCCCCGCGCCGGGCCTGCGCAACATGTGGCTGGCGGAAGGGGTCAGCTTCGGCATCACCGCGGCGGGCGGCACCGGCTACTATCTCGCGCAGATGATGACGGAAGGCGAGGCCGAGATCGACATGGCCTCGCTCGATCCCCGGCGCTACGGCAGCTGGATGACGACGGACTATGCGGCGCGCAAGAACGAGGAATGCTACGAGCATGTCTTCATCCTCCACCATCCCGACGAGGAGCGCGAAGCCTGCCGTCCGCTGCGCACCGCGCCGGTCTACGACCGGCAGAAGGCGCTCGGCGCGCAGTTCGGGCAGGTCAATGGCTGGGAGCGGCCGAACTACTACGGGCCTGCGGATGCGCCGGCCGAATTCGACCACGAATCCCGCAGCTTCCGCCGCGGCGCCTGGCATCCGTTCGCCCGCGCCGAGGCCGAGGCGCTGCGCGAGACCGCGGGCCTGATCGACGCCACCGCCTTCACCAAGCATCTGGTGCGCGGCCCGGGCGCCACGGCCTTCCTCGACTGGTTCACCTGCAACAAGCTGCCGGCGGTGGGGCGGATCAACCTGACCTATGCGCTGACGCCCACCGGCACGACCCGCACCGAATATACCATCGTGCGGCTGGCCGAGAACGAATATTACCTCGTGTCGGCCGGGGCCTGGACCGCCTACGACGCCGACTGGCTGAAGAAATGCGCCGAAGACAGGATCGGCGATTTCGGCTGGATCGACATCCACGACGTGACGACCCAGTGGGGCGTCTTCGCGCTGGCCGGCCCCAACGCACGGGCGATCCTGAACGAGGTGGTGAAGGACGCCGACCCCGCCACGCGGCTCTCGAACAAGCGCTTCCCCTGGCTCAGCTACCGCGACATCGAGCTCGGCATGTGCCCGGTGCGCGCCGTGCGGGTGGCCTATACGGGCGAACTCGGCTGGGAGCTGCACCATCCGATCGAGATGTCGACCTATCTCTGGGATCTGCTGCTGAAGGCGGGCGAGAAGCACGGGCTGAAGCTCGTGGGGGCCCGGGCGCAGAACTGGCTGCGGCAGGAGAAGAGCTACCGCGCCTTCGGCAACGAGCTCGGCCGCGATGCGACGCCGATGGAGGCGGGGCTCGACCGGTTCATCGACCTCGGCAAGGACTTCCAGGGCAAGGAGGCGATGCTCGCGACCGGCATCCGCTCGAAATGCGTGACGCTGCTGATCGACGGGCCGGCGGATGCCGATCCCTGGGGCAAGGAGGCGCTGCTTCTGAACGGCGAGAAGGTGGGCCGGCTCACCTCGGGCGGCTGGTCGGTGGCCTTCGGCAAGCAGATCGGCATGGGCTATGTCCGCCCCGATCTGGCCGAGGTGGGCACGAAGCTGCAGCTGCGCATGTTCCGCGAGACCTACGAGGCCGTGGTGGCCGAGGACTCGCCCTACGATCCGAAGAACGCCCGGATCCGTCAGGACGGCTGATCCCGAAGGCGGGGGCTGTCTGCCCCCCGCCGCCGGCCGGGGCCGGCGGCTCCCCCCGAGGATATTTGGACCAGCGTGAAAGGCTCAGCGCAGGTTGAGGGCGAGCCAGGCGGCCCAGCGGCTGGCGTCGCCGTTGAAGACGTTGATGTCGGTGACCTTGCCGATGCCCGGCACGATCCCGGTGCCGGTATATTGCCAGAAGGTCCAGGGATGGCCCGCATAGCGCTCGTGCGGATGGGCGGCGACGGAGCGGAGCCAGAAGTCGTATCCGGTGAGGCGCCACATCTCGTTGCGCTCGAAGAAGTCGATCGTCGTGTAGACGATCGGGCGCCTGCCGTAATGGGCGCCGACCCGGCGCAGGAAGGTGAGCGCCTCGGCCCGGACGACCGCGGGTTCGGGCCGGAAGGTGCAGGTCGGCGAGAAGGGGTTCCATTCCATGTCGAGCACCGGCGGCAGGGCGCGGGCGGACTTCGGCACGGTCCGGATGAACCAGTCGGCCTGCTCCGAGGCCGGACGGCAGAAATAGAAGAAATGGTAGGCCCCGCGCGGGACGCCTGCGCGGCCGGCGCCGCGCCAGTTCTCGTGGAAGGCGGCATCGACCCGGTCGCCGCCTTCGGTGGCCTTGATGAAGGCGAAGGAGACGCCGGCAGAGGCGGCCGTGGGCCAGTCGATCGGGCCCTGGAACCGCGAGACGTCGATCCCGTGGACCTGGTAGCTCGAGGGCGCCCGGCCGCTCCAGGGGTGGGGCCTGGCATCGCCGAAGCTCGGCTGTGCGACGGTGACGGTCTGGCCGGAGGGCAGTTCGGCGATGACGTCCGGCCGGCCGCAGGAAAGGAGCAGCGCGGCGAGGCCGAGGGCTAGGAGGCGTCGGGTCATGGGGCTCCGGAGCGATGAGGAGAACAGGCGCGACTGTGCCGCAAGAGAGGACGCCTGTCACCCCTCGGAGCACGTTTCGCGGCCGCCCCTGCGGGAGCCGGGCCCTCCGGGCGGAAGTGCAAGGCGAGGGAGGGAGCCGCGGGACCGCGCCACGAGGTCGGGAGGCGGGGCCCCGCGGCCGGGGGCCGACGTCGGCGGCGCCCGAGGGCGCAGACGCCGCTGCCGGATCCTTCAGGTCCGGCGTGCCACGAACATCAGATTGTGCGCGGGCATCTCGATCCTGCGCGCGGCGAGGCCCGCGTCCGTTAGCCGTTCCTCGGCCCAGGCGCTGTCCTTGAGGCCGATCTCCGGGTTCTGGGCGCGCAGGCTCCTATCGAAGCTCTCGTCGCCTGCGCTGCCGGGGCGGCCCTTGCGCAGGAAGGGGCCGTAGAGGAAGAGCGTGCCGCCCGGGGTCAGGGCAGAGGCGGCATGATGGAGGACGGCCGCGGCCTCCGTCTCGGCGATCAGGTGCAGGAGGTTCACGATCAGCAGCGCCTCGCAGGGATGGTGGGCGGGCCATCCGGGCCGGGTGGCGTCGAGGAGGATCGGCGGGCGCAGGTTCGGCGCACCGGAAGCCTTCCGCCAGGCCTCGATCGAGGGCAGGTTGCCCGGATCCACATCCGTCGGTTGCCACAGAAGGGCCGGAAGCGCCGCCGCGAAGCGCGCGGCATGCTGGCCGGTGCCGGCGGCGATCTCGAGCATCCGCCCCTCGGGTGCCTCGGCGCGCAGGACGGCGAGGATCGCGTCGGCATTGCGGTCGGCCGAGGGCGCGTGGCGGCGGCCATCCGGCCCGGTCGGC
>NZ_MABH01000112.1 GCF_001720585.1 Cereibacter johrii | reverse complement strand
CGGCCGCCGCCCGTGCCGGTGCCGGCGCTCCGGCGGATGCGGGTGCTGGCCGCCGAGGACAACCGCACCAACCAGCTCGTCTTCGGCAAGATGGTGCGAGACCTCGACATCGAGCTGACCTTCGCCGACAACGGCCGCGAGGCGGTGGAGCTTTACGACCGCATCCGGCCCGATCTCGTCTTCATGGACATCTCGATGCCGGAAATGGACGGGCGGGCGGCGGCGCGCGCCATCCGCGCCCGTGAGCGTGGGGGCGTCCATGTGCCCATCGTGGCGCTGACGGCCCATGCGCTCGAGAGCGACGCCCGGGCCAGTGCCGCCGCAGGCATCGACCGGACGCTCACCAAACCCCTGCGCCGGGCCATGATCCTCGAGACGCTGGCGGCCTTTTGTCCGGCAGGCACCCGCCCCATCCAGTCCGTGCCGGTCGAGGGAGCGGACTGAAGCCCCGCGTCTCGCCCGGGCCGGCGAGGTGGAGGCACGGCGCGGCCTCCGCGGGCGGGCGCCGTCGCGGCACCGCCCGCGGGATCACGGTCCATGACCGCCGGGGAAGCGGGGGCGCGCCCGCGTCGGTTGCCAGCCGGAAGGGAGCGCGCCGCCTCAGCCCGCGCGCAGGAAGACGGGGCGCTCGTCGGTGGAGAGGTCGGGCTCGAACGCATAGCCGCCCGCGCGGAAGCCGCGCAGGTCCGCCGGGTCGTCGAGCCGGTTCTCGGCGATGAAGCGGGCCATGGCGCCCCGGGCGCGCTTGGCCCAGAAGCTCACGATCTTGCGCTCGCCGTTGCGCTCTTCCAGGAAGGTGGGCGTGACGACCAGGAGCGTCAGCGCCGCGCGATCCGCGGCGGTGAAATATTCGACCGAGGCGCAGTTCACGAGGACGCGCGCCCCTGTCTCTGCCGCGCGCGTGTTCAGGGCCTCGGCGATCCGGTCGCCCCAGAAGTCATAGAGCGTCGCGCCGCGCTCGGTCGCAAGCCGCGTGCCCATCTCCAGCCGGTGCGGCTGGATCCGGTCGAGCGGACGCAGGAGCCCGTAGAGGCCCGAGAGGATGCAGATCCTGTCCTGCGCCCAGCGGAGCGCATCCGCATCCATGGTCCGCGCCTCGAGACCGGCATAGGTGTCGCCGTCGAACAAGGCGACCGCCGGCACGGCCGCATTTCGCGCTTCGTGAAATTCCGCGAAGCGCGCCACGTTCAGCCGGGCCAGCGGCTCGGAGATATGCATGAGCCGGCGCAGGTCGGCCGCGGTCAGATCGCGCGCGACCCGCGCCAGCGCATCGGCCTGATCCTGCAGGCGCGGCTCGGAGGGCGCGAGATCCGCGGGCAGATCGAGGACGGGCCGCGCCGCAAGGCGCTTGGCAGGGGACAGGACGGCGAGCATCAGGCCTCCCGCAGCACGTCGAGGAAGGCCTCGCCGAAGCGCTCGATCTTCTGCGCGCCGAGATCGCCCACGCGGTCGAGATCGGCGAGCGTCGTGGGCCGCGCCTCGGCGATCCGGCGCAGCGTGCTCTGCGGCAGGCTCAGGGGCTTGCCGGTGCCGTCCTCGCCGCGCATCAGCGCGACCTGCGCCTCGGCCAGCCGGTCGAAGAGCTCGGCCGCGCCCCGCCCCGCCAGACGGCGCCGCTGGGGATGCATGGCGGCCTCGGCCTCGCCGGTGACGACGGCAAGGAAGGTCGCGCCGTAACTCTCGAGCTTCTTTGCCCCGACGCCGGTGATCCCCGCCATCTCGTCGAGGGTCCGCGGGCGGCGCTCGGCCATCTCGATCAGGGTGCGGTCGGTGAAGATCACATAGGCGGGCACGCCCGCGGCCTCGGCCAGCGCCCGGCGCTTGGCCTTCAGCGCCGACAGAAGCGGCGCATCCTCCTCGGAGATCAGCGCGCGGGCCTGCGGCCGGGCCGCGGCGGATTTCACCGTGTCGCGGCGGAGCGTGATCTGCTCTTCGCCGCGCAGGATGGGGCGGGCGGCCTCGGTCATCTTCAGCGCGCCGTGGCGTTCGGGATCGGGCCGCACCAGATCGCGCCCCATCATCTGCCGGAACACCGCCTCCCACGCCGGGCGCGAGAGATCCCGGCCGACCGAGAAGGTGGGCAGCCCGTCATGGCCGCGGTCGCGCACCTTCTGGGTCGCAGTGCCGGTCAGGATGTCGATCAGATGGCCGGTCCCGAACCATTCGCCGGTGCGCAGGATCGCCGACAGCGCCTTGCGCACCGCCTCGGTCGCATCGAAGAGCTCGGCCGGGCGGTCGCAGAGATCGCAGGTGCCGCAAGGTTCGGAGCTTTCGCCGAAATAGCCGAGCAGCACCTGACGCCGGCAGGCGGTGGCCTCGGCCAGACCCAGCAGCGCGTTCAGCCGGGCATGATCGGCGGCCTTGCGGTCGGGCGGGGCCAGCCCCTCGTCGATCTGGGCGCGGCGCAGGCGGATGTCGTCGGGGCCGTAGAGCGTCAGCGTCTCGGCCGGGGCGCCGTCGCGGCCCGCGCGGCCGATCTCCTGATAATAGCCCTCGATGGATTTCGGCAGGTCGGCATGGGCGACCCAGCGGATGTCCGGCTTGTCGATCCCCATGCCGAAGGCGATGGTCGCCACGACGATGAGACCGTCTTCCTGCTGGAAGCGGATCTCGACCGCGCGCCGGTCGTCGGCCTCCATCCCGCCGTGGTAGTGGCAGGCGGAATGCCCCGCCTCGCGCAGCGCCTGGGCGAGCGTTTCGGTCTTGGCGCGGGTGGCGCAATAGACGATGCCCGAGCGGCCCTTGCGCGCGGCGGCGAAGGCCAGGATCTGCTGGCGCGGGCTCGCCTTGACGGCGAAGGCCAGATGGATGTTCGGACGGTCGAAGCCGCGCAGGAAGGTGGCGGGCGCCACGCCGTCGAAGAGGCGCGCCACGATCTCTTCCTGCGTCTCGGCGTCGGCGGTGGCGGTGAAGGCCGCCAGCGGCACGTCGAGCGCGCGGCGCAGTTCGCCGATGCGCAGGTAATCGGGGCGGAAATCATGGCCCCACTGGCTTACGCAATGGGCCTCGTCCACCGCGATGAGCCCCACCCCCACCCGGCGCAAGAGCGCGAAGGCCCCGGCCGAGGCGAGCCGCTCGGGCGCCATGTAGAGGAGCTTGATCCGGCCCTCGTCGAGCGCCCGGAACACCTCGTCCGTCTCGGCCTCGGTGTTGCCCGAGGTCAGCGCGCCGGCCTCGACCCCCGCCTCGCGCAGCGAGCGCACCTGATCGCGCATGAGCGCGATCAGCGGCGAGACGACGAGCGTCACCCCCTCGCGGGAGAGGGCGGGCAGCTGGTAGCAGAGCGACTTGCCGCCGCCCGTCGGCATGATGGCCAGCGTGTTCTGCCCCTGCCGCACCGCCTCGACGATCTCTTCCTGCCCCGGCCGGAAGTCGGAAAAGCCGAAGATCGAATGGAGAAGCTCGCGCGGGGTGGGCATAAGGCAATCCGTCTGGGTCCGGCGCGGGGCCGGACCGTCAGGTGAGGTGGGGAAGGATCAGTAGTAGAAGCTGGCCATGTTGTTGCGCAGCACGATCTGCAGCCCGTAGATCGCGACCAGCACGATCAGCGGCGCAAGATCCAGCCCGCCCATCGAGGGCAGGATGCGGCGCACCTTCGAATAGATCGGCTCGAGCAGGCGGCTCAGCCCGTCCCAGATCTGGCCGACGAGCGGCTGACGCAGGTTCAGCACCTCGAAATTGATGAGCCAGCTCATGATGATGTGCGCGAAGATGATGAACTTCGCAATGTCGAGGATCAGCATCAGGATCTGGAAGAGCGATATCATGGACGCATCCTTCACGGGAAATCTCAAAGACAGGTATAGACGGGCCCGCCAAAGGGCAACCTCGTTCCGCTGCGTTGGCCTTGACGGGACCGTGATGGCGTAGCACCCAAGGCGTGAAGGAGTGATTGATGTATCCTTACGTCCGCCTTTTCATGGAGATGCGCCGCGCGCGGCGGCTCGACCCCCTGCCGGTTCTGGGCACGCACCGATCCTCGCATCTCTGCCTGCCCTGGGATCTCGACCCCTGGCGCGAGCTCAACAACGGGCGGACGCTGACCCTGTTCGATCTGGGCCGGGCGCCGCTTCTGGTGCGAACGGGCATGCAGCGGATCTGCTCCGCCAAGGGCTGGGGCATGACGGTGGCGGGCAGCTCGGTGCGCTACAGGCGGCGGGTGGTGCTGATGGAGCGGCTCGAGATGGTGAGCCGCTGCCTCGGCTGGGACGGACGGTTCTTCTACATGGAGCAGAGCCTCTGGCGGAAGGGCGACTGCACCAGCCACATGCTCCTGCGCGCGGCCACGACCTCGGGATCGGGCATCGTGCCGCCGGCCGAGGTGGCGGCGGCCCTCGGTGCGGGCGAGAGCCCGCCCTTGCCTGACTGGGTGCAAGCCTGGATCGAGGCTGACGCGCTGCGGCCCTGGCCGCCCGCCCCCTGAGGCGCGCCGGACGGGAGCCCATGCCGTGACGCGGGCGAGGGCCCGCCCTTGCCCGACTGGGTGCAGGCCTGGATCGAGGCCGACGCGCTGCGGCCTTGGCCGCCCGCCCCCTGAGGCGCGCCGGACGGGAACCCGTGTCGTGAGGCGGGGGAGGGCGCCGCGCCTCGGGTTGCGTCGGGGACGCATTTCGGGCTTCATCCGCGCGATCCACGGAGGGGCCATGGCACGCGCGCGACTTCGCATCTGGGGCTGGTATTTCTTCGACTGGGCGAGCCAGCCCTACAGCACCCTCCTCCTGACCTTCGTCTTCGCGCCCTATTTCGCCGAGGTGGCGCGCGGGCGCTATCTGGCCGAGGGCATGGACGCGGGGGCCGCGGGCGCGGCGGCGCAGTCGCTCTGGGCCACGGGCCTCGGCGCGGCAAGCCTTGTCGTGGCGCTCCTCGCGCCGCTCCTCGGGGCCGTCGCGGATGCGGGCGGGCGCAGGCTCGTCTGGGTCTGGGGCTTCTCGGCCTTCTACATCCTGGGCTCGGCGGGGCTCTGGGCGCTGACGCCGGACGGAGACGGCCTCGTCTGGGCGCTCGTCTGCTTCGGGCTGGGCTTCGTGGGGATGGAATTCGCGACCATCTTCACCAATGCGCTCCTGCCCTCGCTCGGGCCCCGCGACCGGATCGGCGAGATCTCGGGCTCGGGCTTCGCCTTCGGCTATCTGGGCGGCGTGCTGGCCTTGGCGCTGATGCTGCTCTTTCTGGCCGAGAGCGCCCAGACGGGGCAGACACTGATCCGCCTTCCCCCGGCCTTCGGCCTCGACCCGGAGCTGCGCGAGGGCACGCGCGCCGTGGGCCCCTTCACCGCCCTCTGGTATGCGGTCTTCATGGTGCCCTTCTTCCTCTGGGTGCGCGAGCCTGCGCTGCCGCGCAGCCCGGTCCGGTTCGGCGCGGCTCTGGGCCGGCTCGGCAGCTTCCTGAAAAGCCTGCCCCGGCGGCGGAGCCTCGCGGCCTATCTCGCCTCGTCGCTGCTCTATCGCGACGCGCTGAACGCGCTTTACGGCTTCGGGGGTGTCTATGCCTCGGGCGTGCTCGGCTGGAGCATCATCCAGATCGGCGTCTTCGGGGTGGTGGGCGCGGTGACGGCCACCGTGGCCTCGTGGGCGGGAGGGCGCGCCGACCGGCGCTTCGGCCCGAAGCCCGTGATCGCCGCCTGCATCCTGCTTCTGACGGCGGTCTGCATCCTGATCGTCGGCACCTCGCGCGAGAGCCTCTTCGGCCAGCCGCTGCCCGAGGGCTCGCGCCTGCCGGACCTGATCTTCTTCGGCTGCGGCGCGCTGATCGGCGGTGCAGGCGGGGCGCTTCAGGCCGCGAGCCGCACGCTGATGGCCTGCCACACCACACCCGAGCGCGCGACCGAGGCCTTCGGGATCTACGCTCTGTCCGGCAAGGTCACGAGTTTCCTCGCGCCCTTCCTGATCGCCCTCGCCACCGGCCTCAGCGGATCGCAGCGCGCGGGCATCGCCCCGCTGATCCTGCTCTTCCTTGCGGGGCTCGTTCTGCTAGTCTGGGTGAAACCGGGCGGCGAACAACGGGCAGTGACATGATGCGCATTCTCTCCTTCCTCCTCGCTCTGGGGATGGCCACTGCCGTTCAGGCCGAACCGAAGGCCAACAAGCTGTTCGGGGCGCAGACCGGCCCCTCGCGCCATGCGCCCATGCCGATCGGCAGCTATAACCGGGGCTGCGCGGCGGGGCTCGTGCAGATGCCCGAGAGCGGCCCGACCTGGCAGGTGATGCGCCTGTCGCGCAACCGGGCCTGGGGCCATCCCGAGATGATCGAGTTCCTGCAGGCGCTGTCGGTGGCGGCGCGGCAGATCGGCTGGGCGGGGCTCTATGTCGGCGACATCAGCCAGCCGCGCGGCGGGCCCATGACCTCGGGCCATGCCAGCCACCAGATCGGCCTCGATGCGGATGTCTGGATGCTGCCGCCGCGCCGGCTCGACCTGACGGTGGCGGATCGCGAGCGGATCTCCTCGATCCCCGTCCGCTCGGCCGACCAGCGCAGCGTCACCGCGAACTGGACGCGGGCGCACCACACGCTTCTGCGGTCGGCCGCCTCCGACGACCGCGTGGACCGGATCTTCGTGGCCGCTGCGGTGAAGCTCGAGATGTGCAAGACCGCGACCCGGGCCGACCGGGCCTGGCTGCAGAAGATCCGCCCGGTGCCGGGGCACGACACCCATTTCCACATCCGCCTGAAATGCCCGCGCGGCGCGGTTGCCTGCCAGACGCAGACGCCCACGGTGGCCGAGCTCTCGAAGGGCGGCGACGGCTGCGACGAAACCCTGACCTGGTGGGTGACGGACTATCTGAACCCGCCCAAATCGCCGCCGAAAAAGCCTTCGGGTCCGAGACCCAAGGGCGCGCGCGACTACACACTTTCCGATCTTCCTGCCCAATGCCGCGAAGTCCTCGCCTCGCGCTGATCGCGGGGCTCGTGCTGGGCCTCGCGCTCGGCGGAAGTGCGGACACACCGGGCGACGGGGTCACGCGCTTCGTCTGGACCGTCGAGGATCCGCTGTTCGGCGGGCTCTCGGCCCTCGAGATGTCCGAGGACGGCCGCTCGGTCACGGTTCTTTCGGACCGCGGGGCCTGGACGCGCGGACGGGTGATCCGCGACGCGCAAGGGCATATCCTCGACATTCGGACCGAGCCGATGCGCCTCCTGCGCGGCCGCGGCGCGGAGCCGCTGGCGCGGCGGCGCAACGACAGCGAGGGGCTTGCCCTTGCACCGGACGGCACCGCCCATGTCTCGTTCGAGGGCGCGGCACGGGTGTTGCGCTACCCTGACCTGTCCGGCCCCGCCGAGAATCTTCCCGTTCATCCCGATTTCGCCCTGATGCAGAGGAACAGCGCGCTCGAGGCGCTGGCCATCGATGCAGGGGGCGCGATCTACACCCTGCCCGAACGGTCGGGCAGCGCCACACGGCCCTTCCCGGTCTACCGTTACCGGAACGGGGTCTGGAGCCAGCTCTTCGCCGTGCCCCGCCGCGGCTCCTTCCTGATCGTCGGCGCGGATTTCGGCCCCGACGGCAGGCTCTATCTGCTCGAGCGGCGGTTCCGCGGGATTCTGGGCTTCGCCAGCCGCGTGCGCCGCTTCACCCTCGGGCCGGAGGGTATCGCCGCCGAAGAGACGGTGTTCGAGACCCGCTCGGGCCGGTTCGGCAATCTCGAAGGGATCTCGGTCTGGCGCGCGCCCGGGGGCGGCACGGTCCTGAGCCTGGTGGCCGACGACAATTTCCTGTTCCTGCTCCGGACCGAGCTGGTCGAGGTGCACCTTCCGCGATTGACAGGCGGGCCCCTGCGGGAGTAGGCCGCGCTGTCCCCGAAACGGGGGCCAAGTCTCCGCGACCTTGTCAAAACGGAAAAGACATGCCCCGCAGCCTGATCCCCGCCATTCTGGCGATGGCCGCCATCGTGGTGGCCTCGAACATCCTCGTGCAGTTCCTGTTCGGCCAGTGGCTGACCTGGGGCGCCTTCACCTATCCTCTGGCCTTCCTCGTGACCGACCTCACGAACCGCTTCCGGGGCGCCGCCGCCGCGCGCCGCGTGGTGCTGGCGGGCTTTGCCACCGGCATCCTCTGCTCGCTGATCGGCACGCAGATCCAGGGCGAGTTCGGCCCGCTCGTCACGCTGCGCATCGCGCTGGGGTCGGGGCTTGCCTTCCTCGTGGCCCAGATGCTCGACGTGACCGTCTTCGACCGGATGCGCCACGCGCGCGGCTGGTGGCAGGCTCCGCTGATCTCGACGCTCGTGGGATCCAGCCTCGACACGCTGATCTTCTTCGGAACCGCCTTTTCAACGGCGCTCGTCTGGCTGGAACCGTCGAATGACGTGTCCTGGGCGAACGAGACGCTGCCGCTTCTGGGCGCCGGCCCCGAGGCCCCGCTCTGGCTCTCGCTGGCCGTCGCGGACTGGTCCGTCAAACTTCTGCTCGCTTTGGTGGCACTCCTGCCATTCCGCATCATTGTCAGGCGGATGACCGCAAACGTTGCGTAATCATCATTTGACAAACACCAGATCTGTGCCACCTTTCCCCTATCGGCAACCAATTGAAAGGAGGTGATCCAGTGTCTAGAGTGATATTGGAGAGACGTGTCGGGACAGCTGTCGGGGGTGTTTTCTGAGGGCAGCCCCTCTTAAAATGCACCGGCGGTTGGGCTAGCTCCTAACTGGCTCATCTCCTTGGATCTCGGAAAGGGTCGCCCCCCGTGGCGGCCCTTTCTCGTAGGGCGCGGCCCGTTGCGAAGGGCCGGCGCCCGCGATAGGCCCCCTTCATGCTGCACATCACCGATCAGATCACGCTCGCCGACTGGGAACTGACCGAGAGCTTCTCGCGCTCGTCGGGGCCCGGGGGGCAGAACGTCAACAAGGTCGAGACGGCTGTCGAGCTGCGCTTCGAGGCCGAGCGGTCGCCGCATCTGTCGCCCGCGGTGAAGGCGCGGCTGAAGCGGCTGGCGGGCCGGCGCTGGACGCAGGAGGGCGCCATCGTCATCCGGGCGGAAGAGACGCGCAGCCAGCAGCGCAACCGCGAACTGGCGCGCGAGCGGCTGGCCGAGATGGTGCGCGCGGCGCTGGTCGCGCCGAAGCGGCGGATCGCGACCAAGCCCACGCTCGGCAGCCAGCGGCGCAGGCTCGCCGCCAAGTCGATCCGCAGCGACGTGAAGGCCGGGCGCGGCCGGGTGAGCGACGAGGAGGGCTGAGGCCCGCCTCAGACCTGCACGTCGTAGGCCACCTGATCGCCCACGCCGAAGACGCGCTTGTAGCGCGCGATCTCGTCGGCGGGGCCCATCGCCTTCAGCGGATTGTCCGAGAGCTTCACGGTGGGCCGTCCGTCCGCCGCCACCGCCTTGCAGACGAGGCTGAAGGGGGCCAGCGCATCGTCCTTCACGAGGCCGCGGAAATCGTTGGTGAACATCGTCCCCCAGCCGAAGCTGACCTTCACCCGGCCGTGGAACTGGCGGTGCAGCTCCTCGATCTTCTCGACATCGAGCCCATCCGAGAAGATCACGAGCTTGCGGCGCGGATCCTCGCCCCGGCTCTGCCACCAGCGGATCGCGGTCTCGGCGCCCTGGGCGGGGTCGCCCGAGTCGATGCGGATGCCCGTCCAGGTCGAGAGCCAGTCCGGCGCGCGGGCGAGGAAGCCCTCGGTGCCGTAGGTGTCCGGCAGGATGATGCGGAGGTTGCCGTCATGCTCCTCGTGCCAGTCGGCCAGCACCTGATAGGGCGCGCGGGCGAGGTCTTCATCCGTCGTGGCCAGCGCGGAATAGACCATCGGCAGCTCGTGGGCATTGGTGCCGATGGCCTCGACCTCGCGCCGCATGGCGATCAGGCAGTTCGAGGTGCCGGTGAAGGCATCGCCCAGCCCCTCGATCATCGCCTGCACGCACCAGTCCTGCCAGAGGAAGGAATGCCGCCGCCGGGTGCCGAAATCCGCGATCTTCAGCCGCTCGATCCGCTTCAGCCGCTCGATCTTCTCCCAGAGCTTGGTCATGGCGCGGGCATAGAGCACCTGCAGCTCGAACCGCCCCATCGTGGCCAGCACCGCGCGCGAGCGCAGCTCCATCAGCACGGCCAATGCCGGGATCTCCCACAGCATGACCTCGGGCCATTTGCCCTCGAAGGTCAGCTCGTATTGCCCGTCGCGCTTCTCCAGATGGTAGGGGGGCATCCGCAGGTTTTCGAACCACTCCATGAAGTCCGAGCGGAACATCTGGCGCTTGCCGTAGAAGGTGTTGCCGCGCAGGAAGGTGCTCTCGCCGCGCGACAGGCGCAGGGTGCGGATATGGTCGAGCTGCTCGCGCAGCTCGCCCTCGTCGATCAGCTCGGCCAGCCGCACCGCGGAGGTGCGGTTGATGAGGCTGAAGCGCACCACCGTGTCCGGCCTGTTGCGGAACACCGACTGGCACATCAGGAGCTTGTAGAAGTCGGTGTCGATCAGCGAGCGGACGATCGGGTCGATCTTCCATTTGTGATTGTAGACGCGGGTGGCGATATCGACCATGTCAGGGCTCCAGCGCGACGCCGGCCTCGGCCATCTGCGCCTTGATCGCGGCGAGCGATCCGTTGAGGTCGATGGCGGCCGAGGCGCCTTCCAGCACCGTCACCCGGAAGCCCAGCCGGGCCGCATCGAGCGCGGAATAGGCCACGCAGAAGTCGGTGGCGAGGCCCGCGAGCGTCACCGCCTCGATCCCGCGGCTGCGCAGGTAGCCTTCGAGCCCGGTGGGGGTGGTGCGGTCGTTCTCGAAGAAGGCCGAGTAGCTGTCGATCCCGCGGCGGAAGCCCTTGCGGAGGATGAGATCGGCCGGCGCCGTCTCGAGCGCGGGATGGAACTCGGCGCCGCGCGTGCCCTGCACGCAATGGGTGGGCCAGAGCACCTGCGGCCCGTAGGGCATCTCGATCAGCGAGAAGGGCACCGCCTCGTGGGTGGCCGCGAAGGAGGAATGGTCGGAGGGATGCCAGTCCTGCGTGAAGATGCGCGCGCCGAACTCGGGCAGGAGCGCGTTGATCCGGGGGATGATCGCATCCCCTCCGGCGACGGCGAGCGCGCCGCCCGGGCAGAAGTCGTTCTGCACGTCGATCACGATCAGGGCTTCGGTCTGGGGACGCATCCCTGCCTCCGTTAACACTTCTTTCGCCAAGGGCTAAGGAGTGCGCGCCCCGAGGTCAATGGAGGCCGCACCGCAGCAGCCTTGACGCCCGCCGCGGCCTCGGGCGACAAGATGCGGCACTGGCGCCCCGCGCGGGTGTCCTCTGGCCCGGGCATCCGCCCCGCGGCCGCTCCCCCGACCGGAGGTTCCCCATGACAGACACACCCGCCGCCCATCCCGTCTTTCCCGACCTGAAGGGGGCCTCGTTCTTCCTCAGCGGCGGCGGCTCGGGCATCGGCGCGGCGCTGACCGAGGGCTTCCTGCGGCAGGGCGCGCGGGTGGCCTTCGTCCAGCGCTCCGACGCCACCGCCTTCTGCGACCGGATGGAGGCCGAGACCGGCGCGCGGCCGCTGTTCCTGCCCTGCGACGTGACCGACATTCCGGCGCTGCGGCAGGCGCTTGCCGAGGTGGCCGAGCGGCAGGGGCCGATCCGGGTTCTCGTGAATGCGGCCGCCCACGACGACCGTCACACGACCGCCGAGGTGACCGAGGATTACTGGGATCGCGCGCAGGCGGTGAACCTCAAGCATTACTTCTTTGCCGCGCAGGCCGTCATTCCCGGCATGAAGGCCGCGGGCGGCGGGTCGATCATCAATTTCTCCTCGATCTCCTACATGATGGGCAATGCGGGCTATCCGGCCTACACGACCGCCAATTCGGGCATCAACGGCCTGACCCGCAGCCTCGCGCGCGAGTTCGGGCCCGACCGGATCCGGGTCAATGCGCTGGCCCCGGGCTGGGTGCTGACCGAGCGGCAGAAGGATCTCTGGGTGACCGAGGAAGGGCTGCAGGCCCATCTCGACCGCCAGTGCCTGAAGGAGGCGCTGGTGCCCGCCGATATCGTGGGGGGCGTGCTCTTCCTCGCGTCGGAGGCTTCGCGGATGATGACGGGGCAGGCGCTGGTGATCGACGGCGGCGTGGTGGTGACGGGATGAGGCCCGGCTGGATCGCCGCCGACTGGGGCACGAGCCGTCTGCGCGTCTGGGCGATGGGGGCGGAGGGCGTGCTGGCCGAGGCCCGGTCGGACGAGGGCATGGGGCAGGTTCCTGCGGGCGGGTTCGAGGCGGCGCTCCTGCGGCTGATCGGCCCGTGGCTCGGCGACGGGCCTCCGGTGCCGGTGGTGATCTGCGGCATGGCGGGCGCGCGGCAGGGCTGGCAGGAGGCGCCCTACCGCAGCCTGCCCTGCGCGCCTGTCGATCCGCAGGCGCTGGTGCCGGTGCCGTCGGAGGATCCCCGGATCGCGGTCCGCATCGTGCCGGGGCTGGCGCAGGCGAAGCCCGCCGACGTGATGCGCGGAGAAGAGACGCAGATCGCGGGCGCGCTGGCGCTGCTCGGATCCTTCGACGGGGTGATCTGCCTGCCCGGCACCCATTCCAAATGGGCGCAGGTCTCGGCCGGCGAGGTGGTGAGCTTTCGCAGCTTCCTGACCGGAGAGCTTTTCGCCCTCCTTTCGGAGCGCTCGGTGCTGCGCCACGGGCTCGCGGCGGAGGGCTGGGACGACGAGGCCTTCCTCGCGGCCGTGTCGGACGGCATGTCCCATCCCCAGAAGCTCGGCGCGAAGCTGTTCGGGCTCAGGGCCGAGGCTTTGTTGCAGGATCTGCCCGCCGCCACGGCGCGGGCGCGGCTCTCGGGGCTGCTGATCGGGCTCGAGCTCGTGGGCGCGCGCAGCTACTGGCTGGGTCAGCCGGTCGTGCTGGTGGGCGAGGAGGCGCTCGCCGCCCGCTATGGCGCGGCGCTTGCCGCGCAGGGCGTGCAGGCGCGGCTCCTGCCCGCCGCGGCCTCTACGCTCGGCGGGCTTGCCGCCGCCATGGGTCAGCTGACGCTGGCATCCTCGGGAGCCGGCAGGAAGGCGTAGCCGTTCGCCCCGAGGGTGAGGCGGTCGCCCTCGAGCACGGCGGCCTGTGCCGGGCCGATCAGCCCGCCATGGCCCGGCAGGGTCGCCGACACGGGCTCGATGCCGAGGTTGAAGAAGCAGGCGAGCGACTGGCCCTCGAGCGTCCGGGTGAAGCCCAGCATCGGCTCGGGCAGGTCGAAGAACCGGCTGCGGCCGCGGATCAGCGCAGGCTGGCTCCGGCGGAACTGCAGAAGCGCGCGGTAGGTCTCCAGCACCGACCCGGGGACGCCCTTCTGCGACGCCACGTTCCGGGCCAGCTGCGGCGGCTTCACCGGCAGCCACGGCGTGCCGGTGGTGAAGCCGCCCGCAGGCCCGTCGTCCCAGACCATCGGCGTGCGGCAGCCGTCGCGGCCCTTCTCCTCGGGCCAGAACCGGAGGCCCGGCGGATCGGTCAGCTCCTCATAGAGCAGCTCGGTTTCCGTCTGGCCGATCTCCTCGCCCTGATAGAGGCTGACCGAGCCCTCGAAGGACAGGAGCATGGCCGCCGCGAGCCGCGCCACGTCATCTTCTGCCCCGTGGCCTGCCCATCGTGTCGCATGGCGCACGACATCGTGGTTGGAAAAGGCCCAGCAGGGCCAGCCATGCGGCGCGGTGGCGAAGAACTCCTCGATCCGGCTGCGGAAATGGCTGGCGGTGAAGGTGCGCGAGAGCATCTCGAACGTGTAGGCCATGTGCAGCCGGTCTGTCCCGCTGGTATATTCGGCGATGATCGCAAGGCCGCGCAGCCCGTCGGCCACCTCGCCCACCATGGCCCGGTCCGGATAGTCGTCGAGCAGCTTCCGCATCCGCAGGAGGAAGGCGATATTCTCGATCCGCGACTTCGAGAAGGCATGGTCCTGCATGTCGTAGGCATTGACCGGCGGGATCGGCCCGTTCTGCGGGTTCGGCCGGTTCGACCGCAGTTCGGCGTCGTGGAAGTAGAAGTTCACCGTGTCGAGCCGAAAGCCGTCCACGCCCCGGTCGAGCCAGAAGCGCATCTGCTCGAGAAGCCAGTCCTGCACCTCGGAATTGTGGAAGTTGAAGTCGGGCTGCGAGATCAGGAAGTTGTGCAGATAGTACTGCCGCCGCTGCGCGTCCCATTCCCAGGCCGAGCCGCCGAAGACCGACAGCCAGTTGTTCGGCGGGCTGCCGTCGGGCTGCGCGTCGGCCCAGACATACCAGTCGGCCTTGGGATTGTCGCGGCTCCGCCGGCTCTCGCGGAAGAACGGATGGGCCGAGGAGGAATGGCTCAGAACCTGGTCGATGATGACCTTGAGCCCGAGCTCGTGCGCCCGGGCAAGCAGCGCGTCGAAATCCTCCATCGAGCCGAAGAGCGGATGGATCGCGGTATAGTCCGACACGTCGTAGCCCATGTCCTCCATGGGCGAAGGGAAGATCGGCGAGAGCCAGATCGCGTCGGCCCCGAGCCAGGCTACATGGTCGAGCCGCTCGATGATGCCGCGCAGGTCGCCCACGCCGTCGCCGTCGGAATCCTGAAACGAGCGGGGATAGATCTGATAGGTCACCGAGCCGCGCCACCAGTCCGACATGCTGCCTCCTCGTCCTCTTGCCTTCCCCCATCAAGCGACGGCCCAAGGCAGCGGTTCCCCTCCGACAGGCCGGTGCATCCTGTCGGGCGCGCCGTTTCCGCCCCGCCGGCATCCCCCTGCCGCCGTCGGTCGGCCTTCGGGAGGATCCTTGCCGGTGCTGTCCGGGAAGGCCCGATACAGAGGGACACGACGGAGCCTGCAAAGGCTGCAGGGAAAGGGCGGGGCCGTTCCGACCCCACTTGAGCCCTCTGGCAGAAGGAGGTCTGCGGACGGCCGTTTCGCGACGCGGGGGCTGGGGCGGCCGCCTTCCTCTTCCGTGAGGGGCGGTGCCCCGCCGCCTCCCCCCACGAAGCGCGGATGACCGAAGGGGTCTCATAACGGATCCTGACACGAAACATCAGAAAATAGCGTTTGACGCGGCGACATTGGCCGGAGCAGGCTCTGCGCCCGCCCCCAGTCCGCCCGGATCCCCCATGACCAAATCTCCGATCTTCACGCCCGTCCTGATCTCGGGCTGCATCGTCCTGATGCTCGGCTTCGCGATCCGCGCCAGCTTCGGCGTGTTCCAGATCCCCATCGCCGAGGAGTTCGACTGGCCGCGGGCCGACTTCTCGATGGCCATCGCGATCCAGAACCTCGCCTGGGGCATCGGCCAGCCGATCTTCGGGATGCTGGCCGAGAAGTTCGGCGACCGCCGGGCCATCGTCGCGGGCGCGCTGACCTATGCGGCGGGTCTCGTGCTCTCGAGCTTCGCCGTGACGCCGCTCCAGCACCAGTTCCTCGAGGTGCTGGTGGGGTTCGGGATCGCGGGCACGGGCTTCGGCGTGATCCTTGCGGTGGTGGGACGGGCCACGGCGCCAGAGCATCGCTCGCTCGCCCTCGGCATCGCCACGGCCGCGGGCTCGGCGGGGCAGGTCTTCGGGGCGCCGGCGGCCGAGATCCTGCTGGGCTTCTACAGCTGGCAGACGGTGTTCCTGATCTTCGCAGGCGTCATCCTTGCCGCGCTCTTTGCGCTGCCCTTCATGCGCGCGCCGGTCACCGCGACGAAGGCAGAGCTCGAGGAGTCGCTCGGCACGGTGCTCCGGCGGGCCTTCCGCGACCCGTCCTATACGCTGATCTTCGTGGGCTTCTTCTCCTGCGGCTATCAGCTGGCCTTCATCACCGCGCACTTCCCCGCCTTCGTGACGGAGATGTGCGGGGCGATCGATCCGCGCGGCCCGCTGGCGGCGCTGGGGATCACCACCACCTCGGCGCTGGGCGCGCTGGCGATCTCGCTGATCGGGCTGGCCAACATCGTGGGCACGATCACCGCAGGCTGGCTCGGCAAACGCTATTCCAAGAAATATCTGCTGGCCGCGATCTATACCGGACGCACTCTCGCCGCCGCGCTCTTCATCCTCGTGCCGATGACGCCGACCACGGTCCTTCTCTTCTCGCTCAGCATGGGCGCGCTCTGGCTGGCGACGGTGCCGCTCACCAGCGGGCTCGTGGCCCATCTCTACGGCCTGCGCTACATGGGCACGCTCTATGGGTTCGTCTTCCTCAGCCACCAGCTCGGCAGCTTCATGGGCGTCTGGCTGGGCGGGCGCATGTATGACATGACCGGCGACTATACGATGGTCTGGTGGATCGGCGTGGGCGTCGGCGCCTTCTCGGCCATCGTCCACCTGCCCATCCGCGAGACCCGCAGCCCCGCGCTGCACCCGGCCTGACCCAGACGCGGCGCCTGCCATTCGCGAAGCGCGAATGGCGGGGCCTCTTGCCCTGTCCGCGGCGGCGGATATACCTCGGATCCGCGAGCGGGAGGAGACGTGATGCGCGCCGGGATCGCCTGCCTCGTGCTGGCCTATGTGCTGAGTCAGTTCTACCGCGCCTTTCTCGCGGTGCTCGCCCCCACGCTGAAGGCCGAGCTCGGCGTCTCGGCCGAGGATCTGGCGGCCGCCTCGGGCATCTGGTTTCTGGCCTTCGCGCTGATGCAGTTCCCGGTGGGCTGGGCGCTCGACCGGATCGGGCCGCGGCTGACCTCGATGGTGCTCCTCGGCGCCGGAGGGGCGGGCGGGGCGCTCGTCTTCGCGCAGGCCGAGGGGCCGGGGGCCCTGATGGCCGCCATGGCGCTGATCGGCATCGGCTGCTCGCCCGTGCTGATGGCGAGCTACTACATCTTCGCGCGCAGCTTCAGCCCGGCCCTCTTCGGCACGCTGGCCGCGGCCGTGGTGGGGATCGGCAGCCTCGGCAATATCGCGGGCTCGGTGCCGCTCGCCTCGGCGGTCGAGACCTTCGGCTGGCGCGAGACGCTGATGGCGCTGGCGGGCGTGACGCTGGCCGCGGCCGCGGCGATCGGGATCCTCGTCCGCGATCCGGCCCGCGTCGAGGGCCCGGCCCGGGGCTCGATGCTCGATCTGCTGCGGATGCCCGCGCTCTGGCCCGTGCTCGCCATGATGGTGGTCTGCTACGCGCCGGCAGCGGGCCTGCGCGGGCTCTGGATCGGGCCCTATTATGCCGACACCTTCGGCGCCGCCCCCGCCGAGATCGGGCGCGCGACGCTGGTCATGGGCCTTGCCATGGTGGCGGGCAGCTTCGCCTACGGGCCGCTCGACCGCCTGCTCGGCACCCGCAAGGGGCTGATCCTCGGCGGCAATCTCCTGACGGCCCTGTGCCTGCTCGCGCTCTGGGCCTGGCCCGCGACGGGCGGCTGGCCCGCGCTTCTGCTCTTCGCGGGGATCGGCTTCTTCGGCGCCTCCTTCCCGATGGTCATCGCCCACGGCCGCGCCTTCGTGCCGCCGCACCTGACCGGGCGGGGGGTGACGCTGCTCAACTTCTTCGGGATCGCCTCGCCCGGCCTCATGCAGTTCGCGACCGGCGCGGTCCACGGAGCGGTGGCTCCGGTGCCGCCCGCCGCGCCCTATGCCGCGCTCTTCCTGTTCTTCGCGCTCTTCATCCTTGCGGGCTGCGCGATCTATGCGGTCAGCCGCGACCGGACGGACTGACTTTCCGTCCGCCACGCTCTGCGCTAACCAGAGCCTCGGGGGGACACCATGCCAGTGCAGCCGGATCGGATCGAGGTCATCGCGCCCAACCTCAAGCGCCGCCTCTCGGGGGTGACGGCCACCATCGCGCGGCTGGTGCCGGTGCAGGCGCGCCTGATCGGCATCGCGGCCACCGGCCCGGGCCTGCCTGCGGACCTTCCGCATCTGCCGCTCTGGCGCCTGCCGTTCCTGCCGCGCGACCGCTGGCGGGTCTGGCACGCCCGGCGCAACACCGAGATGCTGCTGGGCCTCGCGCTGCGCCATCTCCTGCGCCGACGGCTGAAACTTCTCTTCACCTCGGCCTCGCAGCGGCGGCACACGGGCTACACGCGCTGGCTGATCGGGCGGATGGATGCGCTGGTCGCCACCTCGCGCCGGACGGCCTCCTATCTCGAGCGGCCCGCCGAGGTGATCCTGCACGGGATCGATACCGACACCTTCCGCCCCGGCGACCGGGCCGAGGTGCGGGCGCGGCTGGGCCTGCCCGAGGCGGTGCTTGTGGGCTGCTACGGCCGGATCCGGGCGCAGAAGGGCACGGATGTGTTCGTCCATGCCATGATGCGGCTTCTGCCCGAGCGGCCGGGCGTGGCTGCGGTGGTGATGGGGCGCGCGGTGGGCGAGCATCAGGCGTTCCTCGACGGGCTCCGCCGCGAGGTCGAGGCCGCGGGGCTGGGCCAGCGCATCCTGTTCCGGCCTGAGGTCACGGTGGATCGGATGCCCGACTGGTATCGCGCGCTCGATCTCTATGTGGCCCCGCAGCGGTGGGAGGGCTTCGGGCTCACGCCGCTCGAGGCGATGGCCTGTGGCGTGCCGGTGGTGGCGACGCGCGTCGGCGCCTTCGAGGAGCTGGTGAGCGCGGACACGGGGCGGCTCGTGCCGCCGGGCGATCTCGCGGCCATGGTGGCGGAGGTGGCGGCGCTCCTCGACGATGCCGCCCTTTGCGGCCGGATGGCCGAGGCCGCCCGGGCGCGCACCCTCAAGGGGTTCCGCATCGAGGATGAGGCGGCGGCCCTCGTCGCGCTCTACCGGAGGCTTCTTGCATGACGCGGCTCGGATTTCTCTTCGCCCGCACCTTCCGCCGCGAGGCGCCGCTGGCGGCCCTCTCGCTGCCGGAGGAGGCGCTGCTTGCCCGCTTTGCCACCGAACGGATCGCGCTGGTCGGCAATGCGCGCAGCCTGTCGCAGGCGGCCTTCGGCCCCGAGATCGACGCGGCCGACCTCGTGATCCGGCTGAACCGCGCGCCGATGCCGGCCGCGGCCAGCCACGGCACGCGGACGGACGCGCTGGCGCTCGCCACCTCGCTTCAGGCCGAGGCGCTCGAGCGGCTCGCGCCGCGGCTCACGCTCTGGATGTCGCCCAAGCGCAAGCGGTTGCAGTGGCATGTGGCGAGCCGCCGGGGCTTCTACCTCCACTCCCGCGCGGACTACGAGGATCTGAAGCGTCGGCTGGCCGCGCCGCCCTCGACCGGGCTCATGACGATCGACCTTCTGGCGCGGAGCCGTGCGGCCTCGGTCACGCTCTACGGCTTCGATTTCTTCGCGAGCCTGTCGCTCACGGGGAGCCGGACCGCCGCGCAGGTGCCGCACGATTTCGGCGCCGAGGCCCGCTTCGTGCAGGCCCTGCTCGAGAGCGACCCGCGCTTCACGCTGCGCGGATCCCCGGGCTGAGCCCCGCAGGGTGGGTCCCGCGCAGCGCACCGCCCTGCGCGCCAAGTCTCTCCGGCCCGATTCCGCTTTCCCCGTGACCCCCGTTGCGCTATGGGGGCGCGTCATTCCGACATGAGAAGAGGGGTCCCCGATGGGCTACAGGGTCGTCGTCGCGGGTGCCACGGGCAACGTGGGCCGTGAAATGCTGAACATCCTCGCCGAGCGCGAGTTTCCGGTGGAGGAGATTGCCGCTCTGGCGAGCCGCAAGTCTCTCGGCACCGAGGTGAGCTTCGGCGACAAGACCCTGACGACCAAGGATCTCGATACCTTCGACTTCACCGGCTGGGATATCGCGCTGTTCGCGGTGGGCTCGGACGCGACGAAGATCTATGCGCCGAAGGCTGCGGCCGCGGGCTGCGTCGTGATCGACAACTCGTCGCTCTACCGCTACGACCCGCAGGTGCCGCTGATCGTGCCGGAAGTGAACGCCGATGCGATCGAGGGCTACAAGGCCAAGAACATCATCGCCAACCCCAACTGCTCGACCGCGCAGATGGTCGTGGCGCTGAAGCCGCTGCACGACCGGGCCAAGATCAAGCGCGTCGTCGTCTCGACCTACCAGTCCGTTTCGGGCGCGGGCAAGGCCGGCATCGACGAGCTCTGGAACCAGACCAAGGGTATCTACGTCCCCGGTCAGGAGGTCGAGCCCTCGAAGTTCACCAAGCAGATCGCCTTCAACGTGATCCCGCACATCGACAGCTTCATGGAGGACGGCTCCACCAAGGAAGAGTGGAAGATGGTGGCCGAGACCAAGAAGATCCTGGATCCGAAGGTGAAGGTCACGGCGACCTGCGTGCGGGTGCCCGTGTTCGTGGGCCATTCCGAGGCGATCAACATCGAGTTCGAGGATTTCCTCGATGAAGAGGAAGCGCGCGACATCCTGCGCGAGGCTCCGGGCGTGCTCGTCGTCGACAAGCGCGAGGCCGGCGGCTACATCACGCCCGTCGAATGCGTGGGCGATTACGCCACCTACATCAGCCGCATCCGGCAGGACTCGACCCTCGACAACGGGCTGAACCTCTGGTGCGTGTCCGACAACCTGCGCAAGGGCGCCGCGCTGAACGCGGTGCAGATCGCCGAGGTTCTGGGCAACCGCTGCCTGAAGAAGGGCTGAGACGGGGACGGGGCCGCGCTCGGGCCCCTCTTCCTCCGGGACTGCGAAGCCCGCGGCAGGCGCTCCTGCCGCGGGCTTTCCTCTTCAGACCGGCACGAAGCCCTGGCCGGGCATGTATTGCTCGAGCGATCCCTCGCCGATGTGGGTCCAGAGCCCGTGCAGCGTCAGCACCTCGCGCTCGACCGCCTCGCGCACGAAGGGGAAGGTCATCAGGTTGCCGATGCTGACCAGCACGGCCTCCTTCTCCAGCGCGGTGACGCGCTCCTCCTCGGGCAGGTCCTTCACCCGCTCGTAGCCGGGGCGCAGGATGTCCATCCAGCGGCCGACGAAGCTCGAGGTCTCCTCGAGCTGCGGCGCCTTGCCCGAGCACATGTCGTGGCAGCCCTTGACGCCCCCGCAGTTCGAATGGCCGAGCACCACGATATGGGCCACGCCGAGCGCGGTGACCGCATATTCGACTGCGGCCGAGGTGCCGTGCTGCTTCCCGTCGGGGCTGTAGGGCGGCACCAGATTGGCGATGTTGCGGTGGATGAAGAACTCGCCCTCGTCCGCGCCGAAGATCGAGGTGACATGCACGCGCGAGTCGCAGCAGGAGATCACCATGGCGCGTGGATGCTGCCCGCTCTCGGAGAGCCGGCGATACCAGGACTTGTTGTCGGCGAAGGTGGTGGCGCGCCAGCCGTGGAAACGCTGGACAAGGTAGTTCGGAAGCGGCCTCGCATTGTGCATTGCGTCGTCCTCAGTCAGGTCCACGCGCTTGAATAGGGGGCGGCCGGGGAAAATTCGAGGGATTTTTTCAGGGCGCCGCAACCTTTTGTTCAGCGGCCGCACGCAGGCTGGTCCTGGGTGTGTAGGGGGACAGGTGGGATGACCTGCATGATTATGGCCCTGAGGCCGGTGGATCGCGTGCGGCAGGATGCGGAGCCCATTGCCGCCATGTATCGCGAAATGGGCACCAAGGCTGCCGAGCAGATCGTGAATCGTGCCTTTGCGGAACTGGCAATGACGATCGCCGCGCTCTCGCATCAGGTCAGGGTGCGCGATCTGGGCGGGATCCCGCGGCGTCTGCGGCGGCTGCAGCGCATGTGCGAGAACCTCGGGATGGTCAGCCTCGGCCTCGTTGCGGCAGATGCGCGCGGTGCCGTCGAGCTGGGCGACATGACCGCCTTCGCCGCGATCTGGGCCCGGCTGCTCCGGGTGGCAGAGCGGTCGCTGGCTTCCGACAAGGAGTTGCTCGACCTCAGCCTCTGACCGGCGGGGCTTGCGGGTAGCGCCGGAACGGCTAGGCTCGCCCGGATTGTCCAGTCCTCCGGAACGAGCCATGCCCCTTTCCTTTGCCGATCCCGCCGCGGCTTCGCGCCCGGTCCATGTCGTTGCGTCCGACGCGCTGGCCGACTGGCTCGGCGGCCGGACCGAGGCCGAGCGCGCCTGGCTTGCCGCCACCGGCTTCGAGGCCTCGCTGGGCGAGCTGCGCCTCCTGCCGGATGCGGCCGGCGGCATCGCGGCCGCGGTTCTCGGATCAGGCACGGCCAGGGCCCGCGCCCGCAGCCGCTTCGGCCTCGCGCGCGGGCTTGCGGCCCTGCCGGAGGGGGACTGGCATCTCGAGGGCGATCTCTCGCCCGAAGCGGCCGGCGAGGCGGCCCTGGGCTGGCTTCTGTCCACCTACGCCTTCACGCGCTACCGCACCGGGACGAAGCCGCCGAAGGCGCGCCTGAAGCTGCCGGCAGGCTGCGAAGGGGCGCGGCTCCTTGCCATGGCCGAGGCCGAGGCGCTGACCCGCGACCTCATCAACACGCCCGCCTCCGATCTCGGGCCGCAGGAGCTGGAGGAGGCCTTCCTTGCCCTCGCCGACCGGTTCGGCGCCGAGACCGCGGTGATCCGCGGCGACAAGCTCCTCGACCGCAATCTGCCCATGATCCATGCCGTGGGCCGCGCCTCGACCCGCGCGCCGCGCCTTCTGGAGATGCGCTGGGGCGAGCGCGGGCCGCGCGTCACGCTGGTGGGCAAGGGCGTCTGCTTCGACACGGGCGGGCTCGACATCAAGCCCTCGACCGGCATGCTCCTGATGAAGAAGGACATGGGCGGGGCCGCCACCGTCATGGGACTTGCGCAGATGATCATGGCGCTCGAGCTGCCGGTGCGGCTGCGCGTGCTGGTGCCGGCGGTGGAAAATGCCATATCCGGCAATGCGATGCGCCCGAAGGACATCCTGACCTCGCGCAAGGGGCTGACGGTCGAGGTGAACAACACCGATGCCGAGGGGCGGCTCATCCTCGCCGATGCGCTGACGCTGGCCGACGAGGAGGAGGCCGATCTCATCGTCTCGATGGCCACGCTGACGGGGGCCGCGCGGGTGGCGGTGGGCCCCGATCTCGCGCCCTTCTATACCGATGACGAGGATCTGGCGGCGGCGCTGCAATCCGCGGCGGGCCCCGCCTGCGATCCGGTCTGGCGCCTGCCCTTCTGGGAGCCCTACGAGGCCCTGATCGAGCCCGGCATCGCGGATCTCGACAATGCCCCCTCGGGCGGCTTCGCGGGCTCGATCACCGCCGCGCTCTTCCTGCGCCGCTTCGTCGAAAATCCCCGCTACATGCATTTCGACATCTACGGACACACGCCCGCCGATGCGCCGGCACGGCCGAAGGGCGGCGTGGGGCAGGGCGCGCGCGCGATCCTCACCGCGCTGCCGCGGATGCTGGGCCTGTGATGGATCGCCGGACGACCCCCTACAGCGGCGAGGTGGCCCATGTCTCGCTGAAGGGGCAGGTGGCGGCCCCGCGCTTCACCGACGGCGCGCCGGCGCGGATCGGCCTGCCGGTCGTGGATCTCCTGGCCCGTCCGGGGGGGCCGCGGGACCGGCAGCTCCTGCTGGGCGAGGAGATCCTCGTGATCGACCGGCGCGAGGGCCATGCCTTCGGCCGCGCCGCCAAGGACGGCTATTGCGGCTGGCTGCCCGAGGCCGCGCTTGCGGCGCCCGAGATGGCCACCCACCGCGTCACGGTGCCCGCGAGCCATCTCTATCCCGAACCGCGGGTGCAGGCGCATGAGATCGCCGCCCTCAGCTTCGGCGCGCGGCTGACGGTCATTGGCGAAGCGCGAGATTTTCTGCAGACGACAATGGGTTGGGTGCCCGCCTGCCATCTGTGGCCGCTGGATCGGCTCCATTCCGACCCCGTGGCCGTGGCGCGGCTCTTTCACGGCACGCCCTATCTCTGGGGGGGCAACAGCCGGGCGGGCATCGATTGCTCGGGTCTCGCGCAGGCGGCGCTTCTGGCCTGCGGGATCGACTGCCCCGGCGACAGCGACCTGCAGCAGACGGTCGGCACCGAGGTTTCCGGCGACTTGCAGGCGGGAGACCTTCTGTTCTGGAAGGGTCATGTCGCCATGGCCGTGGATGCGCGGCGCATGATCCATGCCACCGGCTATGTGATGGGCGTGATCGAGGAGGAGACGGAGGCCGCCATCGCCCGGATCGCTGCGGCCGGCGAGGGGCCGGTGCTGGCGCGGCGGAGGCCCTGAGCGGGGGAGCCGGCAGCGCGGCCATGGGCCGGACCTCGTGCGACGGAGATCCCGAGCTGCCCCGGGGGCAGGATCCCCGCAAGACCACGTTGCGCGCCCCGAAGGCGACCTGCCGCTAGTCTCCGGCTGCGCTCCCCTCGGGCAGCGTCTCGCGCAGCCAGTCCGGTTCGAACTTCACCTGATCGCAGCCCGCGAACTGCGCCAGACGGTCGAGCTCGGCTCCGAGCCGCCCGAGCCGGCGCGAGCCCAGCCGCACCCCCGCCTCGGGCCAGAGCGCGCGCACGCGCAGGCTGCCGCTCTCGCGGTGGGCGCGCATGTCGATCCGGCCGATCAGCCGGTCGCCCTCGAGGATCGGGAAGACGTAATAGCCGTAGGTGCGCTTGGCCTCGGGCACGAACACCTCGATCCGGTAGCGGAAGCCGAACAACCGTTCGGCGCGGGCCCGGTCGCGCAGCACCGGATCGAAGGGCGACAGGATCCGCAGCCGTGGCGAGGGATCGGGCGCAGCCTCGGCCAGCGCGACCACCTCCGGTCGGGCGTAGCTGCGCCGGAGGCTGCCGTCGGCCCCCTCGACACGGACCTCCACGATCTCGCCGCGGGCAAGCGCGTCGTGGCACCAGGCCTGCGCTTCGGCGGGGCTCGCGGCGGCCCAGAAGGCGGCCAGTTCGCCCGAGGTGGCGAAGCCGAGCCGGTCCAGCGCCTCGGAGCAGGCCCAGTGGATCGTCGCGGCATCCCCCGGATCCATCCCGAGCCACGCGGACGGGATGACGCGGGAGGTCAGATCGTAGACCTTGCGGAACGAGTCGCGGCGCGTGATCGAAAGCTCGCCCACCCGCCAGAGATATTCCAGGGCGGCCTTCGACGGGTGCCAGTCCCACCAGCCGCCGGTGCCGCGCTCTTCCTCCTCGCCCACTTCGGCGGCCGAGACCGGCCCGCTCTCGGCGATCCGCGCGAGGACCGCATCGAACTGCTCCTCGAATCCCTCGCGCTGCCAGCCGCGCCAGCGGGCCAGCAGCCGCGGCCGGTCGCGGCGGAAGCGATGGTGCCAGAAGGGGAAGAAGCGGGCGGGAATCACCGCCGCATCGTGGGTCCAATGTTCGAACAGGTGGCGCTGCGCGAGCAGCCGGTCGAGCGCCTCGGGCCGGTAGGCCTGCCGGCGCGCGAAGAGGATCATGTGATGGGCGCGGGCGACGGTCGAGATACTGTCGATCTGGACGAAGCCCAGACGGTCAATCAGCGCCAGCAGCGCCTCGCCCTTGGCCGGGCCGGTGGGCGGCTCGGCAAGGGCGTGGAGATGCAGGAACAGCCGGCGGGCGAGCGGGTTGGGAAGGATCACGGCCGCCGGCCCGTTCAGAGGCCGGTTTCGGCGGCGATCTGGGCCCGGCTCTTGCGGGCGCGCTCGGTCGCGGACTTGAGCTGGCCGCAGGCCGCCATGATGTCCTCGCCGCGCGGGGTGCGGATCGGCGAGGCATAGCCTGCCTTGTAGATGATGTCGGCGAAGGCCGCGATCCGCTCGGGCGTCGAGCGGCGGTAGGGCGCGCCCGGCCATTCGTTGAAGGGGATCAGGTTGATCTTGGAGGGGATCCCCGAGATCAGCTTCACCAGCCGCCGGGCATCCGCATCCGTGTCGTTCACCCCGTCGAGCATGACATATTCGAAGGTGATCCGCTCGGAGTTGGACAGGCGCGGATAGTCGCGCAGGCTGTCCAGAAGCGTGCGGATGTTCCAGCGCTTGTTGATCGGCACCAGAATGTCGCGCACCTCGTCGGTCGTGGCGTGGAACGAGATGGCGAGCTGGCAGCCGATCTCTTCGGCGGTGCGGGCGATCTCGGGCACGACGCCCGAGGTGGAAAGCGTGATCCGCCGGCGCGAGAGCGAGAGGCCCTCGCCGTCCATCACCACCTTCATCGCGTTGCGGACATTCTCGAAATTGTAGAGCGGCTCGCCCATGCCCATCAGCACGAGGTTCGACACGAGCCGCGTCTCGTCCTTGGGCGCGCCCCGCTCGGGCCATTCGCCGAGATCGTCGCGCACGAGCATGAGCTGGCCCACGATCTCGCCCGCCGTCAAGTTGCGCACCAGCTTCTGCGTGCCGGTGTGGCAGAAGGAGCAGGTCAGCGTGCAGCCCACCTGCGAGGAGACGCAGAGCGTGCCGCGGCCTTCCTCGGGGATGTAGACCGTCTCGACCTCATGCCCGCCCGCGATCCGGATGAGATATTTCCGCGTGCCGTCCGCCGAGATCTGCCGGGTGACGACCTCGGGCAGGACGATGGCGAAATGCTCGGCCAAGAGCGCGCGGTAGTCCTTGGCGAGGTTCGTCATCTGCGCGAAGTCGCGCACACCCCAGTGATAGACCCATTGCCAGACCTGTCCCGCCCGCATCTTCGCCTGCCGCTCGGGCGTGCCCGCAGCGACGAGGGCGGCCAGAAGCTCCTCGCGCGTGAGGCCCACGATGTTCACGGGCCCGCCCTCCGGCAGCTTGCGCGGCAGGGTCATCACGTCCTGGATGATCGGAGCGTTGGCGGTCATGGCTAAGCCTCGGGAAGCGGGAAGCGCATCATATAGGGGATTCGGGGCGGAAACGGAACCCGGGTCCCGCAAATGACAAGGCCCCGGCAGGGCCGGGGCAGGTCAGGGGCGGCAGGGCCCGCCCGGTGGCAGACGCGCTTACTTGCAGCGCGTCTCGGCGTCGGACATCGCGGCGGTGAAGCCCGAGAGCGAGAACGTGTCCTTGGTCTGGGTTCCGCGGGCCGAGCGGGCGGTCAGGACGGCGGTGCTGCCGCGCTTCATCGCCGCGAGCAGCGAGGCATCGTCCTGCGCATTGGCAGGCCAGGCCCATTCGCCGTCGGTGAAGAGCTCGAACGTGGTGCCGCCGATGTCGACGTTGACCGTCGAGCCCGGCGCGAACGGATAGCCGCCGGTGAACGAGATCTCGCCCTTGGCGCCCGAGCCCGGACGATAGGTCACGAACAGCAGGATGTCGCCGCGGCGCACGTCGACGGCCTTGCCGTCCCGCGTGGCCTGGGTCTGCTTCGGGCTCGAGACGCCCCAGCATTCCTTGGGAGAGCTTTCGGCGAACACGCTCCAGTCCGTCTTGGTCGCGACGCGGTTCGTGGATTCCTGAGCGGCCGCACCCGTCGCGAGACAGGCGAGGACAATCGCCGCCGCCGGAAGCAGGCGCCCCTTCGTGGTTCTCATCGTTCACAGCCTCCAGCTGCCAGTGCCTCTGCCCGCTCCACCACGCCGCCTTGTGACGACCTTTTTGAGTAGCGCAGGCCGTTTCAACCCGATAACGCTTCTTAGCGCAAGCATTGCGCCGGACAAAAGGCCTCTTGGGCACAAAATCGCGCAGCTGTGAGGGGATGTCATGACGGATCCGGCGAGGATGGTGGAGCTCTGGCGCGGCGGGCTTCTGGAAAGCTGGCACACGGGACATGCCGCCGTGTGGAGCGCGGACGGCGGGCTGGTCGAGGCCTGGGGCGATCCCGGGACCGTGATCTTCCCGCGCTCGTCCTGCAAGATGATGCAGGCCCTGCCGCTTCTCGAGACCGGGGCCGGGGCGGGGCTGTCGTCCCAGCGTCTGGCCCTGGCCTGTGCGAGCCATCAGGGCGCGGAGCTTCATACCGGCCATGTCGGGCGCTGGCTGTCGGATCTGGGCCTCGGCGAGGCGGACCTGCGCTGCGGCGCCCACATGCCCGCCGACACGGCCGAGCGGGACCGGCTGATCCGGGCGCACGAGGAGCCCTGCCAGATCCACAACAACTGCTCGGGCAAACATGCGGGCTTCCTGATGCTCTCGCAGCATCTGAAGGCCGGGCCGGATTATGTGGAGATCGACCATCCGGTGCAGCAGGCGGTGCGGACAGCCTTCGAAGAGGTGACGGACGAGGCCAGCCCCGGCTACGGGATCGACGGCTGCTCGGCGCCGAACTTCGCGACCACCGTGGCGGGGCTGGCGCGCGCCATGGCCTTCTTTGCCGGGGCCTCCACCGGCGGGGGCGTGCGCGAGCGGTCGGCGGCGCGGCTTGTCGAAGCGATGATCGCCCATCCCGATCTCGTGGCGGGCGAGGGCCGCGCCTGCACCGAACTCATGCGGGCCATGGGCGGGCGCGCCGCGATCAAGACAGGCGCGGAAGCGGTCTTCGTGGCCATCGTTCCCGAGAAGCGGCTGGGCATCGCGCTGAAGATCGTGGACGGCTCGACCCGCGCCTCGGAGGCGGCCATCGCCGCCCTGCTCGTGCGGCACGGGCTACTCGATCCGGAGCATCCGGCGGCGCGCAAGCGGCTCGATGCGATCCAGACGAACTGGCGCGGCCGCGAGACGGGCATCCTGCGCGCGGCGCCCGGGTTCCCCTGAGGCCGCGGGGGCGCCTCAGTCGCCTCCGGCGAGCAGGGAGCGCAGGCCCGAGCGGTAGTCGGGGTGAAGAAGCGCGATGCCCAGCCGCGCCTTGATCCGGTCGTTCCGCACCCGCTTCGATTCCGCATAGAAGCTGCGCGCCATCGGCGTCATCTCCGCCTCGTCGTAGGGCACTTCGGGCGGAGGCGGCAGGCCGAGCAGCTCGGCCGCATAGCCCAGCACATCCTCGGGCGGGGCGGGATCGTCGTCGCAGACATTGTAGACGGCGCCCGGATCGGGACGCTGCATCGAGGCCTCGAGCACCTGCGCGATATCCGCCACATGGATGCGGCTGAAGACCTGCCCCGGCTTCACGATGCGCCGGGCTGTGCCGTCGCGGACCTTCTCGAACGGGCCGCGGCCGGGGCCGTAGATACCCGCGAGGCGGAAGATGTGGAGCGGCAGCCCCAGCGCCTGCCATTGCTGCTCGGCGCCGACACGCGCCTGCCCCCGCTCCGTCGAGGGGGTGAGGGGCGTGTCCTCGTCGACCCAGCCGCCGGCATGGTCGCCATAGACGCCGGTGGTGGAGAGATAGCCCACCCAGCGCGCCCGGGCCCGTGCCAGCTCTGCGCCATGGGTGGCGAGGAACGGATCGCCGTCCCGCCCCGGCGCGGCCGAGGCGAGGATATGGGTGGCGCGCGCCAGCGCCGGCCCGAGATCGCCCGGCCAGAGGAGCGGCTCGATGCCGCCGGCCTCGAGATCCGCGGCCTTGGCTGCGCTCCGCGTGGTGCCGATCACCGTCCAGCCCTGCGGCAGGAGGCGGTGGGCCAGAGCCTGAGCGGAATAGCCGTGCCCGAGGGAAAGAAGCGTCTTCATGCCGCCACTATCCGCGCGCGGCAACGCCGCTGCAAGGGGCGAGCCCGCCGCGCCTGAAGCGGGGCCCGCGGAGGCCTTGCCCCCCGTCGGGATCCCGCCTGCGATAGAGCGATCCCCCCGCGGCGCCCGGTCTTCGCGAGGGCTCGGTCCCTGTGCGGATCCGGTCCTGGCGGCGGCTCGATCCAGCGCGGGGCCGGCGCCTGCGGAGGCGCGGTCCCCATGCGGGTCCGGTGGCAGCGGCAGCTCGATCCCGCGCCGCATCGGTGCCTGCGGAGGCTTGATCCCCGCGCGCGAGCCTGCGCATCCTCTCGGCAGGCAGCGACAGGAGACAGACCCGTGAGCGACGCGCCCCTTCCCCTTCTCGTCCCCGAGGTGCCGCCCCGCGAGACCTTCACCGATCCCGCGCGGGCGGTGGACCGGCTGGAAGAGATCTACGTCCGGTCGACCCGCTTCCTGTCCGGCCATTTCAGCGCCTCGGCCACCGGGGGGCGCCCCGGCGGACGGGTGCGCGCCTATTATCCCGAGATCCGGCTCACGACGACGAGCTTCACCCGCGCGGACAGCCGGCTGAGCTTCGGCCATGTGGCCGAGCCCGGCTCCTATTCCACGACGGTGACGCGGCCGGACCTGTTCCGCAACTACCTGATCCAGCAGATCGATCTCCTGATGCAGAACCACGGGGTGCCGGTCGAGATCGGCGTCTCGGCCACGCCCATGCCCGTGCATTTCGCGGTGGCGAACGACCCGTCGGTCTCGGTGCCGCAGGAGGGGGTGCTGTCCTATCCGCTCCGCGACGTGTTCGACGTGCCCGACCTCTCGACCACCAACGACGATATCGTGAACGGCAGCCGCCTCAGCAACACCGACGGCTCGAAGCCGCTCGCGCCCTTCACGGCGCAGCGGGTGGATTATTCGCTCGCGCGGCTCACCCATTACACGGCCACGAACCCGCGCCACTTCCAGAACCACGTCCTCTTCACCAACTACCAGTTCTATGTCGACGAGTTCGAGGCGATCGGGCGGGCGGCGCTGGCCGATCCCGCCTCGGGCTACAGCGCCTTCGTGGGCCCCGGCGATCAGGAGATCACCGATCCCGAGACGCCGCTCGCGCTGCTGCCGCGCCTGCCGCAGATGCCCACCTATCACCTCAAGCGGCCGGACGGGCAGGGGATCACGCTGGTCAACATCGGCGTCGGCCCCTCGAACGCCAAGACCGCGACCGACCATATCGCGGTGCTGCGGCCGCACGCCTGGCTGATGGTGGGCCATTGCGCGGGCCTGCGGAACTCGCAGAGTCTCGGGGATTTCGTGCTGGCCCACGCCTATCTGCGCGAAGACCATGTGCTCGACGACGATCTGCCGGTCTGGGTGCCGATCCCGGCGCTGGCCGAGATCCAGATCGCGCTCGAGGATGCGGTCGAGGAGGTGACGCAGCTTCAGGGCTACGAGCTCAAGCGCATCATGCGGACGGGCACGGTGGCCACCATCGACAACCGCAACTGGGAACTGCGCGACCAGTCGGGCCCGGTCCAGCGGCTGAGCCAGAGCCGCGCCGTGGCGCTCGACATGGAGAGCGCGACCATCGCGGCGAACGGCTTCCGCTTCCGCGTGCCCTATGGAACGCTCCTCTGCGTCTCCGACAAGCCGCTGCACGGGGAGTTGAAATTGCCGGGAATGGCGAGCGACTTCTACCGGACGCAGGTGGCGCGGCACCTGAGGATCGGAATTCGCGCCATGGAAATGTTGCGCGAGACACCGATCGAGCGCATCCACAGTCGAAAGCTGCGCAGCTTTGAGGAAACGGCGTTCCTGTAGTGAGTTGACGCGGCGACAAGCCGGGAATAGGGCTTGCTTTATGCTGCAAAACAAGGTGTAGCCCTTGAATTCGCCCCCAGAGGCAGGAACAGACCCCGCGTCCAGCGGGGCAAGACCAGGAGACTCTCATGTCGAAACCGATGACCAAGACGCAGCTCGTCGCGACCCTTGCTGACGAGATGGGCTCGGACAAGAAGACGGCCAACGCGGCCCTCGATGCGATCGCCTCGATCGTCGCCCGTGAAGTGGCCGCCGGCGGTGCCGTGACGCTGCCGGGCCTCGGCAAGGTCGTCTGCCGCGAGCGGCCCGAGCGTCAGGTGCGCAATCCGGCCACCGGCGAGCAAGTGACCAAGGCCGCCGACAAGCAGGTGAAATTCACCATCGCCAAGGCGCTGAAGGACAGCGTGAACGCCTGAGCCGGCGATCCGGCACGGCAGCCGTTCGAGGGTCGCCATCCGGCGGCCCTTTTTCGTGGGAGGGACCGGATGGATCTGCGCAGCATCGGCATGGGCCTCGCCTTTGCCTTCATGTGGTCCTCGGCCTTCGCCTCGGCGCGCATCATCGTGGCGCAGGCGCCGCCCTTGAGCGCGCTCTCGCTGCGCTTTCTCTGCTCGGGCCTGATCGCGCTGGCCCTCGGCGCGGCGCTGGGGCAATCGGCGCGGCTCAGCCCCGCGCAGTGGCGCGGCGTGGTGATCTTCGGCCTCTGCCAGAACGCGCTGTATCTCGGGCTCAATTTCGTCGCGATGCGCTGGGTGAGCGCGAGCTTCGCCGCCATCGTCGCCTCCACGATGCCGCTCCTCGTGGCGCTGGCGGGCTGGATCTTCCTGCACGAGCGGCTGCGGCCCATCACGGCGCTGGGGCTTCTGGCGGGGATGGCGGGCGTGGCGCTCATCATGGGCACGCGGCTCTCGGGCGGCGAGGATGCCTTGGGCTTTGTCCTCTGCGTCGCGGGCGTGATCGCGCTGACGGCCGCCACCCTGACGGTGCGGGTCGCCTCGTCGGGCGGCAACCTCCTGATGATCGTGGGCCTGCAGATGCTGGTGGGCTCGGCCGCGCTGGCGCCCGTGGCGCTCCTGGTCGAGACCCCGCTCGAGGTGCAGTGGAGCGGCAGCCTCGTCGCGGCCTTCGCCTACACCACGCTGGTGCCGGGGCTGCTCGCCACTTGGGTCTGGTTCCTGCTCGTTGGCCGGATCGGCGCGGTCCGCGGCGCGACCTTCCATTTCCTCAACCCGTTCTTCGGCGTGGCCGTGGCGGCGGTGCTTCTGGGCGAGCGGATGGGGATCTGGGACGTGGCGGGCGTTGTCGTGATCGCGGCGGGGATCCTTGCCGTGCAGCTCTCGCGGGTGCCCGAAGCCGCCCGGCGCTAGCCGATCGTGCCGCGCGCACCGCCGGTCTGGCCGCGGTCGAGGAGCAGATGGTCGAGCAGCACGCAGGCCATCATCGCCTCGCCCACCGGCACCGCGCGGATGCCCACGCAGGGATCGTGGCGGCCCTTCGTCACCACCTCCACCTCGCGCCCGTCGGTCGTGACCGAGCGGCGCGGGGTCAGGATCGAGGAGGTGGGTTTCACCGCAAAGCGCACCACCACATCCTGCCCGGTCGAGATGCCGCCGAGGATGCCGCCCGCATGGTTCGTCAGGAACTCGGGCCCCTCGGGACCCATGCGGATCTCGTCGGCATTGGCGCTGCCGGTGAGGCAGGCCGCGGCCATCCCCTCGCCGATCTCGACACCCTTCACCGCGTTGATCGTCATCATGGCCGCGGCGAGGTCGCTGTCGAGCTTGCCGTAGATCGGCGCGCCGAGCCCCGCCGGCACGCCCGAGGCCCGCACCTCGACGATGGCGCCCACCGAATCGTGCGCCTTGCGCAGCCCGTCGAGATAGTCGGCCCAGAGCGCGGCCGTATCGGGATCGGGGCACCAGAAGGGGTTGCGCTCGATCTCGGCTGCATCGAACCGGGCGCGGTCGATGGCATGGGGCCCGATCTGGACCATGTAGCCCTCGATCCGCAGGCCCGGCACCAGTGCGGCCAGCGCCGCCCGCGCGACACCCCCCGCCGCGACCCGCGCCGCCGTCTCGCGCGCCGAGGAGCGCCCGCCGCCGCGATAGTCGCGCAGCCCGTATTTCCAGTGATAGGCGATGTCGGCGTGACCCGGCCGGAAGCTCTGGGCGATCTCGCCATAGTCCTTCGACCGCTGGTCGGTGTTCTCGATCATGAGCTGGATCGGCGTGCCGGTCGAGCGGCCCTCGAAGGTGCCCGACAGGATCCTGACCGCATCCGGCTCCTGCCGCTGGGTCGTGAAGCGGTTCTGGCCGGGCTTCCGGCGGTCGAGCCAGTGCTGGATCGCCTCGGCCTCGATCGCGATGCCGGGCGGGCAGCCATCCACCGTGGCGCCGAGCGCGGGCCCGTGGCTTTCGCCCCAGGTGGTGACGCGGAAGATGTGGCCGAAAGTATTGAAGCTCATGACGTCCGTCCCCGTTTGGCCGAGCCATAGGACAGATGCGCCCGTCGGGGAACCGGATTCTGGCGCCTTGTGCGGCTTTCCTGTTGCGGCGGCGGGCCGCCCCGCTATGGTCTGTCCCACCTCGGGGTGCCCGAAAGGGCTGAGACGCTGCGTGCGAACCCGTTGAACCTGACCCGGTTAGGACCGGCGGAGGGAAGGTGCATGGCTCCTCATCCCGTTCCGTTCCGCGTCGAAGAGGAGGATGAGATGAGACTTCCGATCGTTGTTTCCTGTGTTGCGCTGGCTGCGGGAATGGCCGCGGCCGAGACGCCCGTGCTGACGGTGCTGACCTACGACAGCTTCACCTCGGAGTGGGGCCCGGGCCCCGCGGTGGAGAAGGCCTTCGAAGAGATCTGCGCCTGCGACCTGCGCTTCGTCGCCGCGGGCGACGGCGCGGCGCTTCTGGCGCGGCTCCAGCTCGAGGGCGCGCGGAGCGAGGCCGATGTGGTGCTGGGCCTCGACACGAACCTCACGGCGGCGGCAGCCGGGACCGGCCTCTTTGCCCCGCATGGCGTGAGCGCGCCGCTCGATCTGCCGGTGGCCTGGGAGGATCCGCTGTTCCTGCCCTTCGACTGGGGCTGGTTCGCCTTCATCCATGACCGCAAGATGGCCGATGCGCCGGCCTCGTTCGAGGAGCTGGCGGCGTCGGACGCCAAAATCGTCATTCAGGATCCGCGCAGCTCGACCCCGGGGCTGGGCCTTCTGATGTGGGTGAAGGCGGCCTACGGCGACCGCGCGCCCGAGATCTGGCAGGGGCTTGCCGACAATATCGTGACGGTGACGCCCGGCTGGTCCGAGGCCTACGGTCTCTTCATGGAGGGCGAGGCCGACATGGTGCTGAGCTATACCACCTCGCCCGCCTACCATCTGATCGCCGAGGAGGACGATACCAAGACCGCGGCCGCCTTCCGCGAGGGGCACTATCTGCAGGTCGAGGTGGCGGGAAAGCTCGCCGCGACCGACCAGCCGGAGCTGGCCGACCGCTTCCTCGCCTTCCTTCTGGAAGAGCCGGTGCAGTCGGTGCTGCCCACGACGAACTGGATGTATCCGGCGAAACTGCCCGCCGCGGGCCTGCCCGAGGGGTTCGAGACGCTGGTGCAGCCCGAGACCTCGCTTCTGCTGCCGGCTGACGAGGCACTCGCCCTCCGGCCCGAGGCGCTGGCCGAATGGCAAGACGCGCTGGCGCGCTGATCGTCGCCGCGGCGCTGGCCGCGCTGACGCTGGGCCCGCTCGCGCTGGTGATGGCGCG
>NZ_MABH01000111.1 GCF_001720585.1 Cereibacter johrii | reverse complement strand
CCGCGCGGCCCCGCCCTGCGCCGGCGGTCCGCCAAGGACCAGCACATGACCATGATCGTATTTGTGCTGCCCCTCGCGCTTCGCGATCCGCGCGGCATCGGGTGCCCCGATCTCGCGCAGCCTCATGAGCCGAGGCCGATGTCGGCCACCCTCACCGCGACACCCGCCGCGCGGAGATGGGCATGCACCGGCTTCTCCGAGTGGAAGGTCACAACGAGATCCGCCTCGAAGGGCCGCCGCGCGAGCGCCGCGCCGCTGTCGCAGTCGAAGCCGGTCGGCACATCCACGCTGAGGGTCCGGACCTCGGCCCCGGCACGGTCCCAGCGCGCCCGGGCGCGCCAGTAGGGCTCGAGCAGAGCGTCGCAGGGGCGCGTCTGCCCGATCCCGAGGAGCGCATCCACGACGAGGATCCGCCCGGCCTCCACCTCCGCAAGCGCGGCAAGCGGACGGCAGCTGCCGCCCTCGTCCCGCCAGCGCCGCGCATTCGTGCAGGCATCCGTGCCCTGCCGTGCGCGCACGGGTCCGGGCGGTCCGAGCTCGGGAAACACCGCCTCCCATCCCGGGGCGAAGACCTGAACCTGCCAGCCGCGCGCGGCCAGCAGACGCGCCACCACGAAACCGTCGCCCCCATTGTTGCCGGGCCCGCAGAGGATGGCGGCCAGCCGCGGTGCGGGCCAGTCCGGAACGGCCTCCGCCACCGCCTCGCCTGCGCGTTCCATCAGCTGCAAGCCGGTCGCCTGCCCGGCGGCCATCGCCGCATTCTCGATGGCGCGCATTTGGGCAGACGTGACAAGTTGTACCACTTCCGGGCCTGTTCGCTTCATATTCCGCTCATCTTTACGCCGCATTGCCCAAAAAACAGGCGCACCCCCGAGATTCCCCCCTCGAGATGGACAGCAGCGACCCTACCCAATTGTTCCCCCGGACGAGAAGTGGTCAGTGGCTTTCGGACAAGGCAAAGGGGGAGTCGAGCCGTGAAGAAGATCGAGGCGATCATCAAGCCGTTCAAGCTCGACGAAGTGAAAGAGGCGCTGCAGGCCGCAGGCGTGCAGGGACTTTCGGTGACCGAGGTGAAGGGCTTCGGCCGCCAGAAGGGCCACACCGAGCTTTACCGCGGAGCGGAATATGTCGTCGACTTCCTTCCGAAGGTGAAGATCGAGGTCGTCCTCGCGGACGATATGGTCGAGGCCGCGGTCGAAGCGATCGTCTCCGCCGCTCGCACCGACAAGATCGGCGACGGCAAGATCTTCATCAGCCCCGTCGAGCAGGCGATCCGCATCCGCACCGGCGAGACCGGCGAAGACGCGGTCTGACCCCGGACCCGCAGACGACCATGACGGGCCGGCACGGCAGACCTGGCCCTGCGACATCGATCCTTCAGCAAAGGGAAGACAATGAGCAAAGTAGCTGATGCTCTCAAACTGATGAAAGACGAGGAGGTCGAATATGTCGACATCCGCTTCACCGACCCGCGCGGCAAGCTCCAGCATGTGACGCTGGTGGCCGATCTCGTCGACGAGGACTTCTTCGAGGAAGGCTTCATGTTCGACGGCTCGTCCATCGCCGGCTGGAAGTCGATCGACCAGTCCGACATGAAGCTGATCCCGGATGCGGGCTCGGTCTACATCGACCCGTTCTACGCCGAGAAGACGCTCTGCGTGCATTGCAACGTCGTCGAGCCCGACACGGGCGAGGCCTACAGCCGCGACCCGCGCGGCACGGCCGTGAAGGCCGAGGCCTATCTGAAGGCGTCGGGCATCGGTGACGTGGCCTATTTCGGGCCGGAAGCCGAATTCTTCATCTTCGACGACGTGCGCTATTCGGTGACGCCGGCGAAGGTGGCCTACCAGATCGACGCCGATGCGGCGGCCTGGAACACCGACTCGGAATATGAGATGGGCAACCTCGCCCACCGCGCCGGCCACAAGGGCGGCTACTTCCCGGTGAACCCGATCGACGAGGCCCAGGATCTGCGCGGCGAGATGCTCTCGACCATGAAGCGCATGGGCATGAAGGTGGACAAGCACCACCACGAAGTGGCCACCTGCCAGCACGAACTCGGGCTGATCTTCGGCGGGCTCACCGAGCAGGCCGACAACATCCTGAAATACAAGTATGTCATCCACAACGTCGCGGCCGCCTACGGCAAGACCGTGACCTTCATGCCGAAGCCCATGAAGGGCGACAACGGCAGTGGCATGCATGTCAACATGTCGATCTGGAAGGACGGCAAGCCGCTCTTCGCGGGCGACAAATATGCCGACCTCAGCCAGGAAGCCCTGTGGTTCATCGGCGGCATCCTGAAGCACGCCAAGGCGCTGAACGCGCTGACGAACCCGGCCACCAACAGCTACAAGCGCCTGATCCCGGGCTTCGAGGCTCCGGTGCTGCGCGCCTATTCGGCCCGCAACCGCTCGGGCTGCGTCCGTATTCCGTGGACCGAGTCGCCGAAGGCCAAGCGCGTCGAAGCCCGTTTCCCCGACCCGTCGGCGAACCCCTATCTCGCCTTCGCGGCGCTCCTGATGGCCGGCCTCGACGGCATCAAGAACAAGATCGATCCGGGTCCGGCGTCGGACAAGGACCTCTACGATCTGCCGCCGGAAGAACTGGCCGCCATCCCGACCGTCTGCGGCTCGCTGCGCGAGGCGCTGGAGGAGCTGGAGAAGGACCACGACTTCCTGCTCGCCGGCGACGTGTTCACCAAGGACCAGCTCGAGGGCTACATGGCGCTCAAGTGGGAAGAGGTCTACGCCTACGAGCACACGCCGCACCCGGTGGAATATCAGATGTACTACAGCTGCTGATCGAAGCGGCGAGGGACAGGAAGGGCGCCTCCGGGCGCCCTTCTTCTTTGGCTTTCGGCTGGAAGATGGTGCGCCGCCGCCTGCCCCCCGGTCCTGAGCCGGATCACCGCGCCGGGGGAAGCGGACGCCCCCTCTCGGGGGCGGCAGCGGGCAGGCCCGTCAGGCCACCGCCTCGCCTTCGGCTTCGAAGTCGATCACGACCGTGGTGCCCTGGGCCGACGCGGGCTGCTCGACGGTTCCGCCAAGCTGATCCACCATCGCCCGCATCAGGCGGCGGCCGAGGCCCGTGCCGCGGATCTCGGAGAGCGGCGTCGAGCCGATCCCGTCGTCGGACACCGAAAGGCGGCCGCGGCCCTGCTCCGGCTCGGTCAGGGTGACGGTGAGGCTGCCTCCCGATCCGCAGGGCCAGGCATATTTGGCGGCATTGGTCACCAGTTCCGACACGACCACGCCGAGGCAGACCGCCCGGTCGGCGCTGACCTGCACCGGCTCGGTCGAGACGTCGAGCTTCACCCCAGGAGGCAGCGTCGCGGTGAAATCCGCCAGCATCGTGCGCAGATAGGTGCCGAGCTCGACCTCACGGCCCTCGTTGCCGAGATAGAGGCTGCGGTGGACGGCCGCGACCGCCCCGATCCGGCCCTGAGCCTCGGCCAGCGCGGTCTTCACCTCCTCCGAGCCCGAGGCCTGCGCCTGCAGCCGCAGGAGCGACTGGACCATGGCGAGACTGTTGGCCACCCGGTGATGCACCTCCGACAGGAGCATCTCGGCCCGCGCCCTTGCGGCACGGGTCTCGGCATCGGCGCGCGCCTTGGCCTCCTCCAGCTCGAGCTTGGCGATCGACTGCCGGATCGCGCGTTGCAGCAGCGGCAGGAAATCCTCGGTCGCGCTCTTGATGACGTAATCGTCGGCGCCGGCTTTCAGCGCCGCCACCGCGATGGTGGCATCGCTCGAGCCGGTGACATAGATCGCCGCGAGCTTGCTGCCCTCTGCCCGCATCCGGCCGAGGATCTCGAGCCCGGTGCCGCTGGGCAGATAGTGGTCGAGCACCACCGCCTGAAATTCCTCGGCCGCCAGCAGCCGGTAGGCCTCTGCCGCATCGAGCGCGTGGATCACCTCCATGTCGACCCGCGTCAGGGCCTTCTGGATCAGCCGCGCCAGAACCGGGTCATCGTCGACATAGAGGATCCGCGGCCGCTTCGGCGCGTCCTTCATGGAACCTGGATCACCGAGAAGAACAGGCCGAGCTGGCGAATGGCATTGGCGAAGCTCTCGTATTCCACGGGCTTCGTGATGTAGACGTTGGCTCCCAGATCGTAGCATCGCTTGATCTCGCGCTCGTCGTCGGTGGTGGTCAGGATCACGACCGGCAGGTGCTTGACGTTCGGATTGGTCTTGATCTTCTCGAGGATGTCGATGCCGGTCATGTCCGGCAGGTTCAGGTCGAGAAGAACGAGAAGATAGCGGTCCGCCATCCCGTTTCCAGTGCGGTCCGGCCCGAGGATATAATCGAGCGCGTCCCCGCCATTGACGAAGGGCACCACCTCGTTGTGCACACCGGCACGGCGGATGTTCTTCTCGATCAGGCGAGCGTGGCCCTCGTCATCCTCGACCATCACAATGGTCACTTCGCGCCCGAGCGCCTTCATGCCTTCACCTCATCCAGAACCCGGCGCAGATCCGTCGGCACATGCAGGGTGAAGGTCGCACCCTCGCCCTCAACCGACCTCAGGGTGATCTCGCCCCCGATATTTCGCATCAGCGTGCGGACATGCGCAAGGCCAATTCCTTCCCCGGGCTTGTCCTGCGCCCCCGACCGGCGGAACAGATCGAACACACGGCCGTGATCCTCGGCCCGGATGCCCCGCCCGTTGTCGGTCACCTCGATGGCCACCATCCGCCGCCCCTCGGGCCGGACCGACACCGAAAGCTTCAGCGGACGTCCCGGCTTGGAATATTTCACCGCATTGTCGAGCAGGTTCCCGAGCGCCTGTTCGAGAGACAGCCGGTCGGAGACGATGCGGTTCACCTTGACCGACAGGTCGGCCTCGCCGTCGGTTTCGGCGATCTGGTGCTGCACGCTGTCGAGCGACTGTCGCACCAGCGCCTCGAGATCCACGGGCACCGGGCGCAGCTCGCGCCGCCCGTCGCGCGAGATCTTCAGGATCGCGTTGATGAGCCCATCCATCTTGCGCGTGGAAGAGCGGATGAATTCGAGCGCCTCGGGCAGGTCCTCGGCGGCGGCGGTGCGCGCGTCGCGGATGTCGCTCTCGCTGACCGGGGCGCCATCGGCCAGCACATAGGCCTGCAGCGGCTTCAGCGCGGCCTCGAGTTCGCTGGTGAAGCCCATGATGTTCACCAGCGGCGCGCGCAGGTCGTGGGTCACGATATAGGCAAAGCGCTGCACCTCCTGGTTGGCCGCGATCAGATCGACGGTGCGCTGCTCGACACGCTCCTCGAGGGTCGCGTTCAGCCGCCGCATGTCCTCCTCCGCGCGGCGCAGCGCGGCGATCTGGCGCCGGAGCACCAGCACCGCCGCCCCGATCAGCAGAAGCGCCGCGACGCCGCCCACCGCCGACAGGACCTGGAGGCGCTCGTTCAGCCTGTGCTGGACGTCGATGGCCTGGACGTTGCGGGCGTCGGAGCCGTCGATGATCTGGGTGAGAAGCTCGCGGATCCGATCCATGGCCGCGCGTCCCTCGCCCCGGGCCACGATGGCCCGGCCGGCTTCCACCGCCCCGGCCTGCGCCTGGGTGATCGTCTCGGCCGCGATCTCGAGCCTGCGGCGGACGAGATCGGACAGCTCATGGCCTCCGCCGATACCGGCGCTGGCCTCGGTCCTCTCCAGAGCCGTCAGTTCGGGCTGAACCCGCGCCAACGCCTCCCCATAGGGTTCGAGAAAGGCAGGATCGAGCGTGATGAGGTAGCCGCGCTGGCCGATCTCGATGTCCTGCAGCGCAGAGAGCAGATCCGCCGCGTGGCGCCGGGTCGCGCGCTCCTCGACGATGGCCTGAAAGGTGCGGTCCGCCCGGATGCTGATGTAGGTGGCGGAGGTCGCCAGAAGGGCGATGAGCACCGCGCCGAGAAGAAACAGCCAGGTGGTCGTGTCGCGTCCTATCCTGATCGTCAATTGAAAGGTCCTGCCAGTAAACTATGTCGCATCAAGCCTAGTGCGCCGGGCCCCGCTGCCAATGGGCGGAGGAGGAAGTTGCCCGACCGTGTCTCACACGCCGCATTTGCAGGCGATCGCCCTCCGCGCGAGGGGTTTTCCGTTCATAGTTTACCGGATTCGTCAATGTGACAAAAGCGCGCATGACTTGGGAACCTTTTGGCCCATCTAATCTTTGACGAGTCGCGGTGCGGCCCAAGTTGGGCAGACCCGATTTCCCCACCGGCCCCCTTGGGGGCCGTGGCGGTCCTTGTGCGATGGAAGTGAAAGGAACAGTTATGACCGTCAATACCGTGGATGTCTCGGCCGGCCAGGCGCAGCAGGTGCTGCGGGAGGGCTGGGCCGCACAGCGCGCGGGAGCCCTCACCACCTCCTGGATGCTGCACGGCCGCCCCGGCGTCGGCAAGACCGAGATCGTCCGCCAGCTTGCAGCCGAGCAGGGCGCCCGCTTCTACGATCTGCGACTCACCACCATCGAGAGCCAGGACCTGCGCGGCCTGCCCTACTACGACCATGAGACGAAGAAGACCCAGTGGTATCGGCCGGAAGATCTGCCCGACGATCCCGACCGCCCGTCCCTCCTGTTCCTCGACGAGCTGACGGCGGCCCCGCCGCACCTCCATCCGGCCGTCTACGGCCTGCTTCTCGAGCGGCGCGTGGGCCCGCATATCCTGCCCGACAATGTCTTCCTCGTCGCCGCCGGCAACATGGTCGAGGACGGGGCGGTGGCCTACGAGATGGGCACCGCCCTCTCGGACCGGCTGATCCATCTGCAGGTGCGCGCCACCGCGTCGGACTGGCTGGAAAGCTATGCCGTTCCGCGCACGCTCCATCCCGCGGTGCTGGCCTTCATCCGGATGCGGCCCGACCTTCTCGAGACCACGGCCGAAGCCCTGGACCGCGGGCTGATGATCTCCACCACTCCGCGCAGCTGGGAGCGCGTGAGCCGGATCATGGGCGCCGTGCAGAACCGCGCCCTGCGCCGGATCATGGTCGCCGGAACGGTGGGTGAGGCCGTCGCGGCCGAATTCATGCTGGTGGCCGACGACATCGAGGCCTCGGTCTCGGTCGAGCGGCTGCTGAACGCCGCCCCGCACGAGCGGATCATGCTCTATCCGGAATCGATGCACGGGCTTCATGCGCTGATCTACGGGCTGGTGGGCGCGCTCGGCCCCACCACGGCCGCGCCGGTGATCGACGTCATGGCCGGGATCCGCACGCTCGACGTGCACCGCAGCGACGCGAGTTTCGCCCGGATGCCGCTGGCCGAGCTCTGCACCCACGGGTTCGAGATGGCCATCCGCCGCGGGCTGGAGCAGGGCCTTGCCGAGGACTTCCTCGGCCATCCGGCCTATGCCGCCTATGCGAGCGAACGGCAGGCGATGGGCCTCGAATGACGCCCCGCCATTCCCGCCGCGCCGGAGCGGCCCTGCGACGCCTCTCGGAAGAGGATCCGGCGCTCGGCGCGCTGTCTCTCTGGTGCGCCCACCGCGACAGCGACGACCGCGATCAGGCCGCCTGGACGGACGGGCGGTCGATCTTCTACGGCCCGGGCTTCGAGGCGCTGGCGCCGCACGAGCAGGTGGGCCTCGCCGCGCATCAGGTGCTGCATCTGGCGCTGCGCCACGGGCCGCGCGCGCAGGAAATGCGCTCGCGCTTCGGCGACCGCTACGACGACGAGCTGTTCAACATCGCCTGCGATGCGATCCTGAACCAGACCCTGGTCGAGGCGGGCCATTGCATCCCCCGCCCGGCGGTGCTGCTTCCCGACCTGCTGAAGGCGGCCCTGCCCGACGAGACAAGGACCAGCCAGTGGGACGCCGAGGCGCTCTACATCCGGCTCGGGACGGATGCCTCGCGCCCCGGCAAGGGCAAGGGCGGCGGCGACGGCAAGGGGCGCGGTTCGGACACGTCCGAGAGCAAGCGCCCCGATCCCGCAGAGGCTGCCAAGCAGTTCGCCAGGCAGAAGGGATTCAGCGGGGATCTCGAACCCTGCCCCGGCCCGGTCGAGGGCGAGGAGGATGTCTCTCCCGATGCGGCCGACTGGCAGGACCGGATCACCCGCGCCATGGAGGCGGGCCGCTCCGCCGGGCGGGGCATCGGCACGCTGTCCCACAAGCTGCTCGACCTGCCGCAAACGGGGCTGCCGCACTGGGAGAGACTGCTGCGCCGGCTGATCTCGAAGGCGGTGACGCAGGTGCCCCGACCGGACTGGGGCGTGCCCGCCCGACGCTGGCTCGCCGCCGACAGTGCCGCGCGCGCCGAAGGGCACTTTCAACCGGCCTTCCAGCCCGCCCGCCGCGCCGACCGCGCGCGGGCGCGCGTAGCCGTGGCGCTCGACACCTCCACCTCCATCGACGATGCGCGGCTGTCGCTCTTTGCCGCGCAGGTGGCGGGCATCGGGCGCCGCACCGGCGCCGAGGTTCATGTGCTGGCGTTCGACACGGTGGTGACCGGCCACACAAGGATGCAGGGCATGGCCTGGGAGAGCGAGATCCAGCGGGTGACCTTCGCCCGCGGCGGCGGGACCGACTTCGGCCCGGTGATCCGCAGCGCGCTGGAGCTCGACCCTTCGGTGATCGTGATGCTGACCGATCTCGACGGACCCTGCGGCCCCGCGCCCAAGGTGCCGGTGATCTGGGCGGTGCCTCAGGACGAGGCGCCGAAGCCGCCCTTCGGCAAGGTTATCAGCCTCGCGCGCTGACAAGGCGCCCGCCAGGAGGCCCACCGCCATCTGCCCTGCAAAGGGCGGACAAGCGGGACATTGGGCGATGACCGGCAGGCAGCCGGTATCGCTCGAACGGGCTTCGGCGAAAAACCTTTTCTCCCAATGCGACGACCGCTCGACGAAAAAGGCGCCCGTCGAGGGCGCCCGAGATGGTCCGCAGGAGCAGGGGTCAGGCCCGCGCCACAGCCTTCGCCATGGCCGCGAGCCGCGCGTGCGCCGACACGCTGGAGGCTTCGAGGGACACTTCCCGCATCGGCTTCTTCTCGACGAGATTGACGCGCAGAAGCGCCGCTTCCCCCAGGCCCTCGGCGAAGAGGGTCTCGCGGATCATGTGCTGTTCCTCGGCCGTCAGGTCCAGAACCCGCCCGTCCGGCCCGCCCTGCACCGAGATCAGCGTGATCGGCGGCAGGCGCGCCAGCGAGGATTGCTCCACCACCAGCGTGAGCCGCCCGGCGAGGATGCCCCGCCCGGCCGCGATCTTCGTCAGCACCGTCCGGCCGCGCAGCCGCAGGAGATCGAGCACCCGGGCCACCTGGTCCTCGTCGCCGCTCCGCGCCCGCACGGGCACCAGATTGCCTTCCGCGAACAGCATCAGGAACAAGAGGATCGGCGACAGGGCGAGCGATGCGGTCACCAGATCGGGCGCCACCAGAACCGCAGCCGGGATCGGCGCCACCGCCGTGCCGTTGCGCAGCATCGCCGACTCTGCCGCCATGCGCCAGAAGGCCGAGGAGAACAGCAGCCGCCGCGGCAGAGGCCGCTGCGGGGCCGCGAAGCGGCCGGGGAAGCGGCGCGCCTTCAGGGTTCTGCGATTGAAGATGGTAGACGGAGCAAGAACGAGAATCATGGGACCACCTGCCTTTTGCCGACAATGCCAGGATGGCGGCCGGGTTCCCTATCGTCAGCGAAATCCGAAAGTATTTCGCTGCAATTGGACGAAAAGGCAGGCAGGCGCGCGCGGCGGTTCCCCCGGCGCGCGCGCCCCATGAGGCGCCGCTAGCTCCGGCCGCGGGTCTCGAACCGCGGCAGCATCGCCGAGAAGTCGCGCCCGCGCCCGCCCTCCGCTTCCACGAAGGTCTCGTAGAGCTGGGCTGCGAGCCGTCCCATCGGCGTGTCGGCATCCGCATCCTCGGCCGCCTGCTGCGACAGCCGCAGGTCCTTGAGCATGAGCTCGGCGGCGAAACCGGGCTTGTAGCCATTGTCGGCGGGGCTGGTCGGCCCCACCCCCGGCGCCGGGCAATAGGCGTTCATCGACCAGCTGTAGCCCGAAGAGGTCGAGACCACGTCGAACATCTTCTGCCGGTCAAGGCCCAGCTTGTCGGCCAGGGCGAAGGCCTCGCAGGTGGCGATCATGGTGACGCCGAGGATCATGTTGTTGCAGATCTTGGCCGCCTGCCCTGCGCCCGGGCCGCCGCAATGGACGGCCTTCTGCCCCATGATCTCGAAGAGCGGCCGGACGGTCGCGAAGGCCGCGTCGCTGCCGCCGACCATGAAGGTCAGGGTGCCCGCCGCCGCCCCGCCGACCCCGCCCGAGACCGGCGCATCGAGCGCGCCGAGGCCGGCCGCCTGGGCCTCCGCCGCCACCGCCCGCGCGCTTTCCACATCGACGGTCGAGCAGTCGCAGAGCACGGCCCCGGCCGCCATGGCGGGCACGATCTCCTGCGCCACCTGGCGCAGGATCGCGCCGTTGGGCAGCATCGTGACCACGACCTCGGCGCCGGCCACGGCCTCCGTGGCGGAGGTCGCCGCCTGCACGCCCTCGGGCGCGGGGGCGGCCGGATCGAAGCCCTTCACCTCGCGGCCGGCCGCGGCGAGGTTGCGCGCCATCGGCCCGCCCCTGTTGCCCAACCCGATGAATGCGATTTTCATTTGCTCTCCTCCTCGAATGTGAGCGCCTGCGGCCCGAGCGGCGCCAGCACGGACGCCACCTCCTCCGGCCGCACCGCCTCCGGGCCTGCGTGCCGCCAGCGGGGCTTGCGGTCCTTGTCGATGATCGCCGCGCGGATCCCTTCGAGGAAGTCGGCCTGCCCCTGCGCGCGGTAGGTGAAACGATATTCCAGATCCAGCGCCTCGCGAATGCCGGCCGAGGGTCCGAGCCGCCGCAGGATCTCCAGCGTGGCGGCCAGCGCCAAGGGCGAGCTGCGGCGCAGGGCCTTCAGAGCCTCGGCGGCAAGCGGCGTGTCCGTGGCCTCGAGCCGGGCGAGGATCTCCGGAAGCGTGCCCGCAAAGAGCCGGTCGATCTCGCCCTGAAGCGCGGGCAAGCGCCCCTCGGGCGCCGCACGATCGGGAAGGGTGAGATCTCCGCCCTCGAGCGCGGCGATCAGGCCGGGCCAGTCCGCCTCGGGCACGAACCGGTCGGCGAAGCCTGCGAGGATCGCGTCGCCCGGTCCCATCCGCGCGCCTGTCAGGCCGAGCCAGACCCCGATCCGGCCCGGCGCGCGCGCCAGAAGATGCGTGCCCCCCACGTCCGGCACGAGGCCGATGGCGCATTCCGGCATGGCGATCTGGCTCGTCTCGCCCACGATCCGGTGGCGCGCGTGACAGCCGAGGCCCACGCCGCCGCCCATGGTGAAGCCCTGCATGAGGCTCACGATCGGCTTCGGATAGGCGGCGATCCGGGCGTTCATCCGATATTCGACGCGCCAGAAATCCTGACCGAAGGCATGATCGCCCGCCGCGCCGCGGCCATGAAGCTCGGCGATGTCGCCGCCCGCGCAGAAGGCGCGCGGCCCCTCGGCATCGATGACCACCAGCTCGACCCCGGGATCGCCGATCCAGCCCCGGAGGGCCGCATCGATCTCCTGCACCATCGCACAGGTCAGCGCATTGAGCGCGGCAGGCCGGCTCAGCGTGATGCGGCCTGCGCGGTTCACCTTGCGGATCAGCACGTCGCTCATGCGGCCCCCAGGGCGCGGGCCACGATCACCCGCATGATCTCGTTGGTGCCTTCGAGAATTTGGTGCACGCGCAGGTCGCGCACGATCTTCTCGATGCCGTAATCGGCAAGGTAGCCGTAGCCCCCATGCAGCTGGAGGCACTGGTTGGCCACCTCGAAGGCCGAATCCGTCACGGCGAGTTTCGCCATGGCGCAGAACTTGGTGGCGTCGGGGGCGCCCTGATCCAGCTTCCAGGCCGCCTGGCGCAGGAAGATCCGCGCCTGCTGGAGCTTCACCTCCATCTCGGCCAGCCGGAACTGGAGCGCCTGAAACCCGTCGAGCCGCTGTCCGAAGGCGCGTCGTTCCGCCATATAGGCGCGGGTCGCGTCGAAGGCTGCCTGCGCGCCGCCCAATGCGGTGGCCGCGATATTGAGCCGCCCGCCGTCGAGCCCTGCCATCGCATAGGCAAAGCCCCGGCCCTCCTCGCCGACCAGAAGATCCGCCGGCACGAGGCATGCGTCGAACTGCACCTGCCGCGTCTCCTGCGCGCGCCAGCCCATCTTGTCCTCGAGCCCGCCGAAGCTGAGACCCGCGGTTCCCGCCGGCACGAGGAGCGTCGAGATGCCCTTCGGCCCCGCGCCGCCGGTGCGGCACATGGTGAGATAGGCGTCCGAATAGCCGCCGCCGGAGATGAAGGCCTTGGTCCCGCTCAGCCGGTAGCCTTCGGGGGCGACTTCGGCGCGGGTGCGCAGCGCCGCCGCATCCGATCCGGCTCCGGGCTCGGTCAGGCAGTAGGAGACGAGCGTGGTGAGCGAGCAGATGCCCGGCAGCCAGCGCGCCTTCAGCGCCTCCGAGCCGTAGCGGTCGATCATGCCCGCGCACATATTGTGGATCGACAGGAACGCCGCAACCGACGGGCAGGCCATGGCGAGCGCCTCGAAGACGAGCGTCGCATCGAGCCGCCCGAGCCCGGATCCTCCATGATCTTCCGAGACATAGACCCCGCCCAGGCCCAGCTCTGCCACCTTGGGCCAGAGCGTGCGGGGGATCGCCCCCGCCTCTTCCCATGCCCGCGCATGGGGGGCGATCTCCTCGGCCCCGAATGCGCGCGCCATGTCGAAGATCGCCTGCTGCTCCTCGCTCAGCGCGAAATCCATCCTGCCTCCCCTCCTGTCCCCGGACGCGAGGTTATCAGCCGCCGGTCCCGTGTAAAGCGAGCAGGACGCAACGTAATCCGGCGGCGGTCAGGGAAGGATCAGGGAAGGCGGAGCCGGTGCCGGGGCGCGCGCCTCAGTTGGCGTAGCAGCGGGACCCGCGGCCGAAGCCTGCGGGAGAGCAGATCCAGGAGCCGTTGCCGATCTGGCGCCGGGTGCGGACGCCCTCGCTTCGGACGGAGGCCCGCGTCACCGCGGGCGGCGCCAGCCAGTTGAAGGTGCCGGCGCTCTGGGTGTGGACCGTGCCGCGGCTCGCCGAGGCGCGGGCGGTGTCGTTCGAGGCTTCCGTGATCTGCGGCACGGACAGGAGCAGCGTCACGCCCAGTCCGGCGAAGAGTCTGCGAGCAGGCACCATGATCGGATCTCCTTCGCTTGACACGAAGGAAATCGGTCAGGTTGAGGAAATTTCAACCTTCACAACCGAGGATCATCGTGCCGGTATCTTATCACTACCGGCAGTTCTGGGCGCCGATCACGCCCGCAGATGGGCCTGAAGATGGCCTCTTTCGGGCGGGTCGTCTCGAATGGATACAATCGGACGGTCAGGATGTCGCAGCTGCGGCTAGTCCGTGACCCGGAACTCGAGCCTCCAGTCCGGCAGGCCGAAACCGTGCGGCCAGGCATAAACCTCCTTCTGATCGTAATAGACGACGCCCACGAGGTTCGGGTAGCTGCCCTCGGGCTGGCGCAGGGCTTGGTCCCACGACGCGACATAATCGGCGCTGCCCGACATGCCGAGCTCGGCCACGACGACCGGCTTGCCGAACTGCGCGGCGCGCTGATACCGCGGGCCCAGCACCTCGGTGTAGCTGCGGTCGCGGCCCACCTCGAACCGGTCGTTCGCCTGCAGGCCGAAGACCGAGATCCCCACCAGATCCACATAGTCGTCGCCCGGATAATAGGCCTCGAGCCCCTCCTCGCCGGCGGGCGACCACATGACGCGCACGTTCGGCGCCGAGGCGCGGCAGATGTCGGTCATGTGCCGGAAGGCCGAGATGTAATCCTCGGGATCCCAGCCCGACCAGATGAACTGGCCGTCGCTGTTCTCCATCTCATGGGCCCAGCGCAGCGTGACCGGGCTCCGGAGCGTCGCCAGCACGTCGCACACCGCCTTCATGTTGGCGTCATAGGCGCCGCGGCGGATGCCCTCGCGCAGGGCCTCGGCCGTGTTGCGTTCCGAGCGCGTCCAGGTCCAGGGCTCGAGGGTCACGATCAGCGCGCGGTTGCGGGCGCGCGCATAGCCGTCGGCATCGACCAGCGAGGGCAGATAGACGTCTTCCCACGGAAGGAAGAGATGCTCGATCACCAGATCGCCATCGTCGCGATAGTCGCCGCCCGGATCGTAGGCGCCGTACGGCAGGTCGCCGGGCGGCGCCGCCAGCGCCCCCGAGACAGCGCCGCAGAGGCCGATCGCCGCCCCGAGGGCCGCACTGCGCAGGATCTGCCTTCCCGTCCGCTTCATGCTCGTCTTCCTCCTACCCCTGCCCCCCGAAGAGGGGGCCGCTGTTCCAGTCCGGCGCGAAGCGGAACCGCACCTGCGGCACCGTCCCGCTGCCCGCGCCCGACACGACATATTCCGCCCGCGTGATCCGCAGCGGCTCGAGCCCGAAGGCCAGCGCCGCAAGGCTCTCCGTTCCCCGGCTGAGCCCGCCCGCGATCACCAGCGCGAAGAGGGCCGCCACCGCCGTGCCCTGCAGCGCGAGATCCCCCAGCTGATCGCGCCAGAAGGCGCCGATCTGCCGCAGATGGTGCCAGACCATCACAAGGACGAGGCTGCCGTAGAGAACGGCGTTCAGCAGCGTGAGCAAGAGGAAGCCCCGCGCCTCGGCCAGCTCGTCGGCCAGAAACACCGGCAGCACGCAGCCCGTGGCCAGCGCCACATAGATCGCGACGATCTTGGGCGGGATGCGGCGGCTTGCCGCCGAGCCCTTCGGCGTGATGCGGAAATCGACGAAACGTCCGGTCACGCGGTCGCGCACCGCCATGGCGCAGCCCCAGAGCACCCACGGCCATTGCAGCGCCAGAAACAGCGCCTTCTCCCACGAGAAGACGGGCGCATCGATGGGCCGGCAGAAGCCGTCGTGCCGCAGGAGCCAGGCGAAGGCTGTGAGGGCCGTCACCGCAGGCAGCGCATGGAAGATGAAGCCCGGATAGGTGACATCGGCGAAGCGCATGTCGAAGAGGAGCGCCAGCGCCGGCGCCACATACATCATCAGCATGACCAGCGCGAAGAGCGGGTACCAGAGCTGGCAGACGATGAAGAGGAACTTCAGCCGCCCCGGCAGCCGGCCCAGATAGCGCGGCGTGTGCGACAAAAGCAGCGTGAGCAGGCTGCGCGACCACTGGAATTCCTGCGTGGCAAGGTCGGCCACATTGGCGGGCCCGTCGCCATAGGCAATCGCGTCGATGGCATGAACGCCGCGCCAGCCGCCCGCGGCCAGCAGCATCGAGGTCGAATGATCCTCGGCGAGTTCCGGCCCGAGGCCGCCCACCTCGCGGAGCGCCCGCGTCCGCACCGCATAATGCGAGCCGATGCACATGGGCGTCAGCGCCCCGGCATAGCCGGTCTGGAAGGCGCCGTGGAAGGCCGCCTCGGTGTGCAGCCGCGTGCGGGCAGCCCAGCTTTCGGGGGCATTGGCCGCGCAGATGCTGGGGGCGCTGACATAGCCCACCTTCGGATCGGCGAAGGGGCGCAGGATCTCGCGCAGGTAGCCCGGCTGGGGCATGTGGTCCGCGTCGAGCTGCGAGACGATATCATAGTCCCGGTAGCCCCAGTGGTCGTAGAAGAAGGCGAGGTTGCCCTCCTTGCAGCGCGTGCGCCGCGGCCAGACCGGCCGGTGATAGTCCGCGCGGCCCTTCCGGCACGAGATCCTCACCCCATGCGCCGCGCACCAGGCGGCGGTCTCGGGCGAGGGATCCTCGTCGGCAAGCCAGGTGTCGTGGGGATAATCCTGCGCCAGCATCGCCTCGAGCGTGCGGCGGACCACCTCGAACGGCTCGGAAGGGGTCTTGGTCACGATCATGGCCACGCGCCAGCGGCCGGGCACCGGATCGGGCGCGGCGGAGCGTTGCGACTGGAACAGGATCACGACGAAATAGAGCTGCAGCGCGCTCAGCCACAGGAGCGGGATGGTGACGAGGAGGAACCCGCCCCAGCCGATGAAATGGGCAGGATCGAGCCACCAGGACCAGAAGAAGACGAGGCCCGCCGCCCAGAGAGCCGTCACCGCCGCATAGCGCGCCCGTTGCCGTCCGGTCATCAGCGGCGCGCTGAAGGGGGCGGCGGTCGCTGCGACCCTCCGGCGGGCCTGCCGTTTCAGCCGGGCGCGGGCGCGCCGCGCATCATGCCGCTTCGACACGGGCGGGCTCCAGTCCGAACCGGGGCGCGGCATGGCGCACGATGGATGCGATGTCGGAGATCCGGGTGCGGAAGCCGAGTTCGGCCGCCGCCAGCGCGGGGTCGGCCACCAGCTCTGCCGGATCGCCCGGGCGCCGCGCCTCGAGCCGGACCGGCACCGCGCGCCCCGTGATCCGCTCGATCGCGGCCACGATCTCGCGCACCGACTGGCCGCGGCCCGTGCCGAGGTTCACGGCAAGGCTCTCGCCGCCCGCCATCAGCCGACCCAGCGCCAGCACATGGGCCCGGGCCAGATCCGCCACATGGATATAGTCGCGGATGCAGGTGCCGTCGGGCGTCGGATAGTCGGTGCCGAAGATCGCGAGCGGCCCGTCCTGCCCCGAGGCCGCGCGCAGCGCGAGCGGCAGAAGGTGCGTCTCGGGATCGTGCCGTTCGCCGAGCTCGCCCTCCGGGTCGGCGCCGGCCGCGTTGAAGTAGCGCAAGGCCACATGGCGCATCCCCTCGACAGCGAGATCGCGCAGGATCTCCTCGCCGATCAGCTTGGTGCGGCCATAGGGATTGATCGGCCGCTGCGGCGTCGTCTCGCGGATCGGCAGCCGGTCGGGCGTCCCGTAGGTCGCGCAGCTCGAGGAGAAGACGATGCGCGAGACGCCCGCGGCGCGGCAGCCCTGCACGAGGCCGATCATGCCGCCCACATTGTTGTCGTAATATTTCGCCGGGTCCGCCATGGACTCGCCCACATAGGCCGAAGCCGCGAAATGGATCACCGCCCGGGCATCGTGGGCGCGCAGCGCGGCCTCGACGGCCCGCGGGTCGCGCACGTCTCCCTGCACCAGCGGGCCGAAGCGCACGGCATCGGCATGGCCAGTCGAGAGATTGTCGAAGCTCACCGGGCGATAGCCCGCGCGCCGCAGCGCCTTGCAGGTGTGCGAGCCGATGAAGCCCGCGCCACCCGTCACCAGGATCGTGTCAGGCATGGTCCAGCAGAGCCTCGCGCGCCCGGGCGACCTGAGGCTCGCCCGCGAAATGCCGGATGGTCCGGGCGATGCCTTCGGCCAGCGGCACCGTCGGCGCCCAGCCGAGAAGCCGCGCCGCCTGCGAGATGTCGGGCCGGCGCTGGCGCGGATCGTCGACCGGCAGCGGCCGATGGACCAGCCGCGAGGGAGAGCCGGTCTGGGCCAGCACCATCTCGGCCAGCTCGCGCATCGTGAACTCGCCCGGATTGCCGAGATTGACCGGCTCGCTCACCTCCGACGCCATCAGCGCCATCAGCCCGGCCACGAGATCGTCCACATAGCAGAAGGAGCGGGTCTGCATCCCGTCGCCATAGAGGGTGATGTCGCTGCGGGTCAGCGCCTGAACGATGAAGTTCGACACGACCCGGCCATCCTCGGGGCTCATCCGCGGCCCGTAGGTGTTGAAGATCCGCGCGATCCGCACCTCGAGGCCCTGATGGGCCCCGAACTCCCAGAACAAGGTCTCGGCCGCGCGCTTGCCCTCGTCGTAGCAGGCCCGCGGACCCACCGTATTGACGCAGCCGCGGTAGCCCTCGTGCTGGGGCGAGATCTCGGGATCGCCATAGACCTCGGAGGTCGAGGCCTGCAGGATGCGCGCCCCCGTGGCGCGCGCCAGCGCCAGCAGGTTCAGCACACCCTCGGTGCAGGTGCGGAACGTATGGATCGGGTCCCGCTGGTAAAGCGGCGGAGAGGCCGCACAGGCGAGGTTGTAGATCTCGTCCAGCGGCCCCTGCCAGTCGATCCGGCTCAGGATGTCCTGTTCGAGGAAGCGGAACTGGGGATGGTCGAGCAGCCCTGCCACATTCTGTTTGCGGCCGGTCAGGAGATTGTCGAGACAGACGACCGAATGGCCCTCGGCAATCAGCCGCTCGCAGAGATGAGAGCCCACAAATCCGGCTCCTCCCGTAACGAGAATGACCTTCCGGCGGCGGAAACGAGGCGCAAAAGAATCACGACCGGTCACATCGACCGGAATAAGGCTTCCGTCCATTTACGAAACTCCGATCGGGCACGCCCGGCGCAATAACCGGTCGTGATGCCACCGCGGCATCTGCTTCACTGTTCAAGCCCTCTCGATGCTGTTCTTGTGTCGAGGTGCAGCGTCTTTCGGGGCGTCGTCCACTTACTTTCGAATTTCACCCCATTCTTAAGAATGTGCTTATTTTCTGTCAACAAGCAGCCCCTAGCCCAATTAGACAGGTCCGCCTGCTAACGAGATTTATTCCCTATCCCTTTTTACATCTCAGGTTGATCCGTTTTTGCTAATTGATCCCGCCGATAGAAAATTCGATGTCAGCGCGGTAAAATGACCGTCGACTCGGCCTCGTTAGCCCCCGGATTGGAAACGGGAATCTTCCATTCCTGAAACAGTGCCGCGAGAAGATGGGCCCCCGGCCGTCCCCGCGCCGCTGCCCGTGGGATGCGGCCACGGCCGCCCGGCGCCGGACCGCGGTGCTTCGTCGCAGCCCGCGAGCGGACCCGAGGCCCACGTCTCGCGGATCCGAGGCCAAGGGGCAGCCGCTGCGAGATCGATCCATACCGTAGCCTCGCAAGGCGCTTGCCGGACCGGGGTCGCGGCGGCCCCGCGCACCGACCGGCTCCCTCGCGTCGGGGTCCTCCACGGACCAGCCAGAAACCGCACGGCCCTTGGGCAAACCCGGCTAGCCCACGCCGATTTTTGCGGCGGCCCTGCCGGGGCACGGCCCGCGCCGCCCAGCCGCGCTTCGCCCGAACTTCTCGCGATGGTCACGCACCGATGGCGCGGGCCTGCGCCCGAAGCAATTGACTTCCCGGAAGTCGCCCCCGTAGCCTCGTCCTGCTCCGTCCGGACCGGACGGGGCCATGTCTGCGGGACGGAACCCGCATGAGATCAACAGGGGAGAATTCAGTGAGGCGCATCATCCTTCTGTCCACGGCCCTGGCAGGCTTCGCCCTGCCCGCTGCGGCGGACCAGATTGCCGTCCTCGGCTGGGGCGGGGCCTATACGACCAGCCAGATCGAGGCCTACCACAAGCCGTTCACGGCGAAGACCGGCGTGGGCGTGGTGTCTGTCGACACCGACAACCCGGCCACGCCGATCAAGGCGCAGGTCGAATCGGGCAATGTCACCACCGACGTGGCCAGCGTCGAATATGCCGATGCCGTCCGGCTCTGCGATGAGGGACTGCTCGAGGAGATCGATCCGGCCATCCTGCCGGCCGGGCCCGACGGCACCCCCGCCGAAGAGGATTTCCTGCCCGGCTCGCTCGCCGATTGCTTCGTGGCGACGGACGTCTTCTCGACCGTGCTGGCCTATGACGCCTCGAAGTTCGCCGATGGGGCGGCCCCCGCCAAGCTCGCCGATTTCTTCGATCTGGAGAAGTTCCCGGGCAAGCGCGGGATGCGCAAGTCGGCCAAGGTGAACCTCGAAATGGCGCTCCTCGCCGATGGCGTGCCGGCGGCCGAGGTCTATGACATGCTGCGCACCGACGAAGGCGTGGAGCGCGCCTTCAAGAAACTCGATTCGATCAAGAGCCAGATCGTCTGGTGGGAAGCCGGCGCCCAGCCGCCGCAGCTGCTGGCGGATGGCGAGGTGGCCATGACCATCGCCTACAACGGCCGGATCTTCAACGCCGCCATCACCGAGAACAAGCCGTTCGAGATCGTCTGGGACGGGCAGGTCTACGAGGTCGAAGGCTGGGTGATCCCGAAGGGCGCGCCGAACCTCGAGCTCGCCAAGGATTTCGTGGCCTTCTCGACCAGCGCCGAGCCGCTGGCCAAGGCCGCGGAATGGATCAGCTACGGCCCGCCGCGCAAATCCTCGGCGCCGCTCGTCGGCACCTTCATGGACGGCAAGACCGAGATGGCGCCGCACCTGCCCACGAGCCCCGAGAACATGACGAATGCGCTCGCTTCGGACTACGAGTTCTGGGTCGATCACGACACCGAGCTGAACGAGCGTTTCAACGCCTGGCTCGCCGGCTGACACGCGCCCGCCCGGGCTTCGGTCCGGGCGGCCTTCCCCTTGCGCAAAGGTCGCACCTCCGGCTCCTTGACCCTCGATCGCGGGAGGGGTCGAATGCCTGTGCGGAGGAGTGCAGCATGGAACAGGAAGACCTCAGGACATCCTACGTCCTCGCCTGGGTCACCGCCCAGGACAAGCTCGAATTCGACCGGCATTATCCCGATGGCAGCCCGCTCGAATTCCCGACCGAAGAGGCGGCCCTCGCCGCCATTCCGCCCGAGGCCACGCGCCTCGTGCTGAAATCGGTCACGCGCCACCGCTGCGATTGAGCCACGCGGACTCTGCATATCGGGCATGAGGACGAACCGTCCTTCCCGCCGGCCGGGACGGCGGCACCTGCCTCACCGCGCCCGGTTGGCCCGTGCCAGCAGCGCCACCGCCGCAAGCCCCACCAGCATGACGAGAAGCGCCGCCGGCGCCGCCTCGCCCAGCCGCTCGAGGCTCGCCTGTTCGTGGGCGCGGGTGGCGAGCGTGTTGTAGTTGAAGGGCCGCAGGAGCAGCGTCGCGGGCAGCTCCTTCACGCAGTCGACGAAGACCACGAGCAACGCGGTCGCGACCGAGCCGCGCATCAGCGGCAGATAGACCGAGGCCAGCACCGAGCCCGGCCTGCGCCCGAGCGACCGCGCCGCCATCGGCAGGCTGGGCGAGATCCGCCCGAAGGCCGAATCCACCGCGCCCTGCGCCACGCCGAAGAAGCGCACCATATAGGCCAGCACCAGCGCCGCCGCCGTGCCCGTCAGCAGGAGCCCCGGATCGTGCCCGGTCAGCGCCGCCATCGCATCCGCGATCCGGTGGTCGAGGGCCGCCAGCGGGATCAGAAGCCCCAAGGCCAGCACCGCCCCCGGCGCGGCATAGCCCAGAAGCGTGAGCGGCAGCACGAGCCGCGGCAGGCCCCGGCCGGCAAGCCGCACCCCGTAGACGAGAAAGAGCGCGGCCCCCACCGTCAGGATCGCGGCACTCCCGCCCACGGTCAGCGTGTTGCCGAGCGCCTTCAGAAGGCCCGGCGAGGTCCAGGCGTCGGGCTTGCGCAGCGCGTGGTTCAGCATCACCGCGACCGGCAGCAGGAAGCCCGTGACGACCGGCAGGAGACAGAAGCCGCAGGCGATCCAGCCGCGCCCCCGGGTGAGCGTCAGGGGCTGGATAGGGCGCGCGCCGCGCGACATGCGGTGGAAGCGTGCGTTCCGCCGCCCCACCCGCTCGAGGGCGACGAGAAGGAAGATCAGCACCAGCACCACGCCCGAGATCTGCGCCGCACCGCCGGCGTTGCCGGCTGTCAACCAGACCGAAAAGATGCCGGTCGTCAGCGTCTGGACCCCGAAATGCTCGACCGTGCCGAAGTCGGCCACCGTCTCCATCATCGCAAGCGCCACCCCCGCCGCGATGGCGGGACGGGCGAGCGGCAGGCCCACCCGCAGGAAGAGCCCCCACGGCCCCTTGCCCAGCGCCCGCGCCACCTCGTAGGAAGCGCCCGACTGCTCGCGAAAGGCCGCGCGCGCCAGCAGATAGACATAAGGATAGAGCGCCGAGGACAGCACGAGGATCGCCGCCCCGCGCGAGCGGACCTCGGGGAACCAGTAGTCGCGCGCCGATTGCCAGCCCATGAAACCGCGCAGAGCCGTCTGCAGGGCGCCGGAATAATCGAGGAAATCCGCCAGCGCATAGGCGCCGATATAGGCCGGGATCGCGAGCGGAAACAGCAGCGCATGATCGAGGATCCGCGCCCCCGGAAAGCGGTACATGGTCACGAGCCAGGCCGCCCCCGTCCCCACCATGGCGGTCAGCGCCGCAACGCCCCCCATCAGCACGAGCGTGTTCGTCAGGTAACGCGGCAGCACCGACGAGAGCAGATGCGGCCAGATGTTCTCGACCGGGTGGAAGGCGATCCAGATCACCGAGACGATCGGCATGAGGACGAGCGCCGCGATGGCGATCGCGCCCAGCGACCAGCCGTCGGGGCGCGGCAGACGCAGCCCCGCCCGTGCGGCAGGCAGATCGGTCCGATGGGGGTCCAGCATCCCTGCCCCTTAGCGGAATGCGGTTTTGCTGTCCAGAAAGCCGGCGCTCCGGATCGGCATGCAGGCCCCGGACAGGGACCCGCAGCGGAGATGGCCCGCCTCGCCGTGCGGGCCTTGGACAGGGGCCTGCGGCGGAGAGGGGCCGCCTCGCCGCGCGGGGCGGATCCGAGGCGGCGTCCCGCGGCCGTCCGGGGCCTCAGCCCAAGTCCCGCGGCCTCAGCCCATCCCGAGGGCGGATTTGTAGAGTTCGAGGATCGTCTCTTCCTCGGCGATGTCGTCGGGCTTGCGCTTGCGCAGGGCCACGACCTTCTTCATCACCTTCGTGTCGTAGCCGCGGCCCTTGGCTTCCGCCATCAGCTCTTTCTGCTGCTCGGTCACGTCCTTCTTCTCGGCCTCGAGCTGCTCGTAGCGCTCGATGAACTGGCGCAGCTCGTCGGCGGTGACGTTGTAGGAATCCAGCGGGTCGCTCATGTCTCTGCCTCTCGGTCTCGTTGGCGCCCCTCCTATCGCGGGCCGGGGGGCCGGATCAAGCGGCTGAAGGCGGAGAGCGCCCTTGCCAGGGCCGCGCAGGCGGGCTAGGCCGCGCGCAGGTCAGCGGGAGACGCGCATGGAATGGATGATCTGGATCGGAGCCCTGATCTCGCTCGCCGGTGTGGGCGGGCTTGTCTGGTGCTTCTGGCTCGCGCTTCAGGCGCGGCGGTCCGGGCTCGACGACGCGGCGATGCGCGAGCGCCTGCAGCGCGTGGTCGTGCTGAATGTGGCGGCGCTCGGCGTGTCGGCGCTGGGGCTCATGTGCGTGGTGCTGGGCATCCTGCTCGGCTGAGCCCTCTTGCGCAGGCCGCAGGGCACCTTCCCCGAGCGAGGACGCTTCACGGGTGCCGTCCTCGAACCCGGCCCGGAGCCGCGAGTGCCTGACGTTGCGGCCTCTCCGGGCGATGACCGCAGGCCGATGCCTGTGTGACAGCGAGCCCCGGCCGGATCACACCGGCATGTTGTCGAAGTCGGCCTCGATCTCGGCATCGGTCCTGTCGACGGCGGGCATCACCAAAGCAAGCCCCTGCATTTCGGCGAGAAGATGGGCGAGGCTCTCCAGCGGCGCGGCCTCTTCCTCTTGCGGGAGGCTGCGGGCAGTCTCGGGTTTAGGTTCGAACGACATGGATCCTCCTCCGCCGGTCACCCGGCGCACTTGCGGCAGAAGGGCGTGTAGGGCAGCACATCGAGCCGCGCTTCGCCGATTTCGGCCCCGCATCTGACGCAGTAGCCATATTCGTCCGCGGCGATCCGGGCGAGCGCCGCCGTGATCGCGCGGATTTCCTGCTGACCCGAGGTTCCCATGCTTTCCAGCACCTCCTCGGTCTCGCGTTCGGTGGCAAGCTCTTCCCAGTCGCGCGAATTGTGCGAGTCGAGCTCTGCCTCGATCCCTTCGAGACGGGCCCCGAGGTCGGCCAGCCGCGCCTCGAGCTGGGCCTTGCGACGGGGAATGTCGATCATGGGCCACCTCCTCTGGTTGCCGAAGGTTAGGCGAAGGCCTGCAGCCCCTCCTTGATGCAGGTCAATGATTTAAGCCCTTCGCCGAGGGCACCGCCCCCGGCAGTCCCGGGGGGTTCCGAGCGGGGGCGCAGATGACCGCACGGGCGACGGGACCGCAGGATGGCGGTGAGGGGGCTTGGCCTCCGCAGGGCTGGCGCCGCACCGCATTGCGCCGGCTGCCGGAGGGGCTCGCCGCGCCGTGAAGGGGAGGCCTGCGGCCTTTCCTCCTGCGGCGGGGGGCGATAAGGTCGCCCTCAGCCGCGCTGCAGCACGAGGACCCCATGAGCTTTCGCCCCCTGACCGACCGCTACGCCGTCTCGCCTCAGATCTCGCAGGAGGAGCTTCCGGCGCTCCGCACCGCAGGCTTCACCACGATCATCGACAACCGGCCGGATGGCGAGATCCCGCCCCATCTCCAGACCGAGGAGATGCGCCGGGCGGCGGAGGCCGAGGGCTTCACCTTCATCGCAAATCCGGTGATCGGCGGCGCCGTCACGCTCGAGAATGTCGAGCGCCAGCGCGAGGCGATCGATCAGGCCGGCGGCCCGGTGCTGGCCTACTGCGCCTCGGGCAACCGCTCCTCGGTGGTCTGGGCGCTGGCCAACGCCGGTCGGATGCCGACGGACGAGCTGATCGGCCTGCCCGCCCGGCATGGCTACCAGCTCGAAGGGCTGCGCCACGAGATCGACCGTCTCGCGCGGGAGCGCGGCTGACAGACGCCCTCGGGGTGCGGTGCCGCGAGGCGCTGGCCGACATCGCGGCCTGAAAGCCGCGCAGCCTCCTGCCGGCCGCGATCCGGAGAGAGCCCCCCAGGGCCTCGCTCCCGCTCTGATCCGCCCGGCGGCCCGGGAGGCAGGGAGAAGGCGTGCGCTTCACTCGTCCGTGCCCGTCATGGCGAAGGACAGATCCTCATCGGGCTCGAACTCGGGCAGGGCGGGCGGCGGCTCGGCCGCCTCCGCCAGGGGCGCAAGGCGCACGGCGCGCATCCCGCGATGCTGGCCGAGCCGGCCCTCGGCGACCGGATGGCCGTCGAGCCCCACGAAGAGGATATGGTCGAGCGTGGCCTGCGGCAGCGGCACCGTATCGCCCGGCTGCCAGTCGAGGACATGGGCGAGCGGCAGGGTGATGCGGCCGAGAACCGCCTCGAGCCGGCAATCCACCGCCATCACCTGCTCGGCCATGGCCGCGCCGAAATCGGAGAGCGGCGGAGGAGCCTCGTCCTGCCCGCCGTGATGGGGCAGCTCTCCGCGGCCGTCGGCCGGCACGGCGAGGAGAAGCTGCCCGCTCTTGGCGCCGAGGGCCAGGTCCACCTCGGCCACCAGCACGCGGTAGGGACAATCCTCGAGCAGGAGGCCCAGCGGCCGGGGATCGTCGAGGAACGAGGCATAGCGGAAGCCGCTGGCCCAGACCCGATCCTCGTCCTCGATCAGGAGGAGGTCGAGTTCGGCCAGGGCGCGGTCGATGAAATCCTGCACCATGGCCGCGTCGGTGCGGCTGGGCTTGCGGGTGGCGGCGGGCTGCGGCCTGACCCGGCCCACGGTCTGGACCTCGACCAGCCCGGCGAGCAGCGGCGGGGACAGGGCGATGAGCCCGAGCCCCTCGCCCGGCCCTTCGAGCACCGCATAGAACGACAGATCCTCGGGCATCTCGAGGAGTTCGGTGAGAGAGCGGCGCAGGCAATCGAGCCGCGGCACGTCGAGGGCGAGGGCGAAGGCGTCGCGCCCGGCGCGGGCCAGCGCCAGCCGCAGGCCCCGCTCGGCGCCGGTGACCTGGGGCACCGCCGGCCGGGCCCTCGCCTCGATCTTGCGCCTGAGCACGCTCTCCGTCACCGTCGCTTCCCACATGCCGCTGCCCTGCCCTTCTGACATGGCAGGATTGAGAAACAGTTGATGGCGGAAGGCCGCGTCGCCGGGACTGGAGGCCGCGGTCCCGGCGAGGTCCATCCGCCGCCAGCGACCGCCGGTGCCTGCGCCATGGCGTGCCTGCGGATTGGGTTTCCGAACCCGGGTCCTCGGTCCTCCGCCTGACATCGGACAGGCTGCGATCTCTTGACGGTGCTCCGGCAGAGGGGCCGCTCTTTGCCGGGAAAGGCGCACAGGGCTCCGGTGGGGGCAGGAGCCGGAAGCGGCCTTCAGGCCGCCGGTCCCAAGGCGCCCGGGAGGCGCCGGTGCCCGCGCTCAGGCGGCGCGCTGCAGCCGCAAGGGCAGGGTCACGCGGAAGGCCGCGCCCCCCTGCCCCGGCAGATAGGTGATGGTGCCGCCGAGGTTGGCCATCACCTCGCGGCAGATCGCGAGGCCGAGGCCCGCCCCTCCGGCCCGGGTCTGGTCCGAAAGCCGGGCGAACTTCTCGAAGATCAGCTCCTGGCTCTCCTTCGAGATCCCCGAGCCGTTGTCGATGAAGTCGACCGTCACGCGGCCGCCCTTCTGGCGCACCGAGATCCGCAGCTCGGGATAGTCCGCATCGCAGTATTTGCGCGCGTTCGAGATCAGATTGATGAAGACCTGCGCCAGCCGGTCGCCGTCGGTGAACAGGAAGATGTTCTCGGCCGTGGGATCGCGATGGATGGTGAAGCCGCGCTCGGGGCGGGTGTGCGCGGCCGACCGCAGGGCGCGATCGATCATCTGCTGGAGATTGGCGAGCCCGAGGTTGAGCTGCACCGATCCGTTCTCGAGCACCGAGAGGTCGAGCAGATCGTCGAGCAGCCGGGTGAGCCGGATGGCCTCGTCGTGGATGATGCGGGCGTGGCGCGCGGCCATCTCGGGCGGCAGGTCGCCCTCCATCAGGATCTCGGAGAAGGCGCGGATCGAGGTCATGGGGGTGCGCAGCTCGTGGCTGATCTGGCTGAGGAAGGCGTCCTTCTGCACCGACAGCTGCGTGAGCTTCTCGTTGGCCTCGCGCAGCTGGCGCGCGGTGCGGGTCAGCTCCTCCTGCTGGGCCTCGAGGCGCGCGGAATATTCCATGATCTGCGCGGTCTCGTTCGCCACCGCCATCAGATCCTCGACCGAGACGGCGGCGCGCCCGGCCAGCTGGGCCAGCATCGCATGGGCTGTGGCCGCGCCGACCGAGCCCGCAAGCCGCCGCTCGAGCCGCTCGACGAAGCCGGGGACCGGGTCGGGCAGATAGCCCTCCTTTCCCTGCGCGCGCGCCTCGGACTGGAAGAGCGCCAGCGCCGGCTCCTCGCCGAGGATGCGCTGCGCCATCACCAGAAGCTCCTCGGATTCCGCCTTGCCCTGCGCCCATCCCTGCGGGCCGCGGTTGCCGGTCTCGAACACATTGACGAAGGCCGCGCCCTGCAACCGCTCGAGCGGGCCCGGAAAGGTCACGAGCGAGGCGCCGCAGAAGACGGTGCCGTTCAGGATGAGCGACCAGAACATCGAATGGATCAGCGGATCCATCCCCTCGACCCCGAACAGCGCCTGCGGACGGAGCCAGCCGATCCCGAACGGTCCCTCGGCGAGGAGGCGGGCCGAGAAGATCGCGTCGGGGCCGAAGGAGGGGAGGAACAGCGTATAGACCCAGCCCCCGAAGCCGAGGCCGAGGCCCCAGAGCGCGCCCGTGCGGGTGGCGCCGCGCCAGAAGATGCCGCCCAGCATCGCGGGCAGGATCTGGGCCACGCCCACGAAGGAGATGAGGCCGATGGCGGCCAGCGCGCCCGAGCCGCCCGAGAAGCGGTAATAGCCGTAGCCCAGCCCCAGAACGCCCGCGATGGAGATCCGCCGGGCGAGCAGCACGAGGCGGCGCACGTCGCCGCTGACGGCCGGCGTCGGGCGCAGCGACAGCCAGAGCGGCATGACGATATGGTTCGACACCATCGTGGCCAGCGCCACCGCGGCCACGATCACCATCGCCGTGGCCGAGGAGAAGCCGCCGAGGAAGGCCAGCATGGCCAGCCCGCCCTGCCCGCGGTCGAGCGGCACGGTGAGCACGAAGAGGTCGGGATTGGCGCCCTCGGGCAGAAGCTCGAGCCCCACGACCGCGATCGGCACCACGAAGAGGCTCATCAGGAACATGTAGAGCGGGAAGGCCCAGCTCGCCGTGGCGAGGTGGCGCTCGTCCCCGGTCTCGACCACCAGCACCTGGAACATGCGCGGCAGGCAGACCACGGCTGCGGCCGACAGGAAGGTGAGGCCCGCCCAGCGCGAGGGGGCGAGCTCCCAGTCGGCGATGGCCGAGCGGTCGATGCGGGCGATCACGTCGGCGGGCCCGTCGGCCACCCCCCAGACGACATAGCTGCCCACCGCCACCAGCGCCACGAGCTTCACGATCCCCTCGACGGCGATGGCGGTGACGATGCCCGTATGCTGCTCGTTGGCATCGAGCTTCCGCGTGCCGAAGAGGATGGTGAAGAGCGCAAGCCCCCCCGCGACCCAGATCGCGGTGCTGTCACGGTCGGGCATCTGCCAGCCCTCGTGCGGGCCGCTGGCGAAGACGCTGAAGCTCAGCGTGACGGACTGGAGCTGGAGCGCGATATAGGGCGTGGCGGCCACCACGCAGAGCAGCGTGACGAGCACGCCGAGCAGGTTCGACTTGCCATAGCGCGAGGAGATCAGGTCCGCAATCGAGGTCACGCGCTGCTGCCGCCCGATCCGCACCAGCTTGCGCAGCACCCACCACCAGCCGACGAAGACGAGCGTCGGGCCGAGATAGATCGTGAGATATTCGAGGCCCGAGCGCGCCGCATATCCCACCGCGCCGTAGAAGGTCCAGGCGGTGCAGTAGATCGAGAGCGAGAGCGTATAGACGAGCGGCGACCGCAGCCAGGGCAGCGCCTCGCCCACCGCCCGGCGCTCGACAAGGAAGGCCACGAGGAAGAGCAGGATGACGTAGCAGAGGCACGAGAGGACGAGGAGATCGAACGGCATCAGCCCGCCCTGCCCTCCGGCGGATCGCCCGCCTCGGCCCCATCCTCGAGCGCCTCGGCCTTCAGGCCCCGGGACATGCCGGCGGCCGCGAGGATCAGGAGCGCCCAGACCGCGAAGAGATAGACCCCGTCGGGAGCGGTGTCGCGCCGGTCGGTCGCGGCCGGCTCCCACAGGATCGGCAGGAGGAAGAGGAACGCGCCGAAGATCGGCAGGAGCCGCGCGGCATCGCGGAGCCGCCGCCTCCGGTAGGATCGCCGCGCGAGAAAGAGCGGCGAGCGACGCCGGCTCATCGCGGCACCAGCGCCCGGACCGAAGCCAGCATCTCGGCATTCGAGAAGGGCTTCGACATGAAGGCATCCACTCCCGCCTTCTTGGCCGCCGCGCGGTCTCGGACCTGCCCCTTGGCGCTCAGCATCAGGACCGGCAGATCCTCGGTCTGGGGATCGGCGCGCAGCGCCGAGAGGATGTCGAAGCCGCTCATGCCCGGCAGCATCAGATCGAGGATCAGCAGGTCCGGCTGCGACGTGCGCACCACCTCGATCGCATCCGCTCCGCCCGCATGGGTCGAGACCTTCAGCCCGTCGCGCATGAGGATGAAGCGGATCGCCTCGGCGATGTTCGGCTCGTCCTCGATCAGCAGCACATGCGCCGTCATGAACCATCCCCCCGGAACCTGCACCGGGGCCTCCCCTGCCCCGTCGGCAACTATCAGCCGAAAAACCGGTGCTGTCAAAGCGCGAGGAGGGGCAAGGGACGCCCGTCCGGGGGGCGGGCGGCCTCTCCGAAGGGGGAAGCCGGCCCTTCGCCGGGCGCGCGGCCCCTCAGGAGCCTTCGAGCAGGATCGAGGGCTCGCGCCGGGCGGGGCAGCCCGCGCGCGGGCAGATCCGGCAGGAGGTGCCGACCGCGCGCGGCACGAGCGCGGGATCGGGCACGGCGGGCTCGATCAGCATCCCCGCCTCGCGCAGTTCCGGTCCGGCGAAGCCCTGCGGATGGTGCGGCTCGCAGAAGGCGCGGGCGCGAAAGCGGCGACGGGTGCGGGCGGCGGGCTCGACCACCGCCTCGACGGGGCGCATCGGATGGGCCAGCGCCTCGAAGAGCGGCCAGAGCGGACAGGCCGCCCCGAAGCGCGGCAGCAGGAAGCCCTCGGGCGGCTTGCGGAACACGAGCGTGCCCGAGCCGTCGCAGATCACGAGGCCCGCAATGGCGCCGGGCAGCGTGGCGATCCGCCGGAAGGCCGCGAGCACCCCGACCCCGAAGCGGCGCGCGACCAGCACCGGATCGCCCTCGGCGCGGAGCGCGGCGCGGAACGGATCGAGCGGCATGGCCCGCGCATCCGCCTCGGCCCGCAGCACCCAGTCGCGCGCCATCGCCCGTCCGGCGGCCGAGGCCAGCCCCTCGATCTCGGCCTCGAGCCGCGCCCGCCCGCCCGGCTCCTCCAGCTCGGCCAGATGCCAGTCGCGCGCGGCAAGCCAGCCCTCCACCTCCTCCTGCGGCGCCACGACCCCCTGTTCCTCATCCTCGGAGGCGGCGTCGAGATAGGCCACCAGCGCCTCGGCCCCCACGGCCAGCCGCTCGCTGTCGGCATGGATGTTGGCATGAAAGCGCGCGCGCCAGTCGGGCTCGATATCCTCGGTCTCGGCCAGGATCGCCGCGGTCGAGCGCACGGCGCTCACCGCCGAGAGAACCTCGTGCAGCGCCTGGCTCAGGTGCGTGTCATGGGTCAGCCGGTCGTTGAGCGCCGTCACCGTCCGCTCGAGCAGCCCCATCCGGCGGTGCTGCGCGGCCAGCATCCGCGCCCAGCCCGGAAAGCGGCCCACGAAATCCTCGACCCGGTCGAGCTCGGGCTGCTCGTCGCCCGCCGAGGCGGCGGCCGCGCGCAGATCCTCGACCAGCACGCCCTCCGCCCCGGCCGAGAGCGTCTGCGCCTCGACCTTCAGCGCCCGCGCGAGCCGCGCCAGAACCTCGTCGCCGATCCGGCGGCGGTTGTGCTCGATCAGGTTGAGATAGGAGGCCGATATCCCGGCCGACCGCGCCAGATCGGTCTGCCTCAGCCCGAGTTGCAATCGCCGCTCGCGCACCCGGCTGCCCGTCAGCGCCGTCATCGGCATGGTCCGCCCCTCCGCAGTTTACAGGATCATCCTGCAAGATCCGGGGGAAGGACAGAGGTTTTCATCGGAGCCACGCCCGCCGGTCAAGCGAGCGGCCCCGGAGAGGACCGGGCCGCAGGGGCCCGGCCCCGAGCCCCGTCAGGCGTCGGCCACGACCTCCTGGCGCTGCTGGCCCAGGCCCTCGACGCCGAGCTCGACCACGTCGCCCGGCTTCAGGAAGCGCGGCGGCTTCATGCCGAGCCCCACGCCCGGAGGCGTTCCGGTCGAGATCACGTCGCCCGGATGGAGCGTCATGAACTGCGAGAGATAGCTGACCAGATAGGCAACGCCATAGACCATGGTGCCCGTCGTGCCGTTCTGCATCTTCTCGCCGTTGACCGACAGCCACAGCGGCAGGTTCTGCGGGTCCGCCACCTCGTCGCGCGTCACAAGCCAGGGGCCGAGCTGGCCGAAGTTGTCGCAGCTCTTGCCCTTCGTCCACTGGCCCGACCGCTCGGCCTGGAAGGACCGTTCGGAGACGTCGTTGGCCACCGCATAGCCCGCCACATGGTCGAACGCCTCGGCCTCGGAGACATATTTCGCCTTCTTGCCGATGATGATGGCCAGCTCCACCTCCCAGTCGGTCTTGACCGAGCCGCGGGGGATGATGATCGGATCGTTCGGGCCGCAGATCGCCGAATTGGCCTTCATGAAGATGATCGGCTCGGGCGGGACCTGCGCGCCGGTCTCGGCGGCATGGTCCGAATAGTTCAGGCCGATGCAGACGAATTTGGTCGTGCCCGCGACACAGGGCCCAAGCCGCGTGCCCTCGGCCACGACCGGCAGGCTCGTCCCGTCCAGGTCGCGGAGCCTGGCCAGCCCCTCGTCCGTCAGCACCTCGCCGGCGATGTCCGGCACCACGCCCGACAGGTCGCGGAGGGTGCCGTCGGTCCAGACGAGGCCGGGTCGTTCGGCCCCGGCGGGCCCATGGCGCAGCAGTTTCATGGTGTCTCCTCAGATATTGGACCAGCCCCCGTCGATGACATGGGCGACCCCGGTGGTATAGGCGGATTCATCCGAAGCGAGATAGACGACGAGCGCCGCGATCTCCTCCGGGCGGCCGATGCGGCCGATGGGCTGGCGGGCGACGAAGGCGCGGCGCGCGGCCTCGTAGTCGCCGGTGGCGCGGAGCCGACCCTCGAGCGAGGGGCTCTCGACGGTGCCGGGGCAGATCGCATTGCAGCGGATGCCCTGCCCGATGAAATCGGCGGCGATGGATTTGGTGAGGCCCACGACGCCCGCCTTGGTGGTGCCGTAGACGAAGCGGTTGGGCGCCGCGATGGCGCCCGACACGACCGAGGCCATGTTGACGATCGACCCGCCGCCGCCCGCGATCATGCCCGGCAGGAAGGCGCGGCACATCCGGTACATGCCGGTGAGGTTGAGCCCGACGGAGAAGGCCCAGTCCTCCTCGTCGCAGTCGAGGATCGTGCCCGAGGCCACGAAGCCCGCGCAGTTGAAAAGCACGTCGAGCGGTCCTGCCGCCGCGACCGCGGCCGCAATCGAGGCCGGATCGCGCACGTCGAGGGGCCGCAACTCGAGCCCCTCGGCCGCAAGCTGTTCGAGCGCCGCCGCATTCACGTCGGTGGCCAGCACCCGCGCGCCCTCGCGCGCCATGGCCAGCGCCGAGGCGCGCCCGATCCCCTGCCCCGCCGCCGTCACCAGCGCGCGCTTGCCCTCCAGCCGACCAGCCATGGTCCTCTCCTCCCCAAGCTTGGGGCCTACCAAAGATCAATATCGGATAGAGAACAAGCCCTGATCGCGGATATTATCAATAATCTACGTTCCGCGGACGCGGAACAGCCGCAAAGGCTGGCCGCAGGCGCTGTGATATGCAAGCCTTGGCCCTGCGGCCTCGGGCAGGCCGCCGCGGATGAAAGGAGACAGGATGGAACGGCAACGGGTGATCGCGGTGGGCTCCTACCCCGACTGGGACAGGCAGGCGATGGAGGCCAGCTTCACGGTCACGACCGTTCCGCAGCTCGCCGATCTGGCCGGCCTCGACCCTGCGCTCCGCGCCGAGGCGGTGGCGGTGGCCTACAAGGGCGGCGCGCCCTTCGGCGGCGAGGCGATGGATCTTCTGCCCGCGCTCGGCGTCATCGCGAACTTCGGCGTGGGCTTCGATGCCATCGACATCGAGGCCGCCCGCGCCCGCGGCATCAGGGTGACGAACACGCCCGACGTGCTGACCGACGACGTGGCCGACACGGCGCTCGCGATGATGCTGGCCCTCTGCCGCCGCATCCCCGAGGGCGACCGCTTCGTCCGCGAGGGCCGCTGGTCGGCCGAAGATTTCCCGCTGAACCGCAAGTTCTCGGGCGGGCGCGCGGGCATCATGGGGCTCGGCCGGATCGGGCGCGCCATCGCCGACCGGCTCGTGGCCTTCGGCATGGAGATCCACTACCATTCGCGCAGCGCCAAGGACGTGCCCGCGGGCTGGACCTTCCACGCCACCCCCGAAGGACTCGCGGCCGAGGTCGACTGGCTGGTGGTGGCGCTGGTCGGAGGGCCCGCCACCGAGAATTACGTTTCGGCCGAGGTCATCGCCTGCATGCCGCAGAATGCGGTGCTGGTGAACATCTCGCGCGGCTCGACCGTGGACGAGACGGCGCTTCTGGCCGCCCTCGAAGCCGGGCGGATCGGGGCCGCGCTCGACGTCTTCCGCAACGAGCCCGCGGTCGACCCGCGCTTCCACGCGCTCACGAACGTGATCCTGCAGCCGCATCAGGGGTCGGGCACGGTCGAGACCCGCCGCGCGATGGGCGAGTTGCAGCGCGCCAACATCACGGCCTTCCTGAAGGGCGAGCCGCTGCTGACGCCGGTCGCCTGAGGCGATGCCGGGGCGGCGTCCGGAAACGCCGCCCCCAACTTTCTAATGATTGTCCCGCGGCAGTTCGCGTGCCACCCGGTGATAGGTGGTGGCGAGCTCCAGACAGCCGCCATCGGCGAGCTGCCCCACGAGCCGGCGGTAGATCTCCTGCCAGGGGGTCTGGTGGTGCAGGACGGGCGGCGTCCAGGCGGCGCGGCGCGCCTCCCATTCGGCCTCGTCCACCAGCGCGTCGAGCCGGCAGGCGTTCAGATCGAGCCGCACCCGGTCGCCGGTCCGCAGGAGCGCAAGCCCGCCGCCCACCGCCGCCTCGGGCGAGGCGTTGAGGATCGAAGGGCTCTCGGAGGTGCCCGATTGCCGCCCGTCGCCCACCGTCGGCAGATGCGTCACCCCCTCGCGCAGTAGCCCGTCCGGCGGCTGCATGTTCACCACCTCGGCCGAGCCCGGATAGCCCACGCAGCCCACGCCGCGGATGAAGAGGATCGTCGTCTCGTCGATCCCGAGGTCGGGGTCGTTGATGCGCGCGTGATAATCTTCCGGTCCCTCGAAGACCACGGCGCGGGCCTCGTGGATGCCCTCCCGCCCCGGCCGGGCGAGGAAGCGGTGCCGGAACTCGGCCGAGATGACCGAGGTCTTCATCAGGGCCGAGTCGAAGAGATTGCCCCGCAGCACGAGGAACCCCGCCTTCTCGCGCAAGGGATCCTCGACCGACCGGATCACCCGCCGGTCGCGGCTGCGCTCGCCCGCGAGATTGTGGCCGATGCTCTCTCCCGTGACGGTCAGCGCCTCCGCATGGAGAAGCCCCGCCGCGAGCAGCTCGCCCATGACGGCAGGCACGCCGCCCGCCCGGAAGAAACTCTCGCCCAGATATTCTCCGGCGGGCTGCATGTTCACCAGCAGCGGCAGGTCGAACCCCACCGTCTGCCAGTCCTCGACCGCGAGCTCGACACCCGCATGGCGCGCGATGGCCTGCAGGTGCGGCGGCGCATTGGTCGAGCCGCCGATGGCCGAATTGACCCGGATCGCATTCTCGAAGGCCTGCCGCGTGAGGATGTCCGAGGGCTTCAGGTCGGCCAGCACCATCTCGACGATGCGCCGGCCCGTGGCATAGGCCATGTTCATCCGCTCGCGGAACGGCGCGGGGATGGCCGAGCATCCGGGCAGCGACATGCCGAGCGCCTCGGCCAGCGCGTTGAGCGTCGAGGCGGTGCCCATCGTGTTGCAATGGCCGAGCGAGGGGGCCGAGGCGCAGGCGCGCTCCATGAATTCCGGATAGTCGATCTCGCCTTCGGCCAGGAGCCGCCGGCTCTCCCAGATGATCGTGCCCGAGCCTGCGAGCTTGCCCTCCCACCAGCCGTCGAGCATGGGCCCGCCCGAGAGCACGATGGCCGGAAGGTCCACCGTCGCGGCCGCCATCAGCTGCGCGGGCGTGGTCTTGTCGCAGCCGGTGGTCAGCACCACCCCGTCGATCGGATAGCCGTGCAGCACCTCGACGAGGCCGAGATAGGCGAGGTTGCGGTCGAGCGCGGCGGTGGGCCTGCGCCCTGTCTCCTGGATCGGATGGACGGGAAATTCCATCGGCACTCCGCCCGCATCGCGGATGCCCGCCTTCACCCGCTCGGCAAGGAAGAGATGGATCTTGTTGCAGGGCGCGAGATCCGAGCCCGACTGGGCGATGCCGATGATCGGCCGGTCGCCCTGCAGCTCGCGCCGCGTGTAGCCCTGGTTCTGGTAGCGCTCGACATAGAGCGCGGTCATCCCGGGATTGTCGGGATTGTCGAACCACGCCTGTGAGCGGAAGCGCCTGCCGGTGGGGGTGTCGCTCATCTCTGCGGCCTCCTGTCGCTGGCCTCCAGCATCCCCTCTCGCGCAGGCAAGGGCAAGGGCGCGGGGCCCGCCCGGCCCGGCCGGAGCTCGTCGCGGATCACGAAGCGGGATCGGGAGAGTGGGTGTCCCTTCGCAACGGATCTGTCTCGCGAGGCCTTGCATTTCACGAAGCGTGAAATGAGGCCGGTCTGGCAGGGCCCCCGCGCGGGAGACACCCTCCACGGGGCGACGGCCCCCGTTGACCCGGCCTGCGGGCTCGGGTCTGGTGCGGGGACGAGACCGCCCTTTGGAGAAGCCCATGACCCTGCCCGGCCCCGCCCCGCGCGATCCGATCCCTGCGCTCCGCGATCTTCTGGGCGAGCGGCTCGTGACCTCCGAGGCCGCGCGCGCGCAACATGCCGAGAACGAGGCCTGGTATCCGGCAGCCCTGCCCGATGCGGTGGCGCGCCCCGCCTCGACCCAAGAGGTCTCTCGCCTCCTCGCGCTCTGCCATGCCGCGGGCACGCCGGTGGTGGCGCAGGGCGCGCGCTCCTCGCTCGAGGGCCACCATCTGGCGATCCGCGGCGGCATCGCGCTCGACCTGACGGGCATGGACCGGGTGCTGGCCGTCCATGCCGAGGATCTCGACGCGGTGGTGCAGCCCGGCGTCACGCGCGAGGCGCTGAACGCCCATCTGCGCGACACGGGCCTCTTCTTCCCGATCGATCCGGGCGCCAATGCCACGCTGGGCGGCATGGCCGCGACCCGCGCTTCGGGCACGACCGCCGTCCGCTACGGCACGATGCGCGAGGCGGTGCTGGCGCTCGAGGTGGTGCAGGCCGACGGCACCGTGTTCCGCACCGGCAGCCGGGCGCGCAAATCCGCCACGGGCTACGATCTCACCCACCTCTTTGTGGGCTCGGAGGGCACACTCGGCATCATCACCGAGCTCACGCTGCGCCTGTTCGGCCAGCCCGAGGCGCAGTCGGCCGCGATCTGCCGCTTTCCCTCGGTGGCCGAGGCGGTCGCAACCGTCATCGCCACGATCCAGATGGGCCTGCCCATAGCCCGGATCGAACTGGTCGATGCGATGATGGTGCGCGGCTTCAACCTCCATGCCGATGCGGGGCTGCCCGAGGAGCCGCATCTCTTCGTCGAGTTCCACGGCAGCGAGAGCGGCGTGACCGAGACGGCCGCCCTCTTCGGCGAGATCGCGGCCGATCACGGCGGGCAGGCGTTCCGCTGGTCGCAGAAGCCCGAGGAGCGCCGCGCGCTCTGGTCGATGCGCCACAATGCCCACCATGCGACGCGGCGGCTGCGGCCGGGGGCGCGGACGGTCTCGACCGATGTCTGCGTGCCGATCTCGGCGCTGGCCGAGGCGGTCGCGGTCGCGCAGGAAGAGGGCCGCGCCCGCGGCCTCGTGCAGGCCATCGTGGGCCATGTGGGCGACGGCAACTTCCATTGCGGCATCCTCGTCGACCCCGAGGATGCGGGAGAGATGAAGCGGGTGAAGGAGTTCACCGACCTCCTGTCGGATCTGGCCCTGCGGCTGGGCGGGGTCGTGTCGGGCGAACACGGGATCGGCATGGGCAAGATCGGCAAGATGGAGGCCCAGCACGGCCCGGCGCTGGCCACCATGCGGGCGATGAAAGAGGCGCTCGATCCCAAGGGCATCCTCAATCCCGGCAAGCTCCTGCCGTAAGGCGGCAAAGCGAGGGGCGCACCGCAGCGCGCCCCTGCCGAAGCTTATTGCAGCGCCTTGTCGGTGACCTCGTGGGTCCAGGCGCCCTCGGGTTCCTTCGAGATCACCGGGTCCGAGCCGCCGCCCATCAGGGTCGCCACGGTGCGCTTGTAATCCGCCTCGTCGAGCGTGCCGTCCGAGCCCGCGGTCAGCTTCGCCACCTCGCCCATCATCCGCTTCTGGTGGCTCTCGGTCTGCGCGCCCGTGTCGTCATTGTCGAGCACGATCATGGCCGCGTCGTCGGGGTTCTCCTCGGCCCATTTCCAGCCCTTCATCGAGGCCCGCACGAACTTGGCCATGGTCTCGACGAAGGCCGGATCCTTCAGCTTGTCGGCCATCACATAGAGACCGTCCTCGAGGGTCGCCACGCCCTGATCCTCGTATTTGAAGGTCACGAGGTCGTCCGGCGAGAGGCCCGCGTCGATAACCTGCCAATATTCGTTGTAGGTCATGGTCGAGATGCAGGCCGCCTGCTTCTGCAGAAGCGGATCGACGTTGAAGCCCTGCTTGAGCACCGTCACGCCTTCGGGCGAGCCGTCGGTGGGCAGGCCCAGCTTCGACATCCAGTTGAGGAAGGGATATTCGTTGCCGCCGAACCAGACGCCGAGCGTCTTGCCCTTGAAGTCCTCGGGCCCCGACACGCCCGACTCCTTCAGACAGGTCAGCATCATGCCCGAGCTCTTGAACGGCTGGGCGATGTTGACGATGTCGGCCCCCTGCTCGCGCGCGGCGAGCGCCGAGGGCAGCCAGTCGACCATCACGTCGGCGCCGCCGCCCAGCAGCACCTGCACCGGCGCCACATCGGGGCCGCCCGGCTTGATCGTGACCTCGAGCCCCTCCTCCTCGTAGAAGCCCTGATCGAGCGCGACGTAGTAGCCCGCGAACTGGGCCTGCGTCACCCATTTCAGCTGGAGCGTCACCTCCTCGGCCGAAGCCGTGCCGGCGGCGAGCGCGAAAAGCGCGGCTCCGGTCAGCAGTCCTTTCATCGAAACCTCCGTGTTGTGCCCCTTCGGGGCTATCGTTGACGTCGTTGGGACGGGTGCCAGAAGGTCAGCCCTCGTTCGACCAGAGCGACCACCCCATAGAAGGCCGAGCCCGCCAGTGCTGCAACCGCTATCTCGGCCCAGACCATGTCGAGTCCGAGGCGGCCGACCTCGGCCGAGATGCGAAAGCCCATGCCGCGGATCGGGCTGCCGAAGAATTCGGCGACGATGGCCCCGATCAGGGCGAGCGTGGTGGCGATCTTCAGCCCGTTGAAGATGAAGGGCATGGCCGCGGGCAGCCGCAGCTTGAGGAGCGTCTGGGCGTAGCTCGCCGAATAGGTCTTCATCAGGTCGCGCTGCATCCGGTCGGTGGCCGCGAGCCCCTCGACCGTGTTCACGAGCACGGGGAAGAAGACCATGACCACCACGACCGCAGCCTTCGACTGCCAGTCGAAGCCGAACCACATGACGAGGATCGGCGCGATCCCCACGATGGGCAGCGCCGCCACGAAATTGCCCACCGGCAGCAGCCCCCGCTGCAGGAAGGGAGAGCGGTCGATGGCGATGGCCGTGGCCACCGCCGCCGCGCAGCCGATGAGCCAGCCCGAAAGCGCGCCCTTCACGAAGGTCTGCACGAAATCGCCCCAGAGGACGGGCAGGCTGCCCGCGATCCGCGCTCCGATGGCCGAGGGCGGCGGCAGGATCACCGTGGGCACCTGAAGCCCGCGCACCAGCAGCTCCCAGACCAGAAGCACGGTGAGCCCGAAGATCGCCGGCACCACGAGGCGCCCGATCCGGGTCTCGGAGAAGGCCGACCGCGAGATCCGCACATTCAGCACGAGCGTCACGACCCAGGTGACGAGGGCGAGGAACACGAGCGTCATCGCGCCATCCCCATCCGCCGCAGCACCCGCGTCTGGATCGCGCCCACGATCCCGACCAGCGCCGCCGCCACGATGGCGGCCGCAAACAGCGCGGACCAGATCTGGATCGTCTGCCCGTAATAGCTCCCCGACAGAAGCCGCGCCCCGAGACCCGCCACCGCGCCGGTGGGAAGCTCGCCCACGATGGCGCCGACAAGGCTCGCCGCGATCCCCACCTTCAGCGAGGCGAAGAGATAGGGCATCGAAGCCGGCAGCCGCAGCTTCCAGAAGGCCTGCGCGCGGCTCGCATTATAGGTGGACAGGAGGTCGAGCTGCATCGCATCGGGGCTGCGCAGCCCCTTCACCATGCCCACCACCACCGGGAAGAAGCTGAGATAGGCCGAGATCACCGCCTTGGGCAGAAGCCCCGAGACGCCGATCGAATTCAGCACCACGATGATCATCGGCGCGATGGCGAGGATCGGGATGGTCTGGCTCGCGATGGCCCAGGGCATGACGCTCTGGTCCATCGCGCGGTTGTGGATGATGCCGATGGCGAGCAGGATCCCGAGCCCGGTGCCGATGCCGAAGCCCAGAAGCGTCGCCGAGAGTGTGATCCAGCCGTGATAGACGAGGCTGCGCTTCGAGGTGATCTTCTGGCCGGCCACGCCCTCCCAGAGGCCCTTGGCCACCTGATGCGGCGCAGGCAGCACGGGCCGCTCCTGGCTCATGGTCCGGGGCAGGATTTGGGCGAGGCTGACCTCGGTGCCCGCCCGCGCCGCCTGATCGCGCACCCATTGCGCATTCATCGCCGCCGCCGCCCCATACCAGAGCGCCACGATCACGGCGACGACGGTGAGGACGGGAAGGATCGACCTCATGCACCGCCTCCACCCGTCAACGGGACCCGGGACTGCCCCACGGCACCCATGGGGGCAGCGGCCCGGCGGCATCCCCCGCCGGGCGCTGCCATCTGGAAAACTCGTTCATTTCCCTGACGATGCGCGGAGAACCTGAAGGCAGGTCCGAACGCCGCATCGCCCGGATCGCAGGCCTGACCCTCACTCGTCATAGGAATGCCCCGCCCTCAGGCCCTCGCGGACGCGGTGGGCGATCTCGATGAAGTCGCGGCTGTCGCGGATGTCGAGCGGGCGCTCCCGCGGCAGAGGGCTCTCGATCACATCGGTGATCCGGCCCGGGCGGGGCGACATCACCACGATCTTCGTCGAGAGATAGACCGCCTCGGGGATGGAATGGGTGACGAAGCCGATGGTCTTGCCGGTCCGCGCCCAGAGCTTCAGGAGCGCCTCGTTCAGCCGGTCGCGCACGATCTCGTCGAGCGCGCCGAAGGGCTCGTCCATCAACAGGATGTCCGCGTCGAAGGCCAAGGCCCGCGCGATCGAGGCGCGCTGCTGCATCCCCCCCGAGAGCTGCCAGGGGTATTTCTTGCCGAACCCGTCCAGCTCGACCAGCTGCAGCACGTCCCGGACACGCCGCTCCTGCTCGTCGCGGGCAAAGCCCATGATCTCGAGCGGCAGGCGGATGTTCCCCGCAATGGTGCGCCAGGGATAAAGCCCTGCGGCCTGAAACACATAGCCGTAGGCGCGGCGGCGGCGCGCCTCCTCGGGCGTCATGCCGTTCACGCGCAGCTCGCCCTCGGTCGGATGTTCGAGCGCGGCCACCGCGCGCAGGAAGGTGGTCTTGCCGCAGCCGGAGGGGCCGATGAAGGAGACGAAATCCCCCTTCATCACCCTGAGGGTCACGTCCTTCAGCGCATGGACCGGCCCATCGGCGGTGGCGAAGGTCAATCCCACGCCGCGGGCCTCGATTACCGGCCGGCCCGTCGCAAGACCTTCCGCCATCACACCCCCGTGGCCGGAATGCCGGACCGCTCGATCGCGCGCGGCGCCGTCAGCTCCTTCCAGGCCGAGAGGGCCCGGTTGACAGCCGGACGCGGCTCGCGCGCCACGAACTGCCCGTGGCCTTCCTCGGTGCGGATCTCGCCATCCGCCACCGCGACCTTGCCGCGGCTGAGCGTGAAGCGCGGCAGGCCCTTCACCTCCTTGCCCTCGAACACGTTGTAATCGATCGCCGACTGCTGCGAGCCCGCCGAGATCACCTTGGTCTTCTCCGGGTCCCAGACCACGAGATCGGCATCCGCCCCCACCAGAACCGCCCCCTTCTTCGGATAGCAGTTCAGGATCTTGGCAATATTGGTCGAGGTCACCGCCACGAATTCGTTCGGCGTGAGGCGCCCGGTATTCACCCCTTGCGTCCAGAGCATCGGCATCCGGTCCTCGAGCCCGCCGGTGCCGTTCGGGATCCTGGTGAAGTCGCCCACGCCGAAGCGCTTCTGCTCGGTGGTGAAGGCGCAATGGTCGGTCGCCACGACCGAGAGCGAGCCCGACTGCAGCCCGGCCCAGAGACTGTCCTGATGCTGCTTGTTGCGGAACGGCGGGCTCATCACCCGGCGCGCGGCATGGTCCCAGTCGGGATGGAAATATTCGCTCTCGTCCAGCGTCAGATGCTGGATCAGCGGCTCGCCCCAGACCCGCTTGCCCTGCATCCGCGCGCGCCGGATCGCCTCGTGCGCCTCTTCGCAGGAGGTATGGACGACATAGAGCGGCACCCCCGCCATGTCCGCGATCATGATCGCGCGGTTGGTGGCCTCGCCCTCGACCTGCGGCGGCCGCGAATAGGCGTGCGCCTCAGGCCCGCGGTTCCCCTCGGCCAGCAGCCGCGCCGACAGTTCGGCCACAACATCGCCGTTCTCGGCATGGACCATGGCCAGCGCGCCGAGATCGGCACAGCGACGGAAGCTCGCGAAGAGCTCGTCGTCATTCACCATCAGCGCGCCCTTGTAGGCCATGAAATGCTTGAAGGAGGTGATGCCCTGCTCCACCACCGCCTGCATCTCGTCGAAGACCTGCTCGCCCCACCAGGTGATCGCCATATGGTAGGAATAGTCGCAGTTGGCGCGCCCCGACTTGTTGTGCCACATGGCCAGCGCATCCATCAGCCCCTGTCCGGGGGCGGGCAGCGCGAAATCGACCACCATCGTCGTCCCGCCCGCCAGCGCCGCGCGGGTGCCGCTCTCGAAATCGTCCGAGGAATAGGTGCCCATGAAGGGCATCTCGAGATGGGTATGCGGATCGATCCCGCCCGGCATGACATAGCAGCCGGTCGCGTCCAGCACCTCGTCGCCCGCGAGATCGGCTCCGATCTCGGTGATGATCCCGCCCTCGATCCGCACATCGGCCCTGTAGGTGAGATCGGCCGTGACGATCGTTCCGTTCCTGATGACTGTGCTCATGATCCTCTCCTTCCGCCGCGGCCTCCGCGGACCCGGCCTGCGGGACCGGCGCCATCCCCGCCGCCCGTCCCTTCACTCTGCGCAAATATCCTCGGGGGGTCCGGGGGGGCAGACAGCCCCCCGGCCGGTCCTCAGGCCACGACGCCCGCCGTCTCGAGCACCGCGTGAAACAGCACATCCGTCCCGGCCGCGGCCCAGTCGGGCGAGATCTCCTCGGCCTCGTTGTGCGACAGCCCGCCCACGCAGGGGCACATGACCATGGTCGCGGGCGCCACGCGCGCCGCCCAGCAGGCATCGTGGCCCGCCCCCGAGATCAGGTCCATGTGGCTGAACCCCAGCCGCTCCGCCGCCGCCCGCACATTGGCCACGAGCTCCGGCGCGAAGGTCACCGGATCGAAATGGCCCACCGGCTCGACCGCGCAGCCCACGCCCAGCTCGGCGCAGATCGCCGCGGCGCGGCTCTCGATGGCCGCACGCATCCCGTCGAGCTTGGCCTGATCGGGCGAGCGGATGTCGACGGTGAAGACCACCGTCCCCGGCAGCACGTTGCGCGAATTGGGAGAGAAGGTCACCTGCCCCACGCCGCCCACGGCGCCGGGCTGGGCGGCCATCGCCACCTCCTGCACCATCTCGAAGATCCGCGCCATGGCGAGGCCCGCATTGGTGCGCATCGCCATCGGCGTCGAGCCGGTATGGGCCTCCCTGCCCGTCAGGGTGAATTCGAGCCACCAGAGGCCCTGGCAATGGGTCACCACGCCGATGGTCTTGCCCTCGGCCTCGAGGATCGGTCCCTGCTCGATATGGAGCTCGTAATAGGCGTGCATCCGGCGCGCGCCCACCTCCTCCTCGCCCTTCCAGCCGATGCGGGTCAGTTCCTCGCCGTAGCTCTTGCCTTCCAGATCGCGGCGCCCATAGGCGTAATCGAGCGAATGGACGCCCGCGAACACGCCCGAGGCCAGCATGGCGGGGGCAAAGCGCGCGCCCTCCTCGTTGGCCCAGTTCGTCACGACGATCGGATGTTTCGTGCGGATGCCGAGATCGTTCAGGCTGCGCACCACCTCGAGCGCGCCCAGCACCCCCAGCACCCCGTCATATTTCCCGCCCGTGGGCTGGGTGTCGAGGTGACTGCCGACATAGACCGGCAGCGCCTCGGGATCCTCGCCCGCGCGGGTGGCGAACATGGTGCCCATCGCATCCACGGCCATGGTGCAGCCCGCCTCCTCGCACCAGCGGGCGAACAGCGCGCGGCCCTCGGCATCGGCATCGGTCAGGGTCTGACGGTTGTTGCCGCCTGCGACGCCCGGGCCCACCTTCGCCATCTGCATCAGGCTGTCCCACAGGCGTTCGCCATCGATGCGCAGGTTCTCGCCTGCCGCCGCCGTTCCGGCCATTCCGATCTCCCTGTCCGGGGTCGCGGCAGGTTGCTCCGCCTGCGCCCCGACTCTTCTGTTGCTCTTTGTGCGACCATCCGGTCAGATCGAAGCGCACCATAACCTGACCAAGCGGTCAATAAATTTCTCGAGACGCCATGCCGGACGCAGCCCGCCCTTCCAAGCGCGAGGAACCCCGCCGCGAGACGGAACGCACCATCCTCGCGGCCGCTGAAAAAGTCTTTGCGGAAGCGGGTTTTGGCGGGGCGACCATGCAGCTCATCGCCGACATGGCGGGGCTGCCCAAGGCCAATCTGCACTATTATTTCCCGACGAAGGAGGCGCTCTACCGTCGCGTCGTGGGCGAGATCTTCGAGATCTGGCTGCAGGCCGCCGAGGCGCTCGATCAGGCACAGTGCCCGGTGGAGGGCATCGGTGCCTATATCGACGCCAAGATGGAAATCTCGCGCCGCCATCCGTTCGGCTCGAAGGTCTGGGCCTCGGAGGTGATGCACGGCGCTCCGGTGATCCAGGACTATCTGGAAACCACGCTGCGCGACTGGACCGAGGGCCGGGCGGCGGCGATCCGGCGCTGGATCGCCAACGGGCAGATGCAGCCGGTCGATCCGCATCACCTGCTCTACATGCTCTGGGCCACAACCCAGCATTATGCCGACTTCGGCCACCAGATCGAGACGTTGAACGGCGGGCGCCCGCTCTCGGACGAGGATTGGGCCGCGGCCACCCGCAGCGTCAAGGAGATCATCCTGCGCGGCGTGGGCGCCCTCTGAGCCTCCGCGGCCCGCCCGGCCACAGCCGGTGTCCTGCCCGCGACACCCAAGCAGACCGCGCCTCGCGTCACGTCCCGGCCACAGCAGGCGGTGCGGCGCGCCCTCCCGCCGCCAAAGGTTTGACCATCCGGTCAGGAACGGACTAGCATCCGGCCGAAGGAGCGCCCCATGCCGACAGATTGCCCCGGACCCCGCCGATGAGCCCGCCGCGCCGGACGCGCATCCAGAGGCGCAATTCCGAAACCATCCTCGACGCCGCGCTCGAGGTCTTCTCGGCCCAGGGCTTCCGCGGCGCCACGCTCGACCAGATCGCCGAGGTGGCGGGCCTGTCGAAACCGAACCTGCTCTATTACTTCCCCTCGAAGGAGGCCATTCATCTCGCGCTCCTGTCGCGGCTGCTCGAGACCTGGCTCGATCCGCTGAAGGCGATGAACCCGGACGGCGATCCCGTGACCGAGATCCTGCTCTATGTGCGCCGCAAGCTGGAGCTGTCGCGCGACTTCCCGCGCGAAAGCCGCCTGTTCGCCAACGAGATCCTGCAGGGCGCGCCGCGGATGCGCAGGGTGATCGAGACGGAGCTCAAGGATCTGGTGGCGGAGAAGGCCCGGATCCTCACCCGCTGGATGGAGGAGGGCCGGATCGCGCGGCTCCACCCGGTGCATCTGATCTTCTCGATCTGGGCCATGACCCAGCATTATGCCGATTTCGAGATGCAGGTGGGCACGGTGCTGGGGCCGGACGAGCCCGACCCCTATCCGGAGGCCGGGCTCTATCTCGACACCCTGTTCCGCCGCCTGCTGGCCGTCTGAGGCGGGGCGGAACGGGCTCCCCTTGCGGGGAGCCCTCCGGTCACTCGGCGGCTTCGCGCACCGAGGGGTTGTTCGGGTGACCCAGCCAGTTGGCGTAGTCTCCCACCGTCCGGCCCGTGCGCGGATCCATGGCCCCTTTCGGCAGCTCGCGCATCGTGATGCAGTCCTCCACCGGGCAGACATCGACGCAGAGGTTGCAGGCCACGCATTCCTCGTCCTTCACCGTGAAGGTGCGGTCGCTCGACATGGCGATGGCCTGATGGCTGGTGTCCTCGCAGGCGGCATAGCAGCGGCCGCACTTGATGCAGAGCTCCTGGTCGATCTGCGCCTTGGTGACATAGTTGAGGTTCAGATACTGCCAGTCCGTCACGTTCGGAACCGCCCGGCCCACCAGATCGGCGGTCGAGGCGAAGCCCTTGGCGTCCATATAGTCCGAGAGGCCCGAGATCATCTCCTGCACGACGCGGAAGCCGTAGGTCATGGCCGCGGTGCAGACCTGCACGTTGCCCGCCCCGAGCAGCATGAACTCGACTGCATCCCGCCAGGTGGTGACGCCGCCGATGCCCGAGATCGGCAGCCCGTGGGTCTCGGGGTTGCGCGCGATTTCGGCCACCATGTTCAGCGCGATGGGCTTGACCGCCGGACCGCAATAGCCGCCATGGGTGCCCTTGCCGTCGATGGTGGGCATCGGCGCGAAGCTGTCGATGTCCACGCCCGTGATCGAATTGATCGTGTTGATGAGGCTCACCGCATCGGCGCCGCCGCGCTTGGCCGCTTCGGCCGGCTTGCGGATGTCGGTCACGTTCGGCGTGAGCTTCACGATGCAGGGCATCCGGCTGTGCTGCTTCACCCAGCGCGTGACCATCTCGATATATTCGGGCACCTGCCCCACGGCCGAGCCCATGCCGCGCTCGGCCATGCCGTGCGGGCAGCCGAAGTTCAGCTCGACGCCATCGGCGCCGGTATCCTCGACATGGGCGAGGATCGCCTTCCAGCTCTCCTCGTCGCAGGGCACCATCAGCGAGACCACCAGGGCGCGGTCGGGATAGTCGCGCTTGACCGACTTGATCTCGCGCAGGTTCACCTCGAGCGGCCGGTCGGTGATGAGCTCGATGTTGTTCAGCCCGAGGAGCCGGCGGTCGGCGCCGTAGATCGCGCCGTAGCGGGGGCCGTTGACGTTGACGACGGGCGGGCCCTCGGAGCCCAGCGTCTTCCAGACGACGCCGCCCCAGCCGGCCTCGAAGGCGCGGCGGACGTTGTATTCCTTGTCGGTCGGCGGCGCCGAGGCGAGCCAGAACGGGTTCGGCGACTTGATGCCGAGAAAGTCGGAACGGAGGTTTGCCATGGGATGCTCCTCAGAAATGGGGAACGGGCCGCGGTGCGGCCTGAACGGGTGCCATGGAAGGGGCGGAAAGGGTCAGCCGCCCGTGACGAGGTTCCAGAGGTAGCCCAGGACGTCGCCGCCGATCTCGCCGGATTTCGGCGTGGCCCAGGCCCAGGCGATGCAGCCCACGATGTTGACGGCCGCAAACTTCCAGAAGGGAAGCCGCGAGACACCCGCCATTACGAAGACCACGGCGCGCAGCGGGCCGAAGAAATGCCCGATCAGCACCGCCAGCGAGCCCCAGCGCGCGAAGGCATCGGTGCCGCGCGCCACCAGCGCCCGGTGGTCGCGCAGGGGCCGCATCTCGAGCGCGCGGGCTCCGAAGCGCCAGCCGAGCCAGTAGGAGAAGAACGATCCCATGATCGCGCCGATGCTCGCGCCGATCCAGATCGGCGTGAAGTTCAGCCCGCCGGTCGAGACCAGCGCGCCCACGCCGAAGAGGATCGCCGTCGAGGGAATGAGGATCGACAGGAAGGCCGTCGTCTCGGCGGCCGCGAAGATCATCGCGATCCAGAGCGCCCAGGCGCTGTTGTCGCGGATGAAGTCCACGATCGTTTCCACGATGCCGTCCATCCGCCTCTCCGCAACTGACCGGGCGTCTGCCTAGCTCGAAGGAGGGAAGCGTGCAAGGCGCGCTCATGACGGGCAGAGCTCGGCATGGATGTCGCAGGCGGCATCCCGCCCCTGCGCGACCGCGGTCACGGTCAGGTCTTCGCCGCCCGCCGCGCAGTCGCCGCCCGCCCAGACGCCGGGAAGGCTCGTGCGGCCCGTCGCATCGACCGCGATCTTGCCGCCCTCCAGCGCGATCCCTTCGGGCACCTCGCCCAGCGTCTGGCCGATGGCCTTGAAGAGCTGGTCGGCCTTCAGCCGGAAGGTCTCGGGCAGGAGCCTGAGCCCGCCCGGGCCATCCTCGGTATAGGCGAACTCGACCTCGCGCACCGCGCCGTTGCCATGCACCTTCACCGGCGCCGCATTGCAGATCAGCCGCACGCCGCTCGCCGTGGCATGGTCCTGCTCGTGGCGCGAGGCGCTCATCTTCTCCTGCCCGCGGCGGTAGACGATGGTCACATTCTCGGCCCCGAGGAGCTTGGCCTGCACGCCCGCATCGATGGCCGTCATGCCGCCGCCGATCACCACCACGTCGCGCCCGATGGGCAGCGAGGCCAGATCCTCGGCCTGACGGAGTGCTGCGATGAAGTCCACCGCCGGATGGACATGCTCGCGATCCTCGCCCTCGGCGCGCAAGGCGTTCACCCCCGAAAGCCCCATGCCGAGGAAGACCGCGTCGAACTCGGCCCGAAGCCCCTCGAGGGTGATGTCGCGCCCGAGCGCCTGCCCGGTCTTCAGCGTGATCCCGCCGATCATCAGAAGCCAGTCGACCTCTGCCTGCGCGAAGTTGCCGGGGGTCTTGTAGCTCGCGATGCCGTATTCGTTGAGGCCGCCGGGCTTCGGCCGGGCATCGAAGATCGTGACCTCGTGGCCCAGCATGGCCAGACGGTGCGCGGCCGACAGGCCCGCAGGCCCCGCCCCCACCACGGCCACCCGCTTGCCCGTGGGCTCGGCGCGCTCGAACGGATGGACGTTGCGCGACATGAGCGTGTCGGTCGCATGGCGCTGCAGGCGCGCGATCTCGACCGGCTTGCCCTCGGCCGTCTCGCGCACGCAGACCTCCTCGCAGAGCTGCTCGGTCGGGCAGACCCGCGCGCACATGCCGCCCAGGATGTTCTGGTTGAAGATGGTGCGCGCGGCGGCTTCGGGCGTGCCCGTCGCGATCTGGCGGATGAAGAGCGGAATGTCGATCGCCGTCGGACAGGCGGTGACGCAGGGCGCGTCGTGGCAGAAGTAGCAGCGGTCCGCCGCCACCTTCGCCTCGTGGCCGTCGAGCGGCGGCTCCACATCGGAGAAGTTGCGCGCATAGGCATCCGCTGGCAGACGCCCCGGCACCACGCCGGGCGCAAGCTGGCTCATGGACAAGGTCGGGCCCTCCCTGGGCTGTTGTTTATTAGGTCAGGCTGACACGGGTGCGTTTTTTTACCAAACGATAAATAATCGGACGGGAGGCGGGCGGCGCCCCCTGCGCGGACAAGCGCCACTTTCGCCTGAAAAAGTGGCAGAGACGGATCTTCTCGCGACGAACTGGCGCTTTTCTCCACCGCGCCCTTTGCGTATAAGCCCTCCAATCCGAGCGCCGGGCCGGGCCCCGCGGCCCCTCCCCAACCGGCAGAAAAGCCAACCCGAGGACGTCATGAGCAAGAACAACACCGAGGCCGATGTCGCCTTCATCCAGGCCCTTGCCGAGCTGCTGAACAGCAACGAGCTGACGGAACTCTCGGTCAAACGGGAATATGGCGAGGACGACAGCCTCGAGGTCCGCGTGGTCAAGCAGGCCAACATCGTGACGACCCAGGTTGCGGCGCCGATGATGGCCGCCGCCCCCGCGGCGATGCCGGCCGCCGGCGGCGCCCCTGCCGCCGCCCCGGCCGCGGTCGAGGATCCCGCCCAGCATCCGGGCGCCGTCACCTCGCCGATGGTGGGCACCGCCTACATCGCCCCCGAGCCGGGCGCCTCGCCCTTCGTCACCGTGGGCGCCACCGTGACCGAGGGGCAGACGCTCCTCATCATCGAGGCGATGAAGACCATGAACCACATCCCCGCCCCGCGTGCGGGCACGGTGAAGCGGGTCCTCGTCTCGGACGGCACGGCGGTCGAGTACGGCGCGCCCCTCATGATCATCGAGTGAGGCGCCGATGTTCGAGAAGATCCTGATCGCCAACCGCGGCGAGATCGCCTTGCGCGTGATCCGCGCCTGCCAGGAGATGGGGATCAAGTCGGTCGCCGTCCATTCGACCGCGGACGCCGATGCCATGCATGTGCGCATGGCCGATGAAAGCGTCTGCATCGGCCCGGCCTCCTCGACCGACAGCTATCTCAACAAGGCCTCTATCATCTCGGCCTGCGAGATCACCGGGGCCGAGGCCGTCCATCCGGGCTACGGCTTCCTCTCCGAGAATGCGGCCTTCGCCCAGGCGCTGCAGGACCACGGGATCGAGTTCATCGGCCCCACCGCGGACCATATCCGCATCATGGGCGACAAGATCACCGCCAAGGACACGATGAAGGCCCTGGGCGTGCCCTGCGTGCCGGGATCGGACGGCGGTGTGCCGGACTACGAGGCGGCCATCGCCACGGCCAGAGCCATCGGCTTCCCGGTCATCATCAAGGCCACGGCGGGCGGCGGCGGGCGCGGCATGAAGGTCGCGCGGAACGAGCAGGAGCTCGAGATCGCCTTCCGCACCGCGCGTTCGGAAGCCAAGGCCGCCTTCGGCAACGACGAAGTCTATATGGAGAAATATCTCCAGAAGCCGCGGCACATCGAGATCCAGGTCTTCGGTGACGGCAAGGGCCGCGCGGTCCATCTGGGCGAGCGCGACTGCTCGCTGCAGCGGCGGCACCAGAAGGTGTTCGAGGAAGCCCCGGGCCCGGTCATCACCCCCGAGATGCGCGCGGAGATCGGCAAGATCTGCGCCGATGCGGTGGCGCGGATCAACTACATCGGCGCGGGCACGATCGAATTCCTGTATGAGGACGGCCAGTTCTACTTCATCGAGATGAACACCCGCCTGCAGGTCGAGCATCCGGTGACCGAGGCGATCTTCGGGGTCGATCTCGTGCGCGAGCAGATCCGGGTCGCGGCGGGCCTGCCGATGAGCTTCAACCAGGAAGCGCTGGAGATCAACGGGCACGCCATCGAGGTGCGCATCAACGCCGAGAAGCTGCCGAACTTCTCGCCCTGCCCCGGCAAGGTGCGGGTCTTCCACGCGCCGGGCGGCCTCGGGGTGCGGATGGATTCGGCGCTCTATGGCGGCTATTCCATCCCGCCCTACTACGACAGCCTGATCGGCAAGCTGATCGTGCACGGCCGCGACCGGCCCGAGGCGCTGGCCCGGCTGCACCGCGCCCTGGGCGAGCTGATCGTGGACGGGATCGACACGACGGTGCCGCTCTTCCACGCGCTTCTGGCCGAGCCCGACATCCAGAACGGCGACTACAATATCCACTGGCTGGAAAAATGGCTCGCCGCCCAGTTCGGCTGACACATCCCGCGGGCGGCGCATGAAGCCGCCCGCGCTGACGCCCCGCCTGCTCCTGCGGGCCTATGCGCTCGGCATCTTCCCGATGGCCGAATCCCGCGACGATCCCGAGATTCACTGGATCGACCCTCGGCACCGCGGCATCTTCCCGCTCGACGAATTCCACATCTCGCGCAGCCTCGCCCGCCGCATCCGCCGGATGGACTGGCGCGTGGGCGTGAACGAGGATTTCGCCGCCACCGTCGAGGCTTGCGCGGACCGCGAGGAGACCTGGATCAACCCCACCATCTTCCGCCTCTATGTCGAGCTCCATGCGCTGGGTCACGCCCATTCGCTCGAGGTGCGCGAGGGCGAGACGCTGGTGGGCGGCGTCTACGGGGTGACGCTCGGGCGGGCCTTCTTCGGCGAGAGCATGTTCTCGCGCCGCACGGATGCCTCGAAGGTGGCGCTGGCCTTCCTGATCGACCGGCTGCGGGCGGGCGGCTTCACGCTCTTCGACACGCAGTTCCTGACGCCGCACCTCGCCTCGCTGGGGGCCATCGAGATCCGGCGCTCGGAGTATCACCAGAGGCTCACCGAGGCGCTCGAGGGCAACGCGAGCTTCACGCCCGAAGGCTACTGGGCCGATCCCGCCTCGGTGGCGCAGCGCAGGAGCCAGACATCGTAGCGCGGATGGTCGAGCGCCGAGAGGGCGGGGCTCGAGGCGATCATCCAGCCGTCGAACACGGGCTCGGTCGCGCGCGAATCGCGGATCGTCAGATGGGCATAGGCATCCGAGGCCGGATCTCCGGCCGGGAAGCGGCATTCGTCGAGCTCGATGGTCAGATGGCCGCTGACGGCAGACTGGCCGCGCTGCAGTTCGACGTCGGCCGTCTCGCCCGACATCTTGTCGAGCCAGCGCAGCAGGGCGCCGGTTCCTTCCCCGGTGCGCTGGTCCTGCGCCCAGGCGGGCGCCGCCAGAAGCAGCAGCACCGCCAGAAGCCTCATTCGCCGGACCCTTTCATCGTGTCCTCGGCACCCGAGCCCACGAATTTCATCAGCAGCGAGATCAGGCTGACGGAGCCCTGGGTGTCCTCGATCTCCTCACCCGCGGCGAGGGTCTCGAGCGCGCCGCCGGGCACCAGCTCGACATAGTTGCCGCCCAGAAGCCCCTCGGACGAGATGAGGATCGCGGAATCGGTGGGCAGCTCGATGCCCTGCTTCACCGAGATGGTGGCGTCGGCGAAGTAGGTCTGCGGATTGAGCGCCAGCCCCGTGACGGAGCCCACCTTCACGCCGGCGAGCCGCACGTCCGTGCCCACGGAGATGCCGTCGACCGACCGGAAGCTGGCCTTCAGCGGATAGGAGCCGCTGTCGCGCGTGATGCCGGCCACCTGCCCTGCATAGACGACGAAGCCGATGGCGGCCGCCAGCACGGCGGCGCCGGCGAGGAGTTCGGACCGGTTCTCAGCCATTATTCGGGCTGCCACGCCTCGTAGTCACGCCGGGCCACGGGCTCGGTGCGACGGATCGATCCGGGAGGGGCATAGGCGGCCGAAGTCCCCGTGAGGTTCTCCACATGGGGCTTCTCCCAGGGCTTGTGGGCGAGCGGCTTCGAGGTCGGCGGCTCGTCCCAGGTGTTGTGGAGCCAGCCGTGCCAGTCGGCCCCGATCCGGCTCGCCTCGATCTCGCCGTTGTAGATCACCCAGCGCCGCTTGCCATCCTTCGAGGTGTAGAAGAGATTGCCCTGCTCGTCCTCGCCGACCTTCACGCCGTTGCGCCAGGTGAAGAGCTGGGTGCCGAGCGACTGGCCGGTCCACCAGGTGATCGCACGCTTGAGAATGGACATCCGCGAGCCTCCGAAAGCTGTTGCCCCGATATGGCAAATGCCGCCGCCGAGGTCCAGCGGGAACGGCAGAAAAGAAGAAGGCGGGCGCCCGGCCCGCCTTCACATCCACGCGCGGAGGCGGCCGTCAGCTGGCGGTCGCGTCCTTCTTCTTCGTCACCTCGGTGTAGATCAGGAGCGGCTTGGCCCCGGAATTCACCGCTTCCTCGTTCACCACGACCTCTTCCACGCCCTCGAGGCCCGGAAGCTCGAACATCGTGTCGAGCAGGATGTCTTCCATGATCGAGCGAAGACCGCGGGCCCCCGTCTTGCGCTTGATCGCGCGCTTGGCGATCGCGGTCAGCGCATCGGCGGTGAAGGTGAGCTTCACGCCCTCGATCTCGAACAGCCGCTGGTACTGCTTGACGAGCGCATTCTTCGGCTCGGTCAGGATGGTGACCAGCGCCGCCTCGTCGAGGTCGGTCAGCGTCGCGATGACCGGCAGACGGCCCACGAACTCGGGGATCAGGCCGAACTTCAGCAGATCCTCGGGCTCGAGCTCCTTGAAGAGTTCGCCCACGCCGCGGGCATCCGGATCCTTGACCTCGGCGCCGAAGCCGATGCCCGAGCCCTTGCCGCGCTGCGCGATGATCTTCTCGAGCCCCGCAGAGGCGCCGCCGCAGATGAACAGGATGTTCGTCGTGTCCACCTGCAGGAATTCCTGCTGCGGATGCTTGCGGCCGCCCTGCGGGGGAACGCTCGCCACGGTGCCTTCCATGATCTTCAGGAGCGCCTGCTGCACCCCCTCGCCCGACACGTCGCGCGTGATCGAGGGATTGTCCGACTTGCGGGTGATCTTGTCGACCTCGTCGATATAGACGATGCCGCGCTGCGCCCGCTCGACATTGTATTCCGAGGCCTGCAGCAGCTTCAGGATGATGTTCTCGACATCCTCGCCGACATAGCCGGCTTCGGTCAGCGTGGTCGCATCCGCCATGGTGAACGGCACGTCGAGGATGCGGGCCAGCGTCTGCGCGAGCAGCGTCTTGCCGCAGCCCGTGGGCCCGATCAGCAGGATGTTCGACTTCGAGAGCTCGATGTCGGTCTTGGAGCTGTGATTGAGCCGCTTGTAGTGATTGTGGACCGCAACCGACAGCACGCGCTTGGCATGCATCTGCCCGATGACGTAATCATCAAGCACCTTGCAGATCTCGCGCGGGGTCGGAACGCCGTCAGCCGACTTGAGGCCGGTCGATTTCGTCTCTTCGCGGATGATGTCCATGCAGAGCTCGACGCACTCATCGCAGATGAACACGGTCGGCCCTGCGATCAGCTTGCGCACCTCATGCTGGCTCTTGCCGCAGAAAGAGCAGTAGAGAGTGTTCTTGCTGTCGCTGCCAGTATTGTTCGCCATCGTCGTCCTCTGCCGTGCGGCTTGGGGCCTGCCCTGCCGGCTTGAAGCGAAAGTCTAGGACAAGCCCCGGACCTTCACAACGCCAAATCGCCCTCCGCCGGTGCACCCGGCGGAGGGTCGTTCGTCACTTCGTCGTGTCGTCCGGCCGGTTGCGGCTCTCGAGGATTTCGTCGATCAGGCCCCAGGCCTTGGCATCCTCGGCCGACATGAAATTGTCCCGCTCGAGAGCGGCTTCCACGGTTTCGAGGTCCTGCCCGGTGTGCCGGACGTAGATCTCGTTCAGCCGGCGCTTGAGCTTTTCCGTCTCGCGCGCGTGAATCATGATGTCGGTGGCCTGGCCCTGGTAGCCGCCCGAGGGCTGGTGGACCATGACGCGGCTGTTCGGAAGCGAGAAGCGCATCCCCTTTTCGCCCGCGGTCAGCAGGAGCGAGCCCATCGAGGCCGCCTGCCCGATAACCAGCGTCGAGACCTTCGGCCGGATGTACTGCATCGTGTCGTAGATCGACAGGCCCGAGGTCACAACGCCGCCGGGCGAGTTGATGTACATCGCGATTTCCTTCGAGGGGTTCTCGGCCTCGAGGAACAGCAGCTGCGCGCAGATCAGCGACGACATGCCGTCGTGCACCGGCCCAGAGAGGAAGATGATCCGCTCCTTCAGCATCCGGCTGTAGATGTCATAGGCCCGTTCGCCCCGGCTGGTCTGTTCGACCACCATCGGCACGAGCGTGTTCATGTAGAGATCGATAGGGTCTTTCATGTGCGCCTGCTGTCCCGTGACGTTTGCAAGGATTATCGTCCAGCTGTTACCCGAGTCTTAGTGGCGAGCCCCCGCCCCCGCAAGGGCGGCGGAAAAAATGGCCGGGCCGCCGTTCCTCTCCCTTGAAGCGGAGGAAGCTCGGGCCATGATGTGCCGGGACAGGCGGTCAGTCGCGAAAGAGCCTGCGGGCGAGCAGGACGCGGCTCGCAGCGGTCACGAAGCAGAGGGCGCCGAAAATCCAGGCGGCAGGCGCGAAAAGCCCCGGAAAGAGGCAGAGGAAGAGGAAGAACAGGATCGTCTCGCTGCCTTCCAGAAGCCCCGCCGTGAAGTAGAGCGACTTCTCGCCGCGGGCCTTCGTCTCCATCCCGCGCTTCGCGGCCAGCACGGCAAAGCCCAGAAAGCTCGCCCCGTTCACATAGAAGGAGGCGAGCAGGAAGGCGCCGGCCGCCCCGGCCTCGGGCCCGCGCAGCACGAAGGCGAGCGGGAAGGCCGCGTAGAACAGGAAATCGCATGTGATGTCGAGATAGCCGCCGAAGTCGGTCTTGCGCCCCGCCCGCGCGATGGCACCGTCGAGCCCGTCGGCGATCCGGCCCGCGAGAAGCGGCAGGATCGCCCAGAGGGTCGGCGCTCCGGCCGCCACCAGCCCCGCCGCGAGAAGCCCGAGCGCAAGGCCCGCCAGCGTCACGGCATCCGCGCTCCAGCCCCGGCGGGCGAGGATGCGCCCCGCACGGTCGAGCGGCGGGGCGATCAGGCGTCGCATCAGACCGTCGAGCATGGCACCTCCTGTCCGCCCTCTGTGGCCGAAGCGGCAGGCCCGTGCAACGGGGGCGATTGCGGCGGCCCCGCGCCTCACGCTAAGCCGGGGGCGAGCCACAAGAGGGAGAGCGGGATGTTCGGACGGATCATGGGAGCGGCACTCGCCTGCCTCGCGGCGCTGACGCCCGCGGCAGAGGCCGAGACGGGGTGGGAGGCGGTGCTGGCCGAGGCGGACGGCCAGACCGTCTACTGGCACGCCTGGGGCGGCGATCCGAAGATCAACGCCTTCATCGCCTGGGTGGGCGAGCAGGCCCACGCCCGCCACGGTGTCACGCTCGAGCAGGTGAAGCTCGCCGACACGACCGAGGCCGTGGCGCGCGTGCTGGCCGAGAAGCAGGCCGGCCGCACCGAGGGCGGGGCGGTCGATCTCATCTGGATCAACGGCGAGAATTTCGCGGCGATGAAGGCGCAGGGCCTGCTGTCCGAGCCCTTCGCCGAGAGCCTGCCGAACTGGACCCATGTCGATGTGGCAGGCAAGCCCGCCGTCGTCACCGACTTCACCGAACCCACGGGCGGGCTCGAAAGCCCCTGGGCCATGGCGCAGCTCGTGTTCGAGCATGACAGCGCGGCGCTGCCCGCGCCGCCCCGGACGCTCGCCCAGCTCCTTGCCTGGATCGAGGTCAATCCCGGCCGCTTCACCTTCCCGCAGCCGCCGGACTATCTGGGAACCACCTTCCTCAAGCAGGTGCTCTATGGCGTGATCGAGGATCCCGCGCTCCTCCAGAAGCCGGTCGATCCCGCCACCTACGAGACCGTCACCGCGCCCCTCTGGACCTGGCTCGATCGGGCCGAGCCCTATCTCTGGCGCGACGGACGCGCCTATCCGGCCAATGAGCCCGCGCTCGGCCAGCTCTTCGCCGACGGCGAGATCGCCATCTCCTTCGCCTTCAACCCCGGCCGCGCCTCGGCCGCCATCGCGGCGGGCGAGCTGCCGCAAACGGTGCGCACCTTCACCCTCGAGGGCGGCACCATCGGCAATGCGAGCTTCGTGGCGATCCCCTTCAACGCGGCCCATGCCGCGGGGGCGAAGGTGATCGCGAACCTGCTGCTCGATCCGCAGGTGCAGGCGCGCGCGCAGGATCCCGCGGTGCTGGGCTTTCAGACCGTGCTCGATGTGGAAGCCCTGCCCGAGCCGGACCGCGCGCGCTTTGCAGCCCTCGATCTCGGCCCCGCCACGCTTGCCCCCGACGCGCTGGGTCCGGCCCTCCTCGAGCCGCACGCGAGCTGGATGGAGCGCATCGCCGAGGATTGGGTCCGCCGTTACGGGACCGCGCAGTGAGCCAGCGCGCGGGCGGGCTTCTCCGGCAGGCGCCGCGGATCACGCTCGCGCTGATGCTGGCGCCGGTGGCGGCGGGGCTTGCCGGCACGATCGCGCCCGCCTTCAATCTTGAGGGCGGTCCCGATCTCGAGGCCTTCCGCGCGCTTGCCGCCTGGCCCGGGCTCGGCGCCTCGGTGCGGCTCTCGCTCGTCACGGGCTGCCTCGCGACGGCGCTCGCCCTTGCGCTGACGCTCCTGATCCTCGCGCTCCTGCCCGGCGGCCGGCTGTTCGAGGCGCTCCTGCGCCTCCTCTCGCCGCTCCTCGCGGTGCCCCATGCGGCCGTGGCGCTGGGGCTCGCCTTCCTCATCGCGCCGTCGGGCTGGATCGCCCGCGCTCTTTCGCCCTGGGCCACGGGCTGGCAGTCGCCGCCGGATCTGCTCACGCTGAACGATCCGGCCGGGCTTGCGCTCATCGCGGGCCTTGTCGCCAAGGAGGTGCCCTTTCTCCTCCTCATGTCGCTCGCGGCCCTGCCCCAGACCGATGCCGCGCGACGCACGATGCTGGCGGAGTCCCTGGGCTACGGGCGCGCCGCGGGCTGGGTCTTCGGCGTCCTGCCCGCGCTCTATGCCCAGATCCGGCTGCCCTGCTATGCGGTGCTGGCCTATTCCATGACGGCCGTCGAGATGGCGATGATCCTCGGCCCGACCCGGCCGCCGACGCTCGCCGTGCAGATCGCGCTCTGGATGGCGGATCCCGCGCTGGCCGAACACGCCCGCGCTGCAGCCGCGGCGCTCTTGCAGCTCGCGCTGGTCCTCGGCGCGCTCGGCCTCTGGCGCTGCGGCGAGCTCCAGGGGCGGAGGCTC
>NZ_MABH01000110.1 GCF_001720585.1 Cereibacter johrii | reverse complement strand
GGGCCTGCCGCAGCGCGGCTTGTGCAGAGCCTGATCGCCACCGACCCGCGCAAGCTGAACGGCCAGCCCCGGGCCGACCTCATCGGCATCCGCGCGACCGGAGGGGGGACGGGCGCCACCGATCCGGCGCCGCTGAAGGCCGAGATCCGCGCCCTTCTCGTGGAGGGTGCGGGGATCGAGCGCACCGGCGCCGCGGTGGAGCGCGCCCTCGCCCGCCATGCCGCGCTCGAGCCGCGGATCGAGGCGGCGCTCGCGGCCTCCGGCCCGGTCGAGGGCTTCTCGCTCGACGCGATGTATGTGCTCTCGCGGCTGATCCTCGAGGCGAGCGGCACGCGGACGGAATCCCGCGGCGCGCATTTCCGCACGGACTGCCCCGAGCAGGACAGCGGGTGGGACAGGCACATCGCCTTCGTGGCCGGGCCCGTCCCTGCCCCGGGAGGACCAAAGCCATGAAGGCCCTGCCCGGCATCGACCGGATCGTGGCGCTCATCTGCATCCTGATCGGGGCAGGCTATCTCGCGGCCTCCTTCACGATCACGCAGGGCAGCTTCGGCGATCCGCTGGGCCCCCGGATCTTCCCGCAGATCCTCGGCGCCCTCCTCACCCTGCTGTCCATCGTCACCCTCGTGCAGGCCCCCGCGGCGGCGGGCCCCGCGACGCCGGGGCGTGCGCTGCTGGCCATCGCGATCTGCGGCGCGCTCGTGGCGGGCTTCATCCTGCTCATGCCGCTCCTCGGCTATCCGCTGACGAGCTTCCTGCTGCTCGCGGGCTTCCTCGTCACGCTGCGCGAGCCGCTGCTGCGGGCGATCCTGACCGCCGCGGGGCTCACGCTTCTCTTTCATGTGGTCTTCGCGATGCTTCTCGGGACCTACTTCCCCGAGACCTGGCTCGAGGGAATGGTCCCATGGACACGATAGGCTATCTCGCCTCGGGCATAGCCACCGCCTTCAGCGGCTGGAACTTCGCCTATGTCGTCATCGGAGCCTTCGTCGGCACCTGGATCGGAATGCTGCCCGGGCTGGGCCCCGCCACCGGCATCGCGCTTCTGCTGCCGCTGACCTACGGGCTCGATCCCACCGGCGGGATGATCATGCTCTGCGGGATCTACTTCGGCTCGATGTATGGCGGGTCGATCTCGTCGATCCTGCTCAACACGCCCGGAGACGTCTCGTCGGTCATCACCATGCTCGACGGCAATCCGATGGCGCGGAAGGGCCGCGGCGGGGCTGCGCTCTTCTGCTCGGCGGTGGCCTCCTTCATCGGGGGCACGGTGGGGCTGATCGGCCTCACGTTCCTCGCCGAGCCCATCGCGCGCTTCGCGCTGCGCTTCGGGCCGGCCGAATATTTCGCGCTGATGACCTTCGCCCTCGTGGCCACCGCCACGCTGCTGCAGGGGGCGGCGGTGAAGGGCCTGATCGCCATCGTGCTGGGGCTGATGGTGGCGACGGTCGGCATCGACCTCCAGAGCGGCGCCGCGCGTTTCACCATGGGCTCGCCCGATCTCTTCGACGGGGTGAGCCTGATCGCCGTCATCATCGGCCTCTTCGGCATCTCGGAGGTCTTCACCAACATCCAGGAGATCATGGCCCGCCGCTGGGGCAAGGTCGCGACCGTGGGCAGGCTCTGGATGGAGGCTTCGGAATGGGCGCGCTGCCGCTTCTCGTTCCTGCGGGGCTCGGTGATCGGCTTTCTGGTGGGCGTGGTGCCCGGCGCGGGCGGGGCGGTGGCAACGCTTCTGGCCTATGCCGCCGAGCGGCGGGCGAGCCGGCACCCCGAGGAGTTCGGCAAGGGCGCGATCGAGGGCGTGGCCGGCCCCGAGGCCGCCAACAACGCGAGCGTGGGCGGCGCGCTGATCCCGCTCTTCACGCTGGGCCTGCCAGGATCCTCGGCCACCGCGATCCTTCTCGGCGCGCTCATGATCTTCGGCATCCAGCCCGGCCCGCGGCTCTTCGCCGAAAGCCCGGACCTCGTCTGGGGCATCATCGGCAGCCTCTATGTCGCCAATGTCGTGCTGGTGATCCTGAACGTGCCCTTCATCGGGATCTTCGTGCGGATGCTGACCATGCCCGGCGCGCCGCTCAACGCGATCATCCTGCTGCTTGCCATCACCGGGGCCTATTCGCTGAATTCGAACGTCTTCGACGTGCAGGTGGCGCTTCTCTTCGGGGTCGCGGGCTTCCTGCTGCGCAAGGCGGGCGTGCCGCTCGCGCCCTTCGTGCTGGCCGTGGCGCTCGGCGGCAATCTCGAACAGTCGCTCCGGCAGGCGCTGTCGCTCTCGGACGGCGACCCGGCGGGGCTCGTGCCCGGCGGCATCGCCGCCCTCTTCCTCGGGCTGAGCGGGATCCTCGTGCTGGTGGCGACGCTGGCCCCCGCCTTCCGCGCCACGGCCCGGCGCCGGACCGAGACCGCCAAGACCAGACCGCAACCAAGATAGGGAGGAGACCATGACCGCATTCCGCCGCATCGCCGCACTGGCCCTGATGGCCACGGGCACAGCCTCGGGCGTGAGCGCCGCCGAGCCCAGCCGGGTTGTCGAGATCATCGTGGGCGCCTCGCCCGGGGGCGGGTTCGACCGCACCGCCCGCGCGATGGAGCGGGTGCTCGAGGAAGGGATCGTGAGCCAGCCCATCAACGTCACCAACCAGCCCGGTGCAGGGGGCGCGGTGGGGCTCGCCTCGATGAACCGCCATCCGGGCGACATGCATTACATCTCGATCACCTCGCCCAACATCCTGACCGACGAATTGCGCGGCACCTCGCCCCTGACCTTCGAGACGCTCACGCCGCTCGCGACGCTGGTCTCGGAATATCTCTGCTTTGCGGTGAATGCCGAAGGCCCGCTGAAGACGGCCGAGGATCTGGTGAATGCCCTGAAGGAGCGGCCCGGCGAGATGCGCTTCGGCTTTGCGACGACGCCCGGCAACCACAATCATGTGGCCTTCGCCCAGCTCGCCCAGGCGGTGGGCTTCGACGTGATGAAACCCAAGACCGTCGTCTTCAAGGGCGCGTCCGAGGCGGTGACGGCGCTTCTGGGCCAGCATGTCGATTTCTCGATCGCCCCCGCGGCGAGCTTTGCCGAATATGTGCGCTCGGGCGATCTGAACTGCCTTGCCGTCAGCGCGCCCGAGCGGCTGGGCGGGGCCATGGCCGAGGTGCCGACCTGGACCGAGCTCGGCTATCCGGTCGTCTACGGCCCCTTCCGCGGCGTGATCGGCCCGCAGGACATGCAGCCCGACCAGATCGCCTTCTGGGAGGAGGCGCTGACCCGGATGACCGGAACCGAGGCCTGGAAGCAGGAGGTCGAGGACAACTACTGGACGGAGACCTTCAAGGGCCACGACGAGACGTTGGAGTTCCTCCGCTCGGAACGCGATCTTCTCAAGGGCTCGCTGACCGACCTCGGCCTGCTGCAGTAGGGGGCTGCGGCCCCGGAAACGCGCCCCGGGGCCGCAGACCGCGCCGACGGGACCGGCGGCGTCCCGAAGGAGACGGAACGAAGGCGACGTGCCCGCTCCGGGCATGTCGCCCGTCGAGAGCCGCTTGGCCTGCCTGCCCTTGGCCGCGCCCGGCGGGACGACCCGCGACGCCGCGCTCGGGGTGAGTCCGGCGGCCGTCCGGCACGGCTCCCGATCCGGCGCGGGGTTGGTCCGATGCGCGGGGATCAGAGCTTGTCGGTGGCCGCGATCAGGTCGCGCAGCGTCTCGACCTGCGGCTGCGGCAGGTATTTCTGCCGCAGTTCGAACAGCGCCGGGCCGAAGCGCTCCTGGATCTCGTCGCCGAAGATCGCGAAGATCTCGCAGAAATAGATCTCGTGCCGGATCAGGCTGTCGAAGATGTTCACCAGCGGCCTGTTGCGCGTGTAGGAGCCGTGGGGCTGGCTGCCGAACTCGGCCACCAGGGCCTCCTCGAAATCCCGGGTGAGGCTGACCAGCCACCGCGCCATGGCCACCGGGATGCCGTTCCCCTCATGCAGCATGACGGTGATCCGCCCCCCGCAGGAGAATTGCTCGACCTTCGTCCCGAACAGCACGATCAGCACATCGACCCCGCGTCGGGCCGCGGCCTCCAGCCGGTCGAGGTGCCGCTCGAGGTGATCCTCCGACCCCTTGATCCACAGATGCGTGACCGAGGCGTCGATCATCTGCGAGATACGCGAGTTGATCGCGTGCTCGCCGGTCATCGACCAGACATATTCGTGCTGGGGCACAGTGCCGAGCTTGCCGATCCCCTCCTTGATCCGCGCCGCACGCCGCTCGGTCGTCTCGACGATGGCGGCGAGCAGCACCTCGGGCGGGGTCGCGGTATAGCGGACGGGGCTCTCCGAGACCGGCTGCACCGCCTCCTTGCGGCCGAGGCTCTCCAGCACGGAATAGGCATTGGCCTTCGGCAGCCCCGCCTCCTTGGCCACCTCGTAGGCGGTCGCGGGCTGGATCTTCAGCAGGGCCAGATAGGCCCGCGACTCGTAATCGCTGAAATGCAGGCCCTGCAGATCGGCAAGGAGCGACTGGAGCGGGTCGGCAATATCCATCGGGTCACCGGGGCAGACGGGAGCTACTGGCAGTATCCGCAGCTACCATTCCTCGCGTCCGAATGCAATTGCCGCCGGCTCATGCGGCCACCGCCATGATCCCCAGAACCAGCAGGGCGAGGAACAGCGTCTCGAGCACCACGATCGCCACCGGCTTCCAGCCGACCTGCGCGAGCTTCCGGAACGAGGTCTGCACGCCGAGCCCTGCGATGGCCACCACGAGGCAGCCGCGCGAGATCTCTGCCAGCGCCGATTGCGTGGCCTTCGGCAGGAGGCCCAGGCTGTTGGCCACCACGATCAGCACGAAGGCCACGAGAAAGCCGGGCAACGGCGCGCGTGCTTTCGCCCTGCCGGAGGGCGCGCCGCGAAACAGAAGCATCGAGATCGTCAGCACGACCGGCACGAGGAAGGCCACGCGCAGGAGTTTGGTGAGGGTGGCCGTCCGGCCCGTCTCCTCGGACAGCATGAAGGCCGCGCCCACCACCTGCGCCACGTCATGAATGGTCGCGCCGAGAAAGATCCCCGCCTGCGTCTCGTCCATGCCGAGCATCCGCACCAGCGGCGGATAGACCACCATGGCGACCGTGCTGAGAGACGTCACCGCGATCACGACGAAGAGCGTGTTGCGGCCGGAGGTCTCGTCCCGCGGCAGGGCGGCCGAGATCGCCATGGCGGCCGAGGCGCCGCAGATGGCGGTCGCTCCGCCGCTGAGGATGCCGAACTCGGCCGGCAATCCGAGAAGACGGCTGATCGCGACGCCGGCGAGGATGGTCAGCGTCACCCCGAACAGGACCACGAGGATGGGCAGCCAGCCGAGCTCGAGGATCTCGCCCGCCGTGATCCGTGCCGCCAGAAGCGCCACGCCGATCCGGAGCACATGGCGCCCCGCAAAGATCACCCCGGGCGCCGTCCGCCCGTCCTGCGAGAGGAAGAAGAAAGCCATGCCGAGCAGAAGCGCATGGAGCAGCGCCGGGCCTCCGTAATGGTCCGAGACGAAGGCTGCCGCGAGCGCGATGGTGGCGCACAGGACGAGGCCGGGGATCAGACCCCTGATCAGCCGGATCCGGCCGCCGATCCCCTGCCGCGCGCGCAGGCTCTGATCCATCATGTCGCAGCTCCGTCCGTCGGCACAGGCTTCTCCTGCCGGCCCTCTAGTAGTAGTAGCTTAAACTACCATTAATAGCCCCTGCAAGAGCGCACGTCCAGCGCCTCGGGGGGATCGCTGCAAAACGCCGGGAAGAATGACCGCATCACCGCGACGGGCACCGCCCTCCGCATGGCCTGAACGCCAAGGCAAAAGAGGCGCCACGCCTCGGGCTGCCGGTTCGCGCCGAGGCCCGAGCAGCTGCCGGTCGGCCCGTTCGGAACATGCGAACTTGGATACATCCGGGAACAGGCGTATCCTTACTGTCGCTGGACATGTCGAGAAAGGCATCATGACGAAGACCCCGAAAGCCCGCGACGTCAGCCACACCGTGTACGAACAGGTGCGCGACGCCATCCACAGCGGCGAGTTCAAGGTCGGCGAACGGGTGACCGAGGTGGCGCTCGCCGAGAAGTTCGGCGTCTCCCGGACGCCGATCCGCGAGGCGATCTCGAAGCTCGAGATCGACGGGCTGCTCACCAACGTGCCCCGGCGCGGGCTCATCATCACCGACCTCAGCCACCAGCAGATCGGCGAGCTCTACATTATGCGCGAGGTGCTGGAGGGGGCGGCCGCGCGGCTGGCCGCGCTGTCGGGCAGCGATGCCGAGATCACCACCCTGAAGGATCTGGTCACGATGGAGGCGGGCGCGCTGGACGATCCGCAGCAGCTCTCCGAGATCAACAAGCGGTTCCACCGGCTGCTCGCGCTGGCGGCCCACAACCGCTATCTGCTGGCCGCCATCGAGCAGCTTTCGATCACCATGTCCCTCTTGCCGAGCCTGCTGGGCGAAGGCGCCCGCGCGCGCTCGGCCCATGAGCAGCATATCCAGATCGTCGAGGCGCTGCAGAAGCGCGAGCCGGACGCGGCCGAACAGGCGATCCGCCAGCACATCCGCTCGTCGCACCAGCACCGCCTGATGCTGGCCGCGACCTGAGGCGCGCCGCAGGCGCGCGGGCGGTTGCCTCTTGCCCGAGCACTCAATAATGTGATGCGCGGGTCAGCCACCAGCCAGCTCAGGTTCAGCGTCATCTGTCGCTGCCGATGGTTGGAGAGCGGACTTCCGGAATGACCCCACAGCACAGCGATACTTTCCGGCACGTTGCAGCCGTGTGGCATGGCCATGCGCAGCGACCGGCTGCCTCGGGTCTGCCGCCCCTCCGGGCGAGGGATGGGGTCCATGGCCGAGCGTGACGATCCCCATGGGGTGTTCGGCGCCTTGCTGAGCGGCTACGACAGGTTGTCGCGCCATCTGATGCGGCGGCCGGGCACCCGGTGCGATGCTCAGGATGTGATGCAGGACGCCTGGCTCAGGCTCGCAAGGGTGCAGGATGTCGAGGAGATGTCGAGCCCCGCCGCCTATGTCGGGCAGGTGGTGAGAAATCTGGCGATCGACCGGCTTCGCGCGCAAAGGGTTCGAGAGAGGCACTTCACGACAGCGGAGATCCCCGATCAGCCTGCCGACGCCCCGTCCGCAGAACGCATCGTCGACTTTCGTCAGCGCGTGGCGCGGCTGGAAGAGATCGTCGCCGAATTGCCGCCCCGGCAGCGAGAGGTTTTCCTCTTGCACAAGTTCGACGGGTTGAGCCATTCCGAAATCGCCACGCGTCTGGGGATCAGCCGGAGCGCGGTCGAAAAGCTGATCATGAAGGCGCTCGCGCAGTGCCGGGACGGTTTGGGTGACCTGCTCGATGATCTGTGATCCGCGAAATGCACAAACGGGGGTGAGGTGGTCGGGGTCCTCATCCGTCCTGAAGAGAGAAGGACCGCTCCGCCTCCCTTTCTGTTTGGTCGATATATCCCTCAGCCGGTGACCCGATGGCACGAGCCAAAGATAGTCGAGACCAGCAAGGCCCGCGAGGCGATGTCCGAGACGAGGCGCTGACCTGGTTCGTGCGCATGAATTCCGGCGATGCCACCGAAACCGACCGTGCCCGTCATGCGTGCTGGCTTGCAGCCGATCCCCGGCACAGGTCCGAATATGCAAGGCTCGGCGGGATCTGGAGCGATCTCGATGCTCTCCGGGATCCTCGGCGGATCACGCCGATACCACAGGCCCCGCGGGGACTGTCGCGGCGCATGGTGCTGTCGGGCAGCATCGCGGCGGGGCTCGTGGGCGGCTATGTCTCGCTGAACGGCCTGCCGGATTTCCTGCAGAGCAACGAATATACCGGGATCGGGGAGACCCGGCGGACCGTGCTGGAGGACGGCAGCACCGTCGATCTCGATGCCGATACGGCCTTTGCCCTCGAGTTCGACGATCAGGTCCGGGGGCTCCATCTGCAGCGCGGGCGGGCGCTGTTCGACGTCGCGGCCGACCCGCGTCCGTTCCGCGTGCGGGCGGAGGGCGGGGTCATCACCGCGCTCGGCACCCGCTTCTCCGTCCATCTCTGGGACGGGAGCGCGACCGTGGCGGTCGAGCAGCACGCAGTGACCCTCCGGACGAGCGGGCTGGGTGAGATCCAGCTTGAGGAAGGCGAACGCCTTTCCTTCGGCAACGGAGCCCATGAGGCCGTGGAGCCCTTCGATGCCGAGATCCAGAGCGCATGGCTGCGCGGCAAGCTGATCTTCGAGGACCGGCCGCTCCGCCAGGTTCTGGCGGACGTGAACCGCTATCGCCGCGGGACCATCCACGTCACCAGTGCCCGCCTGCTCGACATGCGGGTCAGCGGCATCTTCGACATCGCCAATCCCGACGGGGTTCTGGAGGCCATCGAGAACACCCTTCCGCTGCGCAGCACCCATGTGACCCGCTATCTGGTCGTGCTGCGCCCCGCCTGATCCGGCCCCGGCAGATCTCCGGCAAAAAAGTTAAGGAATTTGCCGGAGGGGGGTGAGGTGCCCCTGTCCGGCAGCCGTCTAGGGGATATCGGGCATCGTTTCGGTGCCGCCTCTACCGTGGACGGAGTTTGAGAGATCATGAGGCAGAGTTTTCCCGACACCCGGGCCAAGGCCGGTCTTGGCATGCGCGTCAGCCTCGCGCTGCTGGCTTCGACCGCCCTCCTCTCCGCAACCGGGCTTTCCCTTCCCGCAGCGGCGCAGGAGGCATCCACCCTTTATGCGGTGCCTGCCGGACCGCTCGGCCTCGCCATCACGCGGTTCGGGGAACGCTCCGGTCTCCAGATCCTCTACCCGGCCGATCTCGTGCGCGGCAAGCAGTCGCCGGGCGTGTCCGGAGCCCTGACCGCGCAGGAGGCGCTCTCCCGTCTGCTTGCCGGAAGCGGCCTGACCTATCGCTATACCGCCACCAATACCGTCACGATCGTGGCTCTCGGTGTCACCGGGGCGTCGAACACGGGCCCGGACGGCTCGATCCTGCTGGACACGATCGCGGTGAGCGGCGGTGGCGCCGAGACCGAGGGGAGCGGCTCCTATGCCACCGGCGCCGCCAGCGTGGCGCGGGGTGCGGACTCGCTGAAGGAGGTGCCGCAATCGGTGACGGTGATGACCGACAAGGTGCTCGAGGACCAGAACCTCATCATGATGTCGGATGCGATGGCCAAGGCGCCGGGGGTGGTGGCCGCCACCGACGGCTCGGGCAATCCGCAGTTCTTCTCACGCGGCTTCACCATCACCAACTATCAGGTCGACAATCTGGGCACCGCCTATGACTCGAGCTTCCGACCCGATTTCGATCTGTCGATCTATGATCGGGTCGAGGTGCTGCGCGGCGCCGAGGGGCTGTTCTCGGCGGCGGGCGATCCGGGCGGCACGGTCAATCTGGCCCGCAAGCGCCCCACGGACGAGCGACAATCCTCGGTGTCGCTGGCCTATGGCAGCTGGAACAACCGCCGCCTCGAGGCCGATCTCTCCGGCCCACTGACCGAGGACGGCCGTCTGCGCGGGCGGATGATCGGCGCCTGGCAGGACCGCGACTATTTCTATTCCCCGGCGGACGAGGAAAAGCAGGTCGCCTACGGGATCCTCGAATACGATCTGACGCCAGATACCACGATTCATGCCGGGGCCACCTACCAGCACCAGAACGGCATCCGGTGGGCGAAGGGCCTGCCGACCTATACGGACGGAACCCAGCTGGGGCTGGACCGCGACATCGCGCTGAACACCGACTGGTCCACGCGCGAGACGACCACCTGGGATATGTTCATCGGGGCCGAGCATCGCTTCGGCGAGGACTGGACGCTGAGTTTCAGCGCCATGCGGCAGCGGTTCGATTATCGCTATACGGAGCTTGCGGTCGGCGGTCCGGTGGACCCTGCCACCGGCGTCATCGGCGATCCGGGCGCTTTCTCGGAGGATGCGGGCAACCATTCGGATGCTGTCGATCTCAGCATCAGCGGGCGCTTCGAGGCCTGGGGCCGGGAACACAAGCTGGTCGCAGGGGCCGACTGGCGCCGCAGCGACGGCAAGCAGATCCGCAATCTCTATGAAACCTCGTTCCCCGATGGCAGCCTGACGATCGGTGATTTCCCGGGTCTGGATCTTCCGCCGCCGACGCTGACGGGGGCGACCGCCGGCTGGCCGGCCTACGGGGCCAAGCAGCAGGGCGTCTATGCCCGGCTGGACATGGCGGTGAACGACCGGGCGCATGTCATCGTCGGTGGCCGCTACGGCAATTACAGTCACCGCGAGATCTCCGAGGGGCGCGACGAGGACGGCAATGTCACCTATCGCGACAGCAGCTACCGGTGGCGCGAAACCGGCATCTTCACCCCCTATGTCGGCGTCACCTACGATCTGCCCCCCGACTGGACCGCCTATGCCAGCCTCACCGAGATCTACAAGCCGCAGGGCAAGAACGCAGGCCCGCCCGAGAACCCGACGCAGCTGGACCCGATCACCGGCCGCAACTTCGAACTGGGCACCAAGGGCGAGCTGATGGAGGGCCGCCTGAACGTCGCGGCCGCGCTCTATCGTATCGAGCGCAACGGTGAGGCGGTCGAGGATACGCGCTACGGAGACGAGGACGGCACGTTCTATCTGCCGCTGGGCAAGATCGTCAGCCAGGGCATCGATCTGGAGGCCTCGGGCGAGATCGCGCCGGGCTGGCAGGTCTTTGCGGGCTACACCTACAACCAGAACAAGAACGAGAACGAGGGCGCCCCCTATCACGCCCTCACGCCCCGGCACATGTTCAAGCTGTGGACGGAATACAACCTGCCGGGCGATCTGTCGAAATGGACCGTCGGCAGCGGCGTGACGGTGAAAAGCAGGCACGCCAATACCGGCACCTACTGGCTGATGGGTGAGGACGGCTGGACGCAACCCGGCTTCGAGATCCGGCAGGGCGGCTATGCCGTCTGGGACGCGCATGTGAACTATCAGGTCGACGACCGGTGGAGCGTCGCGCTGAATGTGAACAACCTGCTGGACAAGACCTATTACGCCACGCTGGGCGTGCCGAATGGCGGCAACTGGTACGGCGAGCCGCGCAACGCCACGCTGACGCTTCGCGGCCGGTTCTAGGCCTCTCGCCCGCCTCCCGCGATGGCTGCCGGGGCGGGGTCCACTTTTCCAGACGGGATCTTTTCCGCAATGCACAGCTCGTTCCGCCAATCGATGGCGTGGCTTCATACCTGGACAGGTCTCGTGGTCGGCTGGGTGCTGTTTCTGGTCTTCGTGACCGGGACGGCAGGCTATGTGCAATACGAGATTTCGCGCTGGATGCGCCCCGAACTGCCGATGGAGGCGCGGGGCGATCTGCCCTCTCCGGATGTGCTGGTCGGCCATGCGCTGGCGCGGCTCGAAGCGAACGCGCCCGAGGCGAAGTCATGGCAGATCATCCTGCCGCATGCGGCGCGCCAGCCGCGCGGCTGGCAGCCGCTGTCGATCCGCTGGGAAGAGATGCCGCCCGACCGGCAGGACTTCGGACGCACCGGATCCGAGGTGCTGGATGCGGTCACGGGACAGGCGCTGGTCTCACCCGAGCCGCGGGACACATGGGGCGGGGCGGGTCTCTACCGGATGCATTACGCGCTGCATTACGTGCCCTACTGGGTCGGCTATTACATCGTCGGCATCTGCACGATGCTGATGCTGGTGGCGGTCTTCTCCGGCGTCATCACGCACAAGAAGATCATCGCCGACTTCTTCACCTTCCGCCCCGGCAAGGGCCAGCGGTCGTGGCTCGACGCGCATAACGTCATCAGCGTCATGAGCCTGCCGTTCTTCACCATGATCACCTACAGCGGGCTGGTCTTCTTCACCACCTGGTATGCGCCGGCGCCGGTCGCGGCGGTCTATGGCACGGGCGATGCGGCGATGAACCGCTACTGGGACGACCGCTCCACCGTCCACAAGGCCGGCTATCAGCCCGCCCGCGCCGAGGCCGCGCTTCTGGCCCGTCTGGTGACGGAGGCCGAGGCCGAGTGGGGCGCGGGCCGCGTGGCCCAGCTGCGGATCGAACATCCGCGCGGCGAGCCGGCCTTCGTCGAGCTGTCGGGCATCGCCGGCGACCGGATGGGCGGGCTCCGGCCCGCGCATCTGCGCTTCGACGCGGCGAACGGCGCGCCCCTGCCGCCGGACGACCGCGACGGCGCCGCCGCCCGCACCGAACGGCTGCTCTTCGATCTGCACGAGGGGATCTTCGCCGGCTGGGGGCTGCGCTGGCTTTATGTGGTCTCGGGGCTTCTGGGCTGCGGGGTGATCGCGACGGGCCTGGTGCTCTGGACGGTCAAGCGCCGGCAGAAGCACATCAAGGGCGCCTCGGCGGGCGCGCGCTTCGGCCTGCGTCTGGTCGAGGTGCTCAATGCGGGCACCATCATCGGCCTGCCCTTCGGCATCGCGCTGTTCTTTCTGGCCAACCGCCTCTTGCCCCTGCAGATGGAAGGCCGTGCGCAATGGGAGTTTCACGCGCTGTTTTTCGGCTGGGGCTGGGCCCTGCTGTGGGCATCGGTCAGGCCCTTGAAGCGCGCATGGATCGACTTGTGCCGGCTCGCGGCAGCCGCCTGTCTGGCGATCCCTCTGGTCAATGCGCTGACCACCGACCGGCATCTGGGCGCGAGCCTGCCTGCGGGCGACTGGGCGCTGGCCGGGTTCGACCTGTCGATGCTGGGCTTTGCCGCAGGCTTCACGCTGATCGCGGGGAAGCTGCGGCGCAAATGGGCGGTGCCGGACGAAGACGGCGCATCCGCCGGAACCGCGGCACTTGCCGCCCGCCATGGGAGGGTCCGCCATGAACCTGCCGAGTGATCTGCAAGCCCGGCTGTCCGTCGCCTCGCGCATCGGCGCGGCGGTGCTCGGCGGCTATGCGCTGGCCTCGGCCGCGGCCTCGGCGCTGGCGCTGAGCCTGCCGCCCCCCCGGCACGAGGCGGCGCTGTGGGGAATGCTGCTCAGCTTCCTCCTCTACGCGCTGGCGGTGATCTGGGTCATGCAGGCGCGCTCGGCCACGCGGGCCTGGATCGGCATGGCTCTGCCCACGGCGGCGCTAGCGCTGGCCTGCTGGCTTTTGGGCGCGGGAGGCGGCGCATGACGGCGATCTGGCTCAATGCGGCAATGCTGCTGTCTTCGACGGGCGGCTTTCTGGCGCTTGCGCTGGCTTCGGAGAAGCCGGGTGCCGCGCTGATGGGCCACCCGCCCGCCCCGGCCCGGAGATGGAGCCTGCGCCTCCTCGGCTGGCCGCTGCTGGCGCTGGCGCTGGCCTTGGGCGTGATCGGCTGGGGGCCGGGCGTCGGCGGCGTGACCTGGCTGGGCTGGCTGGCCGCAGCCGGTGCAGG
>NZ_MABH01000109.1 GCF_001720585.1 Cereibacter johrii | reverse complement strand
GCGCGGCCCGGCCGGGGGCGGAGCGGCGCGCGGGGCTCCCTCTGTCAGGGCTCCGCGTGCGACCTCGCGCGGCTTTGACCCGGGCGGGCCGCGGGTCTAGGGCTGCGCCCGGAATGCAGGAGGCTTTCATGGACGCGGACGAACGGACGAAGCGCGAGGCGATCATCGCGGCCTGCCTCGAGATGAACCGCTCGGGGCTCAATCAGGGCACCTCGGGCAATATCTCGGTGCGGCACGGCGAGGGACTGCTCATCACCCCCACCGCCATCGCCTACGAGAAGCTCGCGCCCGAGGACATCGTCTTTCTCGCCATGGACGGGACGGCCACCGGACGCCACCGTCCCTCGAGCGAATGGCGCTTCCACCGCGACATCCTCGCGGCCCGGCCCGAGGCGCAGGCGGTGGTCCATGCGCATCCGCTGGCCTGCACCACGCTCGCCATCCTCAACCGCGAAATTCCCGCCATCCACTACATGATCGCCGCGGCGGGCGGGCCCACCATCCGGGTGGCCCCCTACGCCATCTATGGCTCGGAGGAGCTGTCGCATCATGCGGTGGCGGCGCTGGAGGGGCGGCTGGCCTGCCTGCTCGAACATCACGGCATGATCGCCATCGGCCCGTCGCTGGCGCGCACGCTCTGGACGGCGGTCGAGGTCGAGACGCTGGCCCGGCAGTATCTGGGCTGCCTGCAACTGGGCGAGGTGCGGATCCTGTCGGAGGCGCAGATCGCGGAAGTGATCGAGAAATTCTCGGGCTACGGGCTGCAGGTCTGAGGCCCGGGCCGCGGGAGAAGGGCGCCCCGAAAGGCGCCCTTCAGCGGTCACCCGCGGCGGACGGTCTTGCGGCCGGTCAGCATGGGCCGGATCAGATCCTCGTGCTTCCAGAGCTTGTAGAAGGCGATGGCGCCCAGATGGAGCGCCACGAGGCCGAGCGTCAGATTGCCCAGCAGCTCGTGCCAGCCGGGCGCGCTCCCCGAGACCCACGAGGGCACCGAGGCGGCGAGCGGCCCCACATTCACGAAATCGTCCGGGTCGGCCACGAGCCCCGTCAGCGCCTGCAGCGCGAGCACCGCGATGAGCACGACGATGAAGAGCCCTCCCAGCGGATTGTGCCCCCGCCAGTAGGAGGGGCGCGGCCGCCAGGCCTCCGCCGCATAGGCGAGGATCTCGCGCGGGCGGTAGACGAAGCTCGAGAAGCGGGCAGGGCGCGGCCCCACCAGCGCCCAGAGCAGGCGGAAGGCGAGCAGCCCGATCACCGCATATCCCGCGTAGAAATGCAGCGTCATGATGTCCGGGCCGAACTTGCCGAGGCCCCAGGCCAGAACGACCGTGGCGGCCAGCGCCCAGTGAAAGAGCCGCAGGAGCGGGTCCCAGATGCGGACGGTCTCGACGGCGGGGGAGGGGGGGTCCGGGCTGCTCATGGCTTATCTCTTCACCCGGAAGTCGTCGTGGCAGGATTTGCAGGTGCCGCCGACCTTGCCCACGGCAGCGGCCAGCTCCTTCTGGCCTGCGCCGGCCGCGGGTTCGAGGGCCGCCACCGCCTCGAAGAAGGCCATGCCCTTCGCCTGGAAGCCCTCCGCATCCTGCCAGATCGCGGCCTTCGCGGCCGTGCCCTTCACGTCGTCGGCCGAGGTGCCGGGGGCGTAGAGGTCGGAGGGATCGTATTTGGTCAGGGTCACGAGGTCGGACGCATGCGCCTTGGCGGCCGCGGCATCATAGGGCATCTCGCCCTTGGCCATCGCGGCCAGGGGGCCGAATTCGAGAGCCACGAGGGAGAAATAGCCCTTGCGGGCCTCGACCACATGTTCGGCATCGGCAGCCATGGCTGCGGCGGGAAGGGCGGCCATCAGGGGGGCTAGAAGAACTCGTCTCATTGGTCTTTCCTTGCTACAGGCCCACAACGGGCGGGCGAACGTCACACGGTGACACCCCCGAAATCCGTCGCGATCAGGCAAGGTTTCAACTGCGGCAGCTTGCCGCACGGCCCTCGGGCACCTCCAGATTTGCCAATCATTACAGGCGAAAGCGGACTTATGCTCATCCTCGAATATTTTCGGGGAGGGTCTGCCTGCGACCCCCTCGGGCACCAGCGTCAGAGGTAGCTCTGGATTGGCAGATGCCCCACCACCCAGGAGACGGCCCGCAGGGCGGGGGGCGAGTCCGGCTCGAACCGGGCGAGGGCGGCCCGCCCCTCCCCGGTCACCGACCAGCGCAGGCGCCCCTCCTCGAGCGACAGGCGGTGCGCCTCGTCGGGCGCGCTCTGGCGGTCGAACATCGCCTCGAGCTCGGCAAAGAGATCGGGCTCCTCGAAAAGCACGCCCAGCTCCGTGTTCATGAAGGCCGAGCGCAGGTCGAAGTTCAGCGAGCCCACCACCGCCTGCCGCCCGTCGATCAGGAAGACCTTGGTGTGCAGCAGGTCGCGTCGCCCGCAGGGGCGCGGCGGGGGGCCGAATTCGTAGAGCTCCGCCCCGGCCTTCAGGAGCGGCAGCCGGTAGTGGCGGTAGGCGCCGTGCACCAGCACCATGTCGGTGACCGACAGGGCATTGGTCATGATCGAGAGCCGCACGCCTCGGCGCGCGAGCCCGGTCAGCAGGTCGCAGCCGTCGTTGCCGGGCACGAAGTAGGGCGTGATGAGCCGCACCTCGCGCTCGGCCGCGCGCAGGAGCGCGGTGATCGCCTCGCCCATCCAGGGCCCCGACCTCTGGCCCATCGCCTTGTCGGGGGGGTCGGCCAACAGCGTGACCTTGTCGGTCCAGCGCAGGCGCGCGGTCAGAAGCGCAGGCCCGTCGCGCCCGGCCATCGTGCGGCGCAGGAACGAGACCGCCGCGGGCGCGCGGTTGTGGCGCATCATCCGGCGCTGGAAGCTGCGGACATTCACCTTGAACCCGGGCCAGAGCGTCAGGATCGGCAGCGCGAGGCCGAGGTTCCAGTAGCTGTCGAAGAGCCCCTCGACCTCGGCCACCACGGGGCCCGCCAGCATCACGTCGGCATCGCGCGACATGGCAAGGCCGCTCTCCTCGGCGTCGTAGTAGGTGTCGCCGATGTTGCGCCCGCCCACGATGGCCAGCCGGCCGTCGGCGATCCAGGCCTTGTTGTGCATCCGGCGGTTGAAGCGGGACAGGCCCAGCAGCATCTCGAGCGTGCGGCGCAGGACATGGCCGCGATTGCGGATCGGGTTGAAGAGCCGCACCTCGACGTTCGGGTGCTGGTTGAGCGCGAGGAAGGCGCGGTCGAAGCCCTGCACGTTCACGTCGTCGAGGAGAAGCCGCACCCGCACGCCGCGGTCGGCGGCCGCGAGGAGCTCCTCGATCAGGAGCCAGCCGGTGAGGTCGGTCCGCCAGATGTAATACATCAGGTCGAGCGAGCGCCCGGCCATCCGGGCCGAGAGCGCGCGGGCGGCATAGGCGTCGGGATTGTCGAGAAGGGCAAGCAGGCCCGAGCGGCCCGGATGGTCGGCCTCGAGCGGGGCGAAGAGCGCATCGAGCTCCGTCTCAGGGGCGCTGCGCGGCAGGGCCGTGGTGACGGCGCCGCGCGCCTGGCGGGCGAACCGCCGCCACGAGCGCCAGGTGAAGGCCGAGAGACCCGCGACCGCGGCCACCGCGCCCAGAACCCAGGCGAGGACGCCCAGCCAGTCGTCTATCATGATGCGGCCGCGATCCGATCAGGCAGATGCAGGCGGGCCTTGATCGGCAGGTGGTCCGAGGCGCGCCGGGCGAGCGGCGTGTCGTGGGTGGTCACGTCGTGGAGCTGGCCGTGCTTGCAGGTCATCAGGCGGTCGAGGGCAAGGATCGGAAAACGCGAGGGAAAGCTGCGCACCATTACGCCGCCGGTGAAATGGCGCGCGAGATGGCCCATCGCCGCGCCCGTGCCGCGCCACTCGTTCAGATCGCCCATCAGCAGCGTCGGGCGCGGGGTGCTTGCCTCGATCCGCTCGAGCAGATGGCGCGTCTGCGCCGCGCGCGAGCCGGGCAGGAGGCCCAGATGGGCCGCAATCACCCGCAGCGGACGGCCGCGGATCACCACGTCGATCATCAGCGCGCCGCGCGGCTCGAAGCTCGGCAGGACGATCTTCTGCACCTCCTCGACCTCGGCGTCACGGACCAGAAGCAGATTGCCGTGCCAGCCGTGCGCGCGGCCGCGGCCCTCGACCTTCACCGGCACGAGGCCCGTCTCGTCCTTCAGATGCTCGAGATCGAGAAGCCCCGCACGGTCGCCGAAGCGCCGGTCGGCCTCCTGCAGCGCCACGAGATCGGCATCGAGCTCGGCGATCACGGCGGCGGTCCGCCTCAGGTCGCGGCGGCGGTCGGTGCCGACGCCCTTGTGAATATTGTAAGAGGCGACGGTGATGTCGGCTGAAGGCATGGCGGTCTCACGAGGCTCCGGTCATCGGCAGAAGATGGGGCCTTTGCAGCCGATGACAAACCCCTTGGCGAGGATCCTTCCGTGCCGCACCGCCGTGGCGCGTCTCAGTCGGTCCGGATCCGGACCGTCCGCTCCAGCGTCTCGCGCCAGATCCCGGCCATCCGGCCGGCCTCCTCGGCATATTGATCCATCGCCCGCTGCAGCCATTGCGCGCGCAGATGCGCGAGCTCGGACAGGCTGTGGCAGTGCATCATCTGCTGCTGGGTCTTCACCGTCTCGCAGATCCGGTCGGCCGTGAAATGCGAGATCTCGTGGGCAAGGCGCAGCCAGAGCTCATAGGCGCCGGCGGTGCCGCCCTGGAACGCCATGCTCACCTGCCGCAAGCCTTCGGCATCGAGCGGGGGGCGGGTGTCCTGCGGGCTCTTCGGAATAGCCATCCTGCACTCCTCCTCTGAGGGGGCCTGCTCCGGGATCGTGACTGTCGCCCAGCCTTTCACGCGGTGCGCGTCTCGTCATTGACTTCAGTCAAGGCGACGGCGCGACGCCTTGACTCGGCAGCCGGCAGGGGCAGGCTCAGAGGCGAAGGGAGACGGCCGATGCAGGACCAGACCGAGGTGGTGCGCTTCCTCTCCGATCCCGCGACCCACGGGGGCGCGCCGGTCGAGCTTGTCGAGACCCATGGCGCGTTCGTCTTTCTCGCCGGGCCTCAGGCCTTCAAGATCAAGCGGGCGGTGCGCTACGACTACATGGACCTCTCGACGCTGGCGCTGCGGCACCGGATGCTCGCGCGCGAGCTGGAGCTGAACCGGCCCGCCGCGCCTGCGATCTACCGCGATCTGGTGGCGGTGACCCGTGAACCGGAGGGGCTCGCCCTGGGGGGGCCGGGCGCGCCAGTGGAATGGGTGCTGCGCATGTGGCGCTTTCCGGCCGAGGACGAGCTTTCGGCGGTGGCCGAGCGGGGCGGGCTCGACGACCGGCTGGCCGCGCGGCTCGGCCGGAGCCTCGCCGCCTATCACCGCGCGGCCCCCGTGCGCGCCGCCGACGGCGCGGCCCTCGTGGCGGCGATCCTCGACGAGCTCGGGCGGGTCTTCGCGGGGATGGAGGATCGTCTCGGCGCGGATAGGATCGCGCGTTTCGGATCGCAGGCGCGGGCCGGGCTCGCGCGGATGAGGCCGCTCCTGCAGGCGCGGTCGCAGGCGGGGCGCGTGCGGCGGGGCCATGGCGACCTGCATCTGCGCAATCTGGTCCTGATCGCGGGCGAGCCCGTGCCGTTCGACGCGCTCGAGTTCGACGAGACGCTCGGCACCTGCGACATTCTCTACGATCTGGCGTTCCTCCTGATGGATCTCGACCACCGCGGCCTGATCCGTGCGGCGGGGATCGCGCTCGCGGCCTGGCTCTTCGAGATGCGGGGCCAAGAGGACGAGGGGCTGGCCGCGCTGCCGCTGTTTCTCGCCGTCCGGGCGGCGATCCGGACCATGGTGCTGGTGCAGACCGATGCCGCGCGCGGCACGCCGGGTCATAGCGATGCAGAGGCGCGAGGCCTGCTCGACGAGGCGCTCCGGGCGCTCGCACCGCCGCCGCCGCGGCTCCTGGCCATCGGCGGCGTCTCGGGCAGCGGCAAGACGGTGCTGGCGGCGGCGCTCGCACCGCGGCTCGGGCTGCCACCCGGCGCGATCCACCTGCGCTCGGATCTCGAGCGGAAGTCGCGGGCAGGCGTTCCGACCGACCGCCGGCTCGGCGGTGCGGCCTATGGCGAGGCCACGCGTCACGCGGTCTACGGGCAGATGCTGGCCCGCGCCGGTGCGATCCTCGGCGCAGGCTGGCCGGTGATCCTCGATGCGACCTTCCTCGATCCGGCGGACCGGGCGGCGGCGCGGGCGCTTGCCGCCGAGCGGGGCGTGCCGCTCGAGGGCCTGTGGCTGGAGGCGCCGGCCGATCTGCTCGTTGCCCGTGTCGCGGCGCGCCGGAGCGATGCCTCGGATGCGGACGAGGCCGTGGTGCGGGCGCAGCTTGCCCGCCAGCCCCGCGCCGAGGATTGGCGGCTGCTCGACACCGGCGGGCCGCCGGAGGAGGTGGCAGGCAGCGCCTGCCGCGCCCTCGGCCTCGACTGACCCTCATCCCACAGGGCGAATTTCCATCCTCGCGCGGCGCGGCGTGCATCGGGCCTTGTGCGGAGGGGGCGACCTGCGCTGAAATGGGAATCGTCCATTTCGGAGACAGTCATTTTGACCAGCAGCGATTTTGTCATCACCGGCGGCGGCATCGTGGGCCTCGCCACAGCGCTTCGCCTCCAGTCCCTGCATCCCGGTGCGCGGATCTCGGTGCTCGAGAAGGAGCCCGCCGTGGCCCGCCATCAGTCGGGCCGCAATTCGGGCGTGATCCATGCCGGCGTCTACTATGCGCCCGGCAGTCACAAGGCCCGCTTCTGCGCCCGCGGCGTCTCCTCGACCCGCGAATTCTGCGACGAGCACGGCATCCCCTACCGCATCTGCGGCAAGCTGATCGTGGCCACCGACGCGGCCGAGCTCGAGCGGATGGCCACGCTCGAGACCCGGGCGCGGGCCAACGGCATCCTCATCGAGCGGCTCTCGGGCGAGGAGGCGCGGCGGCTGGAGCCCAACATCAAGGCGGTGGGGGCGCTTCTGTCGCCCACGACCGGCATCGTCGATTACGGCCGCGTGGCCGAGTGCATGGCCGAGCTCTTCCGCGACCGGGGCGGCGAGATCCGGCTCGACACCGAAGTGACGGGCGGGGCCGAAAGCGAGGCGGGCGTGCGGCTCGAGACGACCGCGGGCGAGATCTCGGCCGGCAAGGCGGTGTTCTGCGGCGGCCTTCATGCCGACCGTCTGGCGCGGGCCTTCGGGGCGAGCCTCGATTTCCGCATCGTGCCCTTCCGCGGCGAATATTTCGCGATCAGGAACCAGCCCGAGGATCTGGTGCAGCATCTGATCTATCCGGTGCCCGATCCGGCGCGGCCCTTCCTCGGCGTCCATCTCACGCGCAAGATGAACGGGGGCTTCACGGTCGGGCCGAATGCCGTGCTCGCCATGGCGCGCGAGGGCTACACGAACGGCATCATCTCGGTGAAGGATCTGGCCGACAGCCTGAGCTACAAGGGCTTCTGGAAGCTCATGCGGCGCAATGCGGGCGCTGCGGCCGAAGAACTGTCCGCCTCGCTCGTCCGCCAGCTCTATCTGCGCAAGGTCCACAAATACTGCGACCGGATCCGGCTGCAGGATCTCGCGCCCTACCGGGCGGGGGTGCGGGCGCAGGCGGTGGGGGCGGACGGGCGCATGATCGACGATTTCGTCTTCGTGCGCACACGCCACGCGCTCCATGTCTGTAACGCGCCCTCGCCGGCCGCGACCTCGGCCCTGCCCATCGCCGAGCATATCGTGGACGAGCTGCTCGCCTGAGGCCCCTGTCCGGCCCCCATCCCGGCCGGGCAGATCCGCCGTCAGAAGGGGCGTGTCTGCCGTCGCCGATTGTTCGGGGGGCGGGACATCGCCCTTTCGTCCCGGTCCCGGGATCGTCGCGGAGAGGCTATTCCCAGGCCTGCGCCTGCGGGCGGCCGAGGCCCAGAAGGTCCACCGCGCGCGCCGCGATCTGCTCGACGGCGGCGGCAAGGCTTTCGGGGCGCAGGTAGAAGGCGGGCACCGGCGGCGCCACGATGCCGCCCATCTCGGTGACGGCCGTCATGTTGCGCAGGTGGGCCAGCGTCAGCGGGCTCTCGCGCGCGAGGAGCACGAGCCGCCGCCGCTCCTTCAGCTGCACAGAGGCCGCGCGGGTCAGGAGGTTGTCGTCGAGCCCGTGGGCGATGGCCGCAAGCGAGCGCATCGAACAGGGGGCCACGATCATCCCCGCCACCGGGGCAGAGCCCGAGGCGATGGCCGCGCCCACATTCATGATGCCGTGAACCCGTGTCGCCTGCGCGCGGAGCGCGTCGGCCGCCTCGGGGCCGATCTCCTCGACCAGCGTCCGCTCGCCTGCCTTCGAGATCACGAGATCGATCTCGGCCCCCAGAGCCGACAGGTGCCGCGCGCAGGCGGCGGCCAGCGCCGCGCCCGATGCGCCCGAGACGCCGAGGACGACCCTCATGCTCCGATCCTCAGCTTCGCGATCAGCCGGTCGGCGAAAGCCTCGGCTTCGGGCGACTGCGCCATGACCTCGCCCCATTCGCGATGGGTCTCGGGGCCGATCTTGTTGGTGGCGTCGATGCCGATCTTGCCGGCAAGGCCCGGCTCGGGCGAGGCGAAATCCAGATAGTCCATCGGCGTCTTCTCGAGCAGCACCACGTCGCGCGACGGGTCCATCCGGGTCGCCATGGCCCAGGCCACATCGTCCCAGTCGCGCGGGTTGATGTCCTCATCCACCACGATCACCATCTTGGTGTAGGAGAATTGCGCAAGCATCCCCCAGAGCGCCATCATCACCCGCCGCGCCTGACCGGGATAACGCTTGTCGATCGAGACGATGGCGATGCGGTAGGAGCAGGCGGCCGGGGGCAGGTAGAGATCCCTCACCTCGGGGATCTGCTGGCGGAAGACCGGCATGGCGAGGTCGTTGAAGACCTCGCCGATGACCGAGGGCTCGTCCGGCGGGCGGCCCGTGTGGGTGGTGAGATAGAGCGGATCCTTGCGGTGGGTGATGGCCGAGACCCGCAGCACCGGGAAATCCTCGACCGAGTTGTAATAGCCGGTGTGGTCGCCGAAAGGCCCCTCGGGCGCCATGTCGCCGGGGTGGACCCAGCCCTCGACCACGATCTCGGCGGTGGCGGGCACCATCAGCGGCACGGTGCGCCCCGCCACGAGCGGCGTCCGCGCGCCGCGGAGCACGCCCGAGAAGGTCAGCTCGGACACCTGCTCGGGCAGGGGGAGCGCCGCGGCAAGGAGGAGCGCCGGATCGCAGCCGAGCGCCAGCGCCACGGGCATCGGCTCGCCCGCGCGCATCCAGCTGCGGTAGTGGCCCGCCCCGCCGCGATGGGCCAGCCAGCGCATGATGAGCCGGTCGCGCCCGATCACCTGCGCGCGGTAGACGCCTGCATTGTAGTGGAGCGTCTCATCGGCGGCGGTGCCGTGCGGCCGCGTCAGCACCACGGGCCATGTCACCAGAGGGCCCGCATCGCCCGGCCAGCAGGTGGGCACCGGGATCATGCCCAGATCCACCGCGGCGCCCTCGTGGACCACCTCCTGCGCCTCGGCCGACCGCACGATCTTCGCGCGCGTGTTCAGCGCGGCCTGAAGCTGCGGCCAGCGCGAGAGCGCGTCGCGCATCCCCGCCACCGGGGCGGGGGCACGCAGCGCGGCAAGGAAGGCGCCGAGCTCGGGGATCTGCTCGAGCCCGAGGCCGAGACCCGCCGCCACCCGCTCGCGCGTGCCGAAGAGGTTGGCCACGAGCGGCATGGTGGCGGAGGTGTCGCGCAGGCTCTCGAACCGCAGCACGGGGCCGCCGCCGCGCAGGATCTTCGAGGCCACGGCTGTGGTTTCATGCCGCAGCGAGACCGGCTCGGCGATCCGGGAGAGGTCGCCCCTGCGGGCGCACCAGTCGAGAAAGGCCCGGAGATCCGGGAAGATGGGCAGGCTGCGCATGAAACCTCACATGTCTGGCCCCGGGGCCTAGCAGCCGAGCCGGGTCAATGGCTTGACCTACATCAATATGGTCCTGCGGCATGGATGTTAGAGCGGACCCCGATCCGATCGGAACAGGTGTGCCATGACCAGTCTGCCCACGCTCGCCCCGCCGCTTTCGCGGCTGGTGGGGCTTTTGCCGAAGCCGCCGGCCTCCGTCGCGCTGACGCTGCTCGCCCGCCGCATCGCCGCCCGCCACTCCGAGATCGTCGGCCGGCTGGGCACGCATGTGAATGCGAGCTTCGCGCTCGACCCGACCGACCTGCCGGTGGTGATGATTCTCACCCTGCCTGCGGGACAGCCGCGCATCCGGCTGCAGAAGGATGCATCGGGCGCCGATTGCCGCATCGCGGGCAAGCTCTCGGCGCTGCTCGCGCTCGTCCACGGGGCGGTGGACGGCGATGCGCTCTTCTTCTCGCGCGACCTCGTGATCGCGGGCGACACGGCGGCGGCGCTGGCGCTGCGCAATGCCATCGACAATGCCGAGCTCGACCTGCTGGAGGAGATCCAGCATGTGGCGCCGCCGCTTGCGCGCGCCCTGGCCCCCATCGCGGCCGCCCTTGAACGTCAAACCGGCGTGGCCCTGCGCCGCGCCTCGGGAGTGATCTGATGGAACTCGTCTGCCCTGCCGGCACCCCTGCCGCGCTGCGCGCCGCCGTGGAAGCCGGTGCCCATTCCGTCTATTGCGGCTTTGCCGACGAGACGAATGCCCGCAACTTCCCCGGCCTGAACTTCTCGCCGAAGGAACTGGCCGAGGGCGTGGCCTTCGCCCACAAGCATGGCGCGCATGTTCTGGTCGCGATCAACACCTTTCCGCGGGCGGGAGACGAGTCGCTCTGGCATCGCAACATCGCCGCGGCCGAGGCCGCGGGCGCCGATGCGGTGATCCTCGCCGACATGGGGCTTCTGGCCTATGCCGCGAAGAACCATCCGAACCTGCGCCGGCACCTCTCGGTGCAGGCTGCCGCCGCCAACCCCGACATCATCAACTTCTACGGCCGCGAATTCGGCGTGAAGCGGGTCGTGCTGCCGCGCGTGCTGACCGTGGCCGAGATCGCCGCGATCAACAGGGAGACGCCCGAGGTCGAGACCGAGGTCTTCGTCTTCGGCGGTCTGTGCGTCATGGCCGAGGGGCGCTGCTCGCTCTCGTCCTATGCCACCGGCAAGTCGCCCAACATGAACGGCGTCTGCTCGCCCGCGACCGAGGTGCAATATGTGGAGGAGGGCGACGAGCTCGCCGCGCGCCTCGGCGATTTCACCATCCACCGCGTGGGCAAGGACCAGCCCGCGCCCTATCCGACGCTCTGCAAGGGCTGCTTCACCTCGGGCGATCAGGTGGGCCACATCTTCGAGGATGCGGTCAGCCTCAACGCGCAGGACATCCTGCCCCAGCTCGCCAAGGCGGGGGTGACCGCGCTGAAGATCGAGGGGCGGCAACGCTCGCGGTCCTACGTCGCGCAGGTGGTGCGCAGCTTCCGTGCCGCCGTCGATGCGCTGGCCGCGGGCCAGCCCATGCCGCAGGGGGCGCTGGCCGCCCTCTCGGAAGGGCAGGCGACCACGACGGGCGCCTATGCCAAGACCTGGAGGTAAGGCCATGGATCTCACACTCGGACCGAACCTCTTCTTCTGGGAAGCCGAGCGCGTGCGCGACTTCTACGCGCGGATCGCCGACGAGGCGCCCGTCGCCCGTGTCGTGCTGGGCGAGGTCGTCTGCTCGAAGCGGCTGCCCTTCTGGCAGGGCGAGATCCCGGTCGCGGTCGAGCGGCTGCGCGCGGCGGGCAAGGAGGTCTGGCTCTCGTCGCTGGCGCTCGTCACGCTGAAGCGCGAGCGGTCGCTGACCGAAGAGCTGATCGACGCAGGCGCGGGCATCGAGATCGCCGACCTGACGGCGCTGGCCTACATCCCCGCGGGCGCGGCCTTCTCGGTCAGCCCCCTCATCAACTGCTACAACGTGGGCACGCTCGACTGGCTCGCCTCGCGCGGGGCCAGGCGCATCTGCCTGCCGAACGAGCTGCCGATGGAGTCGGTCGAGACCCTGGCGCGGGCCGGCAAGGAGCGGGGCGTGGCGGTCGAGGTCTGGGGCTTCGGGCGCCAGCCGCTGGCCATCTCGGGGCGCTGCTACCATGCGCGGCTGCACGACAGGATCAAGGACAGCTGCCAGTTCATCTGCAACGCCGACCCCGACGGGCGCGAGGTGGACACGCTCGATGGCGAGCGGTTCCTTGCGGTGAACGGGGTGCAGACGCTCTCCTGCGCGACCTCCTTCGCGGGCCGCGAGATCCCCGGCCTGCTGGCGGCCGGCGTCTCGGCGCTGCGCCTCTCGCCCCACACCGGCGACATGGTGGCGCTTGCCCGGGCCTTCGAGGCGGCCATCGCGGCGGGGCGGGCGACGGAAGATCTCGAGGCCGCGGCGCGGGCCGTGGCGCCGGGGGGGCAGCTGGCCAACGGCTATCTGCATGCCCGCGCGGGCGCCGAATGGATAGACGCCTGAGATTGCGAGACATTCTCAAGTCAAATCAGGTGCTTGCCTGATCTGCCCGAATCCTGCTAGAGCGGCCGCCTCGAAAAGGCGGCCGCGTTCGTTCAGGCTGTCGCGCCCTTCAGCCCCCCGGAGCCGGCCCATGTCCCAGACCCTCAAGCTTGCGGTGGGAAGTCTGTTCGTCGGGGTGGCCGTGCTCGGCCTCAAGGCGCTGGCCTGGTGGATGACGGGCTCGATCGCGCTTTTGTCGGACGCGATGGAGAGCATCGTGAACGTGGCCGCGGCGGGCGTGGCGCTGGTGGCGATCCGGGTGGCGGCCATTCCCGCCGATGCCAACCACCCTTACGGGCATCACAAGGCCGAGTTCCTGAGCGCGGTGCTCGAAGGGGCCATGATCATCGTGGCCGCACTCCTGATCCTGCGCGAGGCGACGCTCGGGTTTCTCGATCCGAAGCCGCTCGTGGCGCCTCTCGAGGGGCTTGTGGTGAATGGCTCGGCCACCCTCCTCAATGCCTTCTGGAGCTGGATCCTGATCTCGCGGGGGCGGCGGCTGCGCTCGCCTGCCCTGATGGCCGACGGGCGGCACCTGCTGGCCGACGTGGTCTCGTCGGTCGGGGTGACCGTGGGTGTGCTGGCCGCGATCTTCACGGGCTGGCCCTGGCTCGATCCGGCGCTGGCGGCTCTGGTGGCGGTCAATGTGCTCTGGTCGGGCTGGGCGGTCATCTCCTCGTCGGTGAGCGGGCTCATGGACGAATCCGTCTCGGACGAGGTGCTGGTGCGCGTGCGCGAGGTGATCTCGCAGGAGGCGGTGGGGGCGGTCGAGGCGCATGACCTGCGGACCCGTCACGCGGGCCAGGCGACCTTCATCGACTTCCACCTCGTGGTGACGGGCGAGACCACGGTCGCTGCGGCGCACGACATCTGCGACCGGATCGAAAGCGCCCTGCACCGGCTGATCCCGCACAGCCGCGTGAGCATCCATGTCGAGCCCGAGCACAAGGCCAAGCACAACGGCATCGTGGTGCTCTGAGAGCGCCCAGCCTGGCCCCTCGCCCTTCACGGGCAAGCGCCGGCCTCGGTGACCGGGGCTTGGGCCGGCTCTCCGCGGACATGGGGCAGGGCGGCCGGGACTGCCTCCCGCGAAGCCGGGCGAAGGCCGCGTCCTGCGCCTCGACGGAGATGCACCTCAGGCCCCTCGGTGTCATGAGGAAGGGGCGCGTCTGTCCGATCCCACGCGACCTGGCGGCCTTTCGAAGGAGGCTCAGGCCAGCGGCCCCCGCGTTCCCTTGAGGGATGCGCAGGCGCGTCTGTCCGATCCCGTGGCACCTTGCGGCCTTCGCGGGCGCGCGGGAGAGAATTCCCGCCGCGTCGAGGCCAGCGCGGCTTGAACGGAGAGCCGAGACATTATATTCGTTAAATCGAATATAATCGCCGCTTCTGGCCTCGCCCCGGACATCCGCCATGACACGCCTGATCCTCGCGACCTTCCTGTCGCTCCTGCCCCTGCAGCTTCTGGCCGAACCCCTGCGGCCGGCGACCGTGACCGAGTGGAAATCCGTCTACGGGCGGATCGAGGCGCGCGACCGGATCCCGGCGCGGGCGAGGCTCGGCGGCACGCTTGTCCTCTTGTCGGTGGCCGAAGGGGACCGGGTCGAGGCGGGGCAGCTTCTGGCCGAGGTGGTGGACGAGAAGATCGGGTTCCAGCTTGCCGCGATCGATGCCGAGCGCGCGGCGCTCGAGGCGGAACTGGCCAATGCCCGCACCGAACTGGGCCGGGTCGAGGATCTGCTGGCCCGCGGCGTCTCGACCTCGCAGCAGTCGGATGCGCTGCGCACGCAGGTGCAGGTGCTCACGGGGCGGATCGCGGCCAACGCGGCCCAGCGGAAGGTGCTGGAGCAGCAGGAGACCGAAGGCCGGGTGCTGGCCCCCATCGCGGGGCTCGTGCTCGACGTGCCGGTGGCGGCGGGGGCGGTCGTGCTGGCGGGCGAGGCGGTGGCCACCGTGGGCGGCGGCGGCTTCTTCCTGCGCCTTGCGGTGCCCGAACGCCATGCGGGCGCGCTGAAGGAGGGCGACGGGATCGTGATCGAGGGGGCCGAGGGTCCGCAGGACGGCCGCCTCGCCCGGATCTATCCGCAGATCGAGAACGGGCGCGTGATCGCCGACGTGGACGTGCCGGGCCTGTCCGAGCGGTTCGTGGATGCTCGGGTGCTGGTGCGGCTGCCGGTGGGCGAACGCGAGGCGCTTCTGGTGCCCGAGGCGGCGGTCCGGCGCCGCGCGGGCCTCGATTTCGTCGCCGTGGAAGGGCCGGGCGGCCCGGTCGAGCGGACCGTGGTGCTGGGCCAGCGCCAGGACGGCATGGTCGAGATCCTGTCGGGTCTCGAGCCGGGCGATGCGCCGGTGGCCGTCCATGAGTGACCGCCGCCCCGGGCTCGGCCTCGCCGGCCATCTCACCCGCTCGTTCATCGGCTCGTCGCTGACGCCGCTCTTCATTCTCGCGGCGCTTGCGGTGGGGCTGGTCGCGCTCGTCTCGCTCCCGCGCGAGGAAGAGCCGCAGATTTCGGTGCCGATGGTCGATATCCATGTCCAGGCGCCGGGCCTGCGCGCGGAGGATGCGGTCAAGCTGGTGACCGAGCCGCTCGAGACCATCGTCAAGGCCATCGACGGGGTCGAGCACGTCTATTCCCAGACCTCGGACGATCAGGCCATGGTGACGGCACGCTTCGTGGTGGGCACGTCGTCGGATGCGGCGGTGCTGCGGGTCCATGACAAGGTGCGGGCCAACATGGACCGCATTCCCGAAGGCATCGCCGAGCCGCTGATCGTTGGCCGCGGGATCGATGACGTGGCGATCCTGTCCCTGACCCTCGTGCCGACCGCGCCGGGAGTGACGGCGAACGATCTCACGCGGGTTGCGCGCGAGCTGCGCACCGAGGTCGCCAAGGTCGAGGATGTGGGCCTCACCTATCTCGTGGGCGAGACGCCCGAGGCGATCCGCGTGGCGCCCGATCCCGAAAAGCTCGCGCTCTTCGGCGTGACGCTCCAGAGCCTTGCCGCGAAGGTGGGCGGCGCGAACGAGGCGCAGGACGCAGGCCTTCTGCGGCAGGAGGGCCGGCAGGTCGCGCTGATCGCGGGCCGGACGCTCACGACGCCCGCCGAGATCGCGAACCTCCTGCTGACCACGCGCGACGGGCGGCCGGTCTATGTGGGCGACGTGGCCGAGGTGGGGGCGGTCTCGGACATGACCGAGGCGCTGGTCGCCAATGTCACGCGCGCCGAGGATGGCACGATCCTCAGGACGCCCGCCGTCACGCTCGCCGTGGCCAAGCGCGCGGGCGCCAATGCGGTGGTGGTGGGCGAGGCGGTGCTGCACCGGGTCGAGGCGCTGGAAGGCGGCCTCATCCCCGACAGCATGGCCGTCACCGTCACCCGCGATTATGGCGAGACGGCGAACGAGAAGGCCAACGAGCTTCTGTTCCACCTCGGGCTCGCCACGATCTCGATCATCGCGCTGGTCTGGGTCGCCATCGGCTGGCGCGAGGCCATGGTGGTGGCCATCGTGATCCCGGTCACGATCCTGCTCACGCTCGCCGCCGCCTGGCTCATGGGCTACACGCTGAACCGGGTGTCGCTCTTCGCGCTGATCTTCTCGATCGGGATCCTTGTCGACGACGCCATCGTGGTGATCGAGAACATCGCCCGCCACTGGGGCATGGAGCGCACGAAGCCGCGGGCCGAGGCGGCCGTCGAGGCGGTGGCCGAGGTGGGCAATCCCACCATCGTGGCCACCCTGACCGTCGTGGCGGCGCTGCTGCCCATGCTCTTCGTCTCGGGTCTGATGGGGCCCTACATGAGCCCGATCCCGGCCAATGCCTCGGCCGCGATGATCTTCTCGTTCTTCGTGGCCGTCATCATCACGCCCTGGCTCATGCTGAAGATCGCGGGCCGCGCGCCGCTCCATGGCGAGGACCATGCCTCGCCCGGCGGGCGGCTCGGGCGGCTCTATGCGGCGGTGGCGCGGCCGGTGCTGAAGAGCAAGGGGAGGGCGCTTCTCTTCCTCCTCGTGACGGTGGTGGTGTCCTTCGGCTCGATGGGGCTCCTTTACACGCAGCATGTGACGGTGAAGCTTCTGCCCTTCGACAACAAGTCCGAGCTCGCCGTAGTGATCGACCTGCCCGAGGGCGCCTCGGTCGAGGCCACCGACCGGGTGGCGCAGGACGCGGCGCGGGCCGTGCTGGAGCTGCCCGAAGTGATCTCGGTCCAGACCCATGCCGGGGCGGCGGCGCCGTTCAACTTCAACGGGCTGGTGCGGCACTATTATCTGCGCGGACGTCCGCACGAGGGCGACCTGCAGGTCAATCTCGCGCCCAAGACCGCGCGGGACCGCGAGAGCCACGAGATCGCGCTAGAGATCCGCGAGCGGCTGAAGGCGATCCCGCGCCCCGAGGGGACGGTGCTGAAGACCGTCGAGCCGCCGCCGGGCCCGCCGGTGATCGCGACGCTTCTGGCCGAGGTCTACGGCCCCACGCCCGAGGCGCGGCGCGACGCCGCCAGCCGCATCCGCCAGGCCTTCGAGAGCGTGCCCTTCGTGGTCGATGTGGACGACAGCTTCGGCGCGCCGCCCTCGCGGTTGCGCGCGACCATCGAGCCCGACGACCTCGAGTTCTTCTCGGTGCAGGAGGCGGATGTGTTCGACACGATCCGGCTTCTGAACGGCGAGAGCGTGGTGGGCTATTCGCACCGCGGCGAGGGGCGGCATCCGATCCCGATCGTGCTCGCCCGGCCCAAGGGCGACCGGGTGCTCGACGAGCGGTTCCTCTCGACGCCGATCCCGGCGGATCTGCTGCCCGGCGCGCGCGGGGTAGTGGAGTTGGGCGACGTGGTGCGGGTGACCGAGGAGCGCGCCTCATGGCCGATCTTCCGCCACAACGGCCGCGCCGCCGAGATGGTCACGGCCGAGCTCGCGGGCGATTTCGAGGCGCCGCTCTACGGGATGCTGGCGGTGGATCGCGCGCTCGACGCGATGGACTGGCCCGAGGGGACGAAGCCCGAGATCGCGCTGCACGGCCAGCCCGAGGACGAGCAGCGCCCCGTTCTGCTCTGGGACGGCGAATGGGAGGTGACATGGGTCACGTTCCGCGACATGGGCGGGGCCTTCGGCGTGGCGCTTCTGGGGATCTACATCCTCGTGGTGGCGCAGTTCGGCAGCTTCCGCCTGCCGCTCGTGGTGCTGACGCCGGTGCCGCTCACGTTCCTCGGCATCATGCTCGGCCACTGGCTCTTCGCCGCGCCCTTCTCGGCCACCTCGATGATCGGCTTCATCGCGCTGGCGGGGATCATCGTGCGCAACTCGATCCTGCTTGTGGATTTCATCCGCCATGCCGACCCCGCGCGGGACCGGCTCGAGGTGCTGATCGAGGCGGGAGCGATCCGGTTCAAGCCGATCCTGCTGACCGCGCTCGCCGCCATGATCGGAGCGGCGGTGATCCTCGCCGACCCGATCTTCCAGGGGCTCGCCATCTCGCTTCTCTTCGGGCTGATGAGCTCGACCCTGCTCACGGTGCTGGTGATCCCCGCGATCTACAGGGTCTTCCGGACCTGAGCCGGGGCCTTGGGGCGGCGCTGCTGTAAGCCTCCCTGAGGCGCAGCGTCGCACCGGGCCGCCCGTTGATCCGCATCAACGAGCGGTCTTCGCAAACCGACCAGATTTTGAGCAGAGGAAACAGCAGAACGAGCATGTCATGACCGCCCTGACCACCGCCGCCGTCCAGAGCCTGATCGGACTGATCGGCGGCCTGCGCGATGTCCGGCACCCGGCGCCCTGGATGCGCAACCGTGCCAGCGAGGAGGAGCTGGAACGGCTCCGCATCGCCGAGAGCCACATTCCCTGTCGGTTCTGAGGTTCGGGACGGGGGGGACGTGCCCGAAGCCGGGCACGCCCCCAGGGTCAGCGCGAGGCCGCCTCGGCCTCGGGCAGGTCTCCGGCATGTTGCCGGTTCCAGCGGATCGAGGACCAGAGCGAGATCCCGATCAGCCCCGCACCGCCGAGCCCGGTGATGACCTCGGGAATGTGGGTCAGCGTCTGGACATACATGATGACCGAGAGGATCAGGATCGCATAGAAGGCGCCGTGCTCGAGGTAGCGGTACTGGGCCAGCGTCCCGCGCTCGACCAGCATGATGGTCATCGAGCGCACATACATCGCGCCGATCCCGAGGCCAATCGCGATCACGAACAGGTTCTGGCTGAGCGCGAAGGCCCCGATCACCCCGTCGAAGGAGAAGGAGGCGTCGAGCACCTCGAGATAGAGGAAGGCGCCGAACCCGCCCTTGGCCGCCGCGTCGAGCGCCTGCTGGCGATGGTCGAGAAAGCCGCCCAGCACCTCGACGAGGAGGAAGGTGAGCAGCCCGTAGAGCGCGCTGTTGATGAAGACCTGCTGCTCGGCCCCTTCGAGAAGCCGCGAGAAGCCCAGCACCGCGCAGAGCACCACCGCCACCTCGACCCCGCGGATCGAGGAATAGCGGCTGGCCTGCTCCTCGATCCAGCGCACCCAGTGGATGTCCTTCTCCTGATCGAAGAAGTAGGTCAGGCCGACCATCATCAGGAAGGTGCCGCCGAAGGCCGCGATGGGCGTATGCGCCTCATACATGATGCGGGAATATTCCGCGGGCTGGGTGGCCGCGAGCTTGAGCGCCTCCCAGGGGCCGAGGTTCGCCGCGATGACGACGATCAGCAGCGGGAAGATGATCCGCATCCCGAAGACCGCGATGATGATGCCCCAGGTGAGGAAGCGGTGCTGCCACTCGGGCGTCATCGTCTTCAGCTTGTTGGCGTTCACGATGGCATTGTCGAACGAGAGCGAGATCTCGAGCACCGCCAGCACGCAGCAGATGAAGAAGATCGTGGCGGTGCCTTCGATGGTGCCGGTCGTCTGCCAGCCGAGGAAGCCGCCGAGGGCCAGCCCCGCGACCGTGAAGGCGAAGGCCCAGGTGAAATAGGAGATCGTGCTTTTCCCGGAGGCCGTGGTCATGAGTGCTTCTCCGGATGGAGAAAGCGCAGAAAGGCGCCCGCACGGAAGGGGTGGATGACTTTGCACATGATGGAGAGTCGCGTCCTGGCGGCCATTGACGCTTTGGGTGCCGACATCGCGAGAGCGCCGCATTCTCTCGCCAGAGGGGCCCGGACACCAGAGTTCGCCCCACGCGGAGCTCGCGGAAATATGAGCGTTCCGGGGGCGGATGCAAGGGATTCGGACGAAGGCTCCCGAAGGCGCGCTTGTCAAATGGCCATTCGGGGCCTACTTCTTGCCAAAGGGAGACCGTCATGCTCGTCCTCCGCCCGCTGGGAAAGACCCCCGCAGAACCCGGCACCCCCCGCATCACCGATGCGGAAGCGGCCGCCATGGCGCGCGCCGTCGTCAATCTCTTCCGTCTCTGGGAGGTCTCGGACCGCGAGGCGGCGATCCTGCTGGGCGAGCTCTCGCCGCGCACCTGGGCGCGCTGGAAGGCGGGCGCTCCGGGGCGTATCTCGCGCGACCAGAAGACGCGGCTGTCGCTCCTGATGGGGATCCACAAGGCGCTTCGGCTGATCTTCCGCGAGCCCGAGCGGGCCTATGGCTGGGTGCGGCGGCCCAACGAAGCCTTCGGAGGGGCACCCGCGCTTCAGGTGATGCTGGGCGGCGAGATCACCGACCTGCTCCGGGTGCGCACCTATCTCGATGCCGAGCGCGGAGGCTGGTGAGGTGGCGCGCCGCCGCGTGATCTGGGACCGGACCCACCGGATCATCCGCTCGCGCTTTCCGCCCATCGACCTGTTCGAGGACATCGCCGATCCCGCCGACTGGGAGGCCATCGCCTCGGCCGAGGCAAAGAGCAATCCCCGCCTGCGCGAGAGCCTGGGCAGGCTCGATCTGGTGCCGCCCGCGCGGCGCGTCTCGGGGGCCGGCGCCTCCTGGGCGATGGCTCCCTTCACCCATGTCTCGCCCGACCGGCCGAGCCGCTTCTCGGACGGCAGCTTCGGGGTCTATTACGCGGCCGAGACGCTCGAGACCGCGCTCATCGAGGTGGCCCACCATCACGGGCGCTTCATGGCGGCCACGGACGAGGCGCCGGGCTGGACGTCGGAGTTCCGCCAGCTGATCGGTCGGCTCGATGCCGAGCTCGAGGTGGTGGGGCCCGAGCGGGCGGATCTGCTCGATCCTCTGGATTACCGCGCCGCGCAGAGCTTCGGCGCCGAGCGGCGGGCGGAGGGAGCCAACGGCATCCTCTATCCCAGCGCCCGCGCGCCGGACGGGCTCTGCGTCGCGCTCTTCTGGCCGGACGTGGCCGGGGCCCCGGCTCAGGGCGACCACTTCGCCTTCGAATGGGACGGCAGGCGGGTCTCGCGCATCCACAATCTCGCGACCGGCACGCTGCACGCGCTCTAGCCGGGCATGGCCGCCTGATGCTCGGCCACGGTGACGGCGGTTTCCCAGCTCTCGCAGCGCCGCGCCAGCTCTTCGGGCAGGGGGCTGTCGGTGAAGACCGCGTCCAGCTCCTCGAGCGAGCCGAGCCGCACGGGTGCCTTGCGGTCGAGCTTGGAGCTGTCCGTGACGAGGAACCGCTGCCGCGACTGGCGCAGGATCGCCTTCGAGACCCGCACCTCGGCCAGGTCGAAATCGAGCATGTCGCCCTCGCGGTCGAGCGCCGAGGCGCCGATGATGGCGAAATCCACCTTGAACTGCTCGATGAACTGGATCGTCAGGTCGCCCACCAGCCCCCCGTCCGAGCGGCGGAGCTGTCCGCCCGCCACCATCACCTCGCAGGAGGGGTTGGTGGCGAGGATATTGGCCACGTTCATGTTGTTCGTCACGACCGTGATGTTGCGGTGGTTCAGAAGCTCGCGCGCGACCGCCTCGGTCGTGGTGCCGATGTTGATGATCATCGAGGAATTGTCCGGGATCACCCGCGCGCAGGCTCGCCCGATGGCGGCCTTGGCGGCCTCGTTCATGCGGCGCCGCTCCTCGTAGCCGATGTTCGACACGCCCGTCCGCAGCACCGCTCCGCCATGCACCCGGTCGAGCAGGCCCGCGTCCGACAGTTCGGTCAGGTCGCGCCGGATGGTCTGAAGGGTCACCGCGAAATGTTCGGCGAGCTGCTCGACCACCACGCGCCCCTCGCTGCGGGCGATCTCCAGGATCTCGGTCTGCCGGAAATTGAGCGCCATTCCACCCTCGCTGCCGTTCGAGTTGCTGTTTGCCATGCCCCGCCGCCCGTGTCATGCCTCCGCAGCCCGCTTCCCGCCGGAGTTTCCCCCATGACCCCCGCCGCCCGCCTCTCCGCCGCCATCGACATTCTCGACCGGATCCTCGGCGGTGCCCCGGCCGAACAGACCCTGACGAACTGGGGCCGGGCGAGCCGGTTCGCGGGGTCGGGCGACCGGGCCGCGGTGCGTGACCTCGTGTTCGACGCGCTGCGCTGCCGGCGCTCCTTCGCGCGGGCAGGCGGAGCCGCGACGGGGCGGGGGCTCGTGCTGGGCGGGCTGCGGATGGCCGGGCAGGAGGTGGCGGAGCTCTTCACCGGCGAGGGCCATGCGCCCGCGCCGCCCGCCGGATCCGAGCTCGAGCCGCAGGCTCCCTCCGAGCTCGAGGCGCTCGATTGTCCCGACTGGCTCGCGCCGGCGCTGCGCGACAGTCTCGGCGCGGACTTCGCCCCGGTGATGGAGGCGCTCCGCCATCGCGCGCCTGTCTTCCTGCGCGTCAATCTCGCCCGGACCGACCGGGCGGCCGCGGCGGCCGAACTCGCGGCCGAGGACATCGCCACGCGGCCGCATCCCCTGGCGGAGACGGCGCTCGAAGTCACGGAAAACCCGCGAAAGGTTCAGGCCTCGGCCGCCTATCGCGAGGGGCGGGTCGAGCTGCAGGATGCCGCCTCTCAGGCCATCGTCGCAGCGCTGCCGCTCGCCCCGGGCGACCGTGTGCTCGACTATTGCGCCGGCGGCGGCGGCAAGAGCCTCGCCATGGCCGCCCGCGCGCCCATCGATCTGTCGGCCCACGATGCCGACCCGCGCCGCATGCGCGACCTGCCCG
>NZ_MABH01000108.1 GCF_001720585.1 Cereibacter johrii | reverse complement strand
GGACGGCGGGCGGGTCGCGCCCTAGCCTTGAGGGCGAAGGAGACCCGTCATGCCCAATCCGTTGCTCGCCCCCTGGACCACGCCCTTTGCCCTGCCGCCCTTCGCCGAGATCCGCGACGAACAGTTCGGCCCTGCCATCGAGGCGGGGCTCGAGGAGGCGCGCCGGGCCATCGCGGCCATCGCGGACAATCCCGAGGCGCCCAGCTTCGCCAACACGATCGAGGCGCTGGAGCTGGCCGAGGAGACGCTCGACCGGGTGGCGGGGGTGTTCTACAACCTCGCCGGCGCCGACAGCAACGCGGCGCGCGAGGCGCTGCAGCGCGAGCTTGCGCCGAAGATGTCGGCCTTTTCCTCCGAGATCGTGAACAACCGCCCGCTGTTCCGGCGGATCGAGACGCTCTGGCAGGGGCGGGAGGCGCTGGACCTGTCGCCCGAGCAGGAGCGGGTGCTGATGCTCTATCGGCGGATGTTCGTGCGCTCGGGCGCCGAGCTCGAGGGGGCCGAGGCCGAGAAGTTGACAGCTGTCAAGGCGCGGCTCGCGGTGCTGGGCACGACCTTCTCGCAGAATCTGCTGGCCGATGAGCGCGACTGGACGATGGCGCTCGCCGAGGAGGATCTGGAGGGGCTGCCCGACTTCGTGATCGAGACCGCGCGGGCGGCGGGTGCCGAGCGCGGTGCCGGAGGGCCGGTCGTCACGCTCAACCGCTCGCTGATCGTGCCCTTCCTGCAGTTCTCGCCCCGGCGGGAGCTGCGGCGGCGGGCCTATGAGGCCTGGGTGGCGCGGGGCGCGAACGGCAATGCCTCCGACAACCGGGCGGTCGCGGCCGAGATCCTCGCGCTTCGGTCGGAGCGGGCGCAGCTTCTGGGCTACCCGGACTTCGCCTCCTACAAGCTCGAGACCGAGATGGCCAAGCGGCCGGAGGCGGTGCGCGAGCTGCTGCTGCGGGTCTGGGCGCCCGCCAAGGCCCGCGCCGAGGCGGACCGGGCGGTGCTCGAGGCCATGATGCACCGCGACGGGATCAACGGCGATCTCGAGCCCTGGGACTGGCGCTATTATTCCGAGAAGCGCCGCGCGACGGAGTTCGATCTCGACGAGGCGGCGCTGAAGCCCTACCTGCCGCTCGAGCGGATGATCGAGGCGGCCTTCGACTGCGCCCGGCGCCTGTTCGGGCTGGAGTTCCGGCCGCTCGACGTGCCGCTCTATCACCCCGACGTGCGGGCCTGGGAGGTCACGCGCGGGGGGCGGCACATGGCCGTCTTCCTTGGCGACTATTTCGCGCGGTCCTCGAAACGGTCGGGCGCCTGGTGCTCGACCATGCGCGGGCAGCGCAAGCTCGGCGGCGAGGTGCGGCCGATCGTGGTCAATGTCTGCAACTTCGCCAAGGGCGAGCCCGCGCTTCTCTCCTGGGACGATGCGCGCACCCTGTTCCACGAATTCGGCCATGCGCTGCATCAGATGCTGTCGGACGTGACCTACGGCTATATCTCGGGCACGTCGGTCGCGCGCGACTTCGTGGAGCTGCCGAGCCAGCTTTACGAGCATTGGCTGGAGGTGCCGGAGGTGCTGGAGGCCCATGCGCGGCACTGGCAGACCGGGGCGCCGATGCCCCCCGAGATGCGGGAGCGGCTGCTTGCGGCCTCGACCTACGATCAGGGCTTTGCCACGGTCGAATTCATCTCGTCCGCCATGGTGGATCTGGCCTTTCACGAGGGCGCGCCTCCGGCCGATCCGATGGCGAAACAGGCGGAGGTGCTGGAGGGGCTCGGGATGCCGAAGGCGATCCGGATGCGCCACGCGACACCGCATTTCGCGCATGTCTTCTCTGGCGACGGCTATTCGGCGGGCTATTACAGCTACATGTGGTCCGAAGTGATGGATGCGGACGCCTTCGCGGCCTTCGAGGAGGCGGGCGGGGCCTTCGATCCCGAGATGGCGCGGAAGCTCGAGCGGCATGTGCTCTCGGCGGGCGGGTCGGAGGAGGCGGAGGCGCTCTACACCGCCTTCCGCGGCCGGATGCCGGGGGTGGAGGCGCTGCTGCGGGGCCGGGGGCTGCTCGACGCCGCCTGACCGCGGGCGGTGGAGACGGAGACGGTGAGGGGGCGCGGCGCGGGTGCCGGGCCCTCGGGATTGGCGACAAAGGACAAGGGAGATCCGGATGAAAGCTGTGGCCCTGCTCGCCCTTCTTGCGCTGGCGGCCTGCGAGCGGCATGTGCCCTCGCAGCGCTGGCTGGGGGCGCCCCTCTTCCTCGATCCGGCGGTGCAGCCGGTCGATCTCGCGGGCCGCTGGCATGAGGTGGCAAGCTATCCCGCCCCGTTCCAGAAGGGTTGCAGGGGCACCACGGCCGACTACCAGCCGCTGCCGGACGGGCGTATCGCGCTGACCAACCGCTGCCGGGTGGGCGGCACGCTGCGCGAGATCTCGGGGACGGCGCAGGTGGTGGCGCCCGGCAAGCTGACCGTGGATCTGCAGGGCGTGCCCTTCGGCGGGGACTACTGGATCCTCGGCCAGTCGCGCGACGGGCGCACGCTCGTGGTCGGCACGCCGACGCGGATCGCGGGCTGGGTGCTGCACCGCGACCCGGAGATCGCGCCCGAGGAGCTGCGCGCGGCGCGCGATCTCTTCGAGCGGAGCGGCTACGACGCGGCCGCCCTCGAGCGCACCCTGCCGTAGGAGACGCCGCCGGCCCTGCCGGGCTGCCGGACGGAGGGGGAGCCGTGGGCAGGGGCATCGAACCCCTGCCCACGGCGCTGCCGCGGACGAGGCCGCGGGCGGTTCATTCGCCGCGCGGGAAGCGCTTGCTCTCCTCGAGCACGTTCAGATCCATGTGGTTGCGCATGTAGCGCTCGGAGGCCTTCTGCAGCGGCTGGTAATCCCAGGGGTAGTAGCCGCCCTGCCGCAGCGCCTCGTAGACGATCCAGCGCCGGGCCTGGCTTTCGCGCACGGCCGCGTCGAAGGCCGCGAGATCCCAGCGCGCCTCCGACAGGCTCCGCAGCCGCGCCAGCGTGTCCGCATGGGCCGGATCGGCCGCGAGATCCGTCCGCTCGCCGGGATCCGCCTCGATGTCGAACAGCTGTTCGGGATCGGCGAGGCAGCGGACATATTTCCAGCGCCCCTCCCGGATCGCCACCAGCGGCGTGATCGATCCCTCGGCGGCATATTCCATGAACACGGGTTCGGGGCGGGCGCAGCCCTCGGCCAGCGGAACCAGATTGACCCCATCGGTCCAGGGCGCGATCTCGCCCATGTCGATGCCTGCCAGCGCGCAGAGCGTGGGCGTCACGTCGATGGTCGAGACCGGCGCCTCGATCCGCCCGCAGGGCAGGCCGGGAGCCGCGACCATCAGCGGCACCCGGGCCGAGCCCTCGAAGAAGCTCATCTTGAACCAGAGGCCGCGGTCGCCCAGCATCTCGCCATGGTCCGAGACGAAGACGACGATGGCCTCCTGGCGCGAGGCCTCGAGCACGGCGAGGATCTCGCCGATCTTGTCGTCGACATAGGAGATATTGGCGAAATAGCCCTGCCGCGCGCGGCGCACCTGCTCGGGCGCGATATCGAACGCCTTGAAATCGCAGGCATCCATCAGACGGCGCGAGTGGCTGTCCTGGGCCTCATAGGGGATGGCGGCGGGCGGCTCGAGCATCGGATGGTCCTCGTAGAGGGCCCAGTATTTCCGGCGCGCCACGAAGGGATCGTGGGGATGGGTGAAGCTGACCGTCAGGCACCAGGGCCGCGGGTCGGCGCCGCGCGACAGGTCGTAGAGCTTCTGGATCGCCTGATGCGCCACGTCATCGTCATATTCGAGCTGGTTGGTGATCTCGGCCACGCCGGCGCCGGTGACGGAGCCCAGGTTGTGATACCACCAGTCGATCCGCTCGCCCGGCTTGCGGTAGTCCGGCGTCCAGCCGAAGTCGGCGGGATAGATGTCGGTCGTCAGCCGTTCCTCGAACCCGTGTAGCTGGTCGGGCCCCACGAAATGCATCTTGCCCGAGAGCACCGTCTGATAGCCGGCCCGCCGCAGATGATGCGCGAAGGTGGGAATGTCCGAGGCGAACTCGGCCGCATTGTCATAGACCCGGGTGCGCGAGGGCAGCTGGCCGGACATGAAGGAGGCCCGCGCCGGGGCGCAGAGCGGGCTGGCCGTATAGCTGTTCGAAACCCGGCCCGCCTTTCCGGGAGCCGCTTCAGGTTCGGCGCGTGCAGCCAGTCGGCCGGCCCGTCGGGAAAGAGCGTTCCGTTCAGCTGATCGACCATCAGGATGAGGATGTTGGGCTTGGTCATGGGGGCCTTCCTGCAGTGTTCCTGTCGTCCTGCCGCGGCACGGGCGGGCCGTCTGTCTTCCCAGCGACCTTCTGGCGACGGCTGCGGCGTGTCTCAGCCCGGGCGGGCTGTGGCGAAGCGGTCGTGGGCCATGGCGGATGTGGCCTGGAGGATGCGGGCGAAGCTCGCCGCGGCGCGGGGCACGCGGTGGCGGGCGCGGAGGAAGCCGTGGACGAGGCCCGGCTCCTCGATCCAGCGCGCCCGGCCCG
>NZ_MABH01000107.1 GCF_001720585.1 Cereibacter johrii | reverse complement strand
GCACGTCCTGCCGCGAGAGCATGGGCGCGGTGGCGTGGGTGAGGGCGCTGCCCCGGTCGCGAGGGCCGCCGAGGGCCGGGCAGATCAGCACCTGTCCGGCCAGCGCCGCGCGGCCGCGCAGCGCATGGGCGACCGAGGCGGCCAGCGCCCCGCCCGCATCCTCGCCCATCAGGACGAGCGGCCCCGGAAAGGCCTGCGCCACCGCCTGCGCCGCCCGCAGCGCATCGTGGAAGGCCGCCGGATGGGGATGTTCGGGCGCGAGACGATAGTCCACCGAGACGGTGCGCAGGCCCGTTCCGGCGGCGATCTCGGCGCAGAGATCGTCGGACTGATCGAGGCCGCCCAGAACGAAGCCGCCGCCATGCAGGAAGAGCACCGTTCCCGCGGGGGCCGCCGGTTCGTAGAGGCGGCAGGGGCGGGGGCCGAAGATCCGGTCCGTCAGGGTCACGTCTGCGGGCAGCGCGGCGCGGAAGGCGCGGCAGAGGCCCGAATGAAGCGCGCGCTGCTCGTCGAGCGGCAAGCGGTCGCTGTCGGGCGGGAAATGGCGGGCGCTGTCGCGGATGAACTGCCAGGTCTCGGGATCGAGAAGATCGTGGTAGTCCGCTTCCAACATGGCCGTCCGCTCCAACCGTCGCGGCGCCACTCTGCGTCCGCAGCGGCGGCGCTGCAATGGCGGGCGGGGCCTGACATGCAAAAGGGCAGGCCGGAGCCTGCCCCTGTCCGCCGAGGAGGTGTCCTCAGGCGATCGAGATGTTCGTCGCCGATTCGCGGCCGTCACGGCCCGACTCGATGTCGAAGGTCACGGCCTGGCCGTCGTTCAGGGCGCGGATGCCCGCACGCTCGAGCGCGGTGATGTGGACGAACACGTCCTTCTTGCCGCCTTCAGGGGCGATGAAGCCATAGCCTTTGGTGGCGTTGAACCATTTCACGGTGCCTTTGGCCATCGTGGTGTCTCCTCTCAGGTATGCCGCCCGCGGAAGTGCGGCGGCTCGGCTCAGTCAGGGCAAGATCGAATGACTGTTGCCGGCGAGGGAGACAGTGGTCGATAAAGATAACGTCGCGCACTGCAGTATGGTCGAAGTGCGGCGTTTTTCAACTGGATTCGCGGGGTCGGGCATAATGACGCCGGTGCGTCGCATTGGCAGTTTCTTGCCGCAGCGGTAAGGATTTCGGCAAAGCGATCTGGAGGTTGGGAATGACCTGGGGAACCCTGATGAGCCGCGCCCACGGCATGTGCGAGCTCTGCGGCGGCATGGACGACTGCCTGCCGGTGGAGGTCGAGGGAGCGGGCGAGATCCTCGTCTGCGCGATCTGCGACAGCGATCCGCCGATCGAGCACTGGCGCTGCCTCGAGAGCGCCGCCCGGTCGGACGTGCCCGAGGTTCAGGTGGCGGTCTGGCGGAAGCTCGGAGAGATCGAGGCGCCCTGGGCCGCGGAGATCCGGGCTGCGATGGCGCTCTCGCCCGAGGCGCAGGCGCTGGTCTGAGGCCTGCTCCGCTGGGGGCGCACCCCGGGCAGGGACCGGGACCTCCGTCTCGTCGGTCCCGGTCGGCATGCCGGAGGCGCGTGGCCTGTCAGAAGCGCCCGGTCAGGATGAGGATCAGCACGATGACCACCACGACGCCCACGACGCCGGACGGGCCGTAGCCCCAGCTGCGGGAATAGCCCCAGCTCGGCAGGGCGCCGATCAGAACCAGGATCAGGATGATGAGCAGGATGGTCGAAATCGTCATGGCGGTCCCCTTGGGAAATGGCTTTCGGCGCCAACGCCTTGACCATGGGGCGGTTCCTGCGGCCCTTGTTATTCCGGTTATTGAATGTGTCAGGCGATGCTGCTAGCGTCGGCGCAGTGTCTTTCGCACGGAGCAACTTCCATGACCCTCGATCGGCTGGTGATGATGTTCGCCGGATCCATGGTTCTCCTGAGCGTCCTGCTCACCCTGTTCGTCTCGCCGCTGTTCGTCTGGTTCACCGTCTTCATCGGGCTGAACCTGATCCAGTCGTCCTTCACCGGCTTCTGCCCCGCGGCCATCGCCTTCCGCAGGTTGGGGGCTCGCCCCGGCTGCGCCTTCGAGTGACGGGGATGCGAGCGGGGGACCGAAGCCCGGCATCGGGCTGACGCAGGCAGAGGGCCAGAAGCCGGGCGTTGGAGTGAGGCACGCGGAGGGTCAAGGCCGGGCATCCGCCCGCGAGAGACCGGGCTGCGCCATCTTCGGCGTCATGCGCCGGCGGACGCGGTGGCGCGGTGGCCGTGAGCCTGTCGGCCGACGCTAGGGCAGGCGGCGCGGCTCGAGGAGCTTCAGCCGGTCTCCCATCAGCGTGTTCACGTCGCGCATCGAATCGAGCGAGTCCTGGGTTCTGCGCGAGCGGTCGAGGAAGGGCGTCGTGCGGCGCTGATACTTGTCGACGGCGCCGTCGGGGATCTGGGTCTCGTCCTGCGGCGGGACCTGACGGACCCGCTGCCGCTGCAGCGCCTCGGCCTGCTCGCGGTGCTTGCAGAGCAGATAGTCGAGGGTCAGCTCGTCGTCGGTGCGCAACGGCGTGCCCTTGGACTTGACGCAGGCCGCCTGCGCCGCCCCCGGAAGGGCGAGCGCAAGGGCCGCGGCAAGCCAGAGCCGCCGCGCCGTCATCGGCTGAACTTCTTGTATTTCACCCGATGCGGCTCGACCGAATCCGGCCCGAGGCGGCGGATCTTGTCTTCCTCGTAGGCCTCGAAGTTGCCCTCGAACCATTCCACATGCGCATCCCCCTCGAAGGCGAGGATATGCGTGCAGAGCCGGTCGAGGAAGAAACGATCGTGCGAGATGATGATCGCCGAACCCGCGAAATCGTCGATGGCCGCTTCCAGCGCCTGCAGCGTTTCCACGTCGAGGTCGTTGGTCGGTTCGTCGAGGAGCAGCACGTTGCCGCCCGAGCGCAGCAGCTTGGCCATGTGCACCCGGTTGCGCTCGCCGCCCGACAGGAGCCCCACCTTCTTCTGCTGGTCGGTGCCCTTGAAGTTGAAGGCCCCGCAATAGGCGCGGCTGTTCATCTCGGCATCGCCGAGGTGGATGACCTCGAGCCCGTCCGAGATTTCCTCCCACACGGTCTTGTTCGGGTCGAGCGCATCGCGCGACTGGTCGACGTAGGAGAGCTGCACCGTGTCGCCCAGCGAGATCGTGCCCTCGTCGGGCTGTTCCTGCCCGGTCAGCATCTTGAAGAGCGTGGATTTGCCCGCGCCGTTCGGCCCGATCACCCCCACGACGCCGCCCGGCGGGATCGAGAAGGACAGGTTCTCGATCAGGAGCTTGTCGCCCATGTGCTTCTTGAGGTTCTCGACCTCGATCACCTTGCCGCCGAGACGCTCGCCGTTCGGGATGACGATCTGCGCGGTCGAGATCCGCTCGCGCACCGACTGGCCGGCGAGCTCGTTGTATTTCTGGATCCGCGCCTTCTGCTTGGCCTGCCGGGCCTTGGCGCCCGAGCGGATCCATTCGAGTTCGCGGGTCAGCACCTTCTGGCGGGCCTTGTCCTCGCGGGCCTCCTGCAGCAGGCGCTTGGCCTTCTGCTCGAGCCACGAGGAATAGTTGCCCTCGTAGGGGATGCCCCGGCCGCGGTCGAGTTCGAGGATCCAGCCGGTGATGTCGTCGAGGAAGTAGCGGTCGTGGGTCACGATCAGGATCGTGCCCTTGTATTCGATCAGGTGCTTCTGCAGCCAGGCGATCGATTCCGCGTCGAGGTGGTTGGTCGGTTCGTCGAGGAGCAGCATGTCGGGCGCTTCGAGCAGCAGCTTGCAGAGCGCCACCCGGCGGCGCTCGCCGCCCGACAGGCTCTCGACATCCGCATCGTCCGGCGGGCAGCGCAGCGCCTCCATGGCGACATCGACCTGGCTGTCGAGATCCCAAAGGTTCTGCGCGTCGATCAGGTCCTGCAGCTGGGCCATCTCGTCTGCGGTCTCGTCGGAGTAGTTCATCGCGAGTTCGTTGTAGCGGTCGAGGATCGCGCGCTTGGCCGCCACGCCTTCCATCACGTTTCCGCGCACGTCGAGCGCGGGGTCAAGCTGCGGCTCCTGCGCGAGATAGCCCACCTTGGCGCCCTTGGCGGCCCAGGCGTCGCCCTGAAAATCCTTGTCCATGCCCGCCATGATGCGCAGCAGCGTGGATTTACCCGCGCCGTTGACGCCCACGACGCCGATCTTCACGCCCGGCAGGAAGTTCAGGTGGATGTTCTCGAAGCACTTCTTGCCGCCGGGGTAGGTCTTGGAGACACCCTCCATGTGGTAGACATATTGATACGAGGCCATGCCAACTCTCCGAAATCGCGGTTTGGCGGCCCTTTTACCGATTGCGCTGGACAAGCACAACGCGAGGATGGTTTCTCGGCGGTTCCGGGCGCGCGGCCCGCAGGGACAGAGGTGCGGTGGGGACGGATCCCGCCGTGCGAGGAGGAGCGGGTGCAGGGCTGGCCCGGGGCTACGGCGGGAATGGTGGTGGGCCTTCTGGGCGGGTCGTTCGATCCTCCCCATCCGGGGCATGTCCATATCACCCGCGAGGCGCTGAAGCGGTTCGGTCTGGACCGGGTCTGGTGGCTCGTCTCTCCGGGCAATCCGCTGAAAGCCCGCCCGCCCGCGCCGCTCGCGCGGCGGCTGGCCGAGGCGCGGCGGCTGATGCGCCATCCCCGCGTCGCCGTGACCGGGCTCGAGGCCGAGACCCGCACCCGCTTCACCGCCGAGACGCTCGCGGTGCTGCAGAGGCGCTATCCGGGCGTGCGGTTCGTCTGGCTGATGGGGGCCGACAATCTCGCGCAGTTCCACAGGTGGGAGCGCTGGCGCGCGATCATGGAAAGCGTGCCGGTGGGGGTGCTGGCGCGGCCTGGGGCGGGGCTGCGCGCCCGCACGAGCCCCGCCGCGCGCCGCTATGCCTCGGCGCTCCTGCCCGAGGGGGAAGCCGCCCGCCTCGGCCGCAGCGCCGCCCCGGCCTGGTGCTTCGTGAACCTGCCGATGATGGACCTGTCCTCGACCGAGATCCGGGCCACCGGCCGCTGGCGCGGGTAGGCGGGCTGGGGAGGTAGCGGACGCCGCCCCGGCGCTTTGCAAACCTGCCGATGATGGACCGTCCTCGACCGGATGGGCGGACTGCGGCGGTAGACCGGCCGCGGCTCCGCCCCGGCCCGGTGCTGCGCCCCCATGGCGGTCCTTGACCGAGATCCGGGCCACCGGCCGCTGGCGCGGATCGGTAGGCGCCGGGAGTAGAGGAAGCCGCCTCTGACTGGCCGCAGTGCCGGCCGCGGGAAGGGCGCAGCGTGCCGCGCCTTCCCTGCATCCGGGGCGGCCGGGCGGCAGCGCGTCACCTGCCGCCCCGGCCGCCGGACTTCTCTCAGGCCAGCTTGGCCGTCATGGTGATCTCGGCCGTCATCAGCTTCGAGACCGGGCAGCCGGCCTTGGCCTTCTCGGCGGCCTCGCGGAAGGCCTCCTCGCTCGCGCCGGGGATCGAGGCGGTCAGGTCGAGATGGACCGCGGTGATGGCGAACCCGTCGCCCTGCTTCTCGAGCGAGACGGTGGCCGTGGTCTCGATCCGCTCCGCCGTCATTCCCGCCTCGCCCAGCACGTTCGAAAGCGCCATCGAGAAGCAGCCGGCATGGGCGGCGCCGATCAGTTCCTCGGGATTGGTGCCGGGGCCTTCCTCGAAGCGGGTGTTGAACCCGTAGCGGGCTTCCGAGAGCACGCCCGACTGCGTGCTGACCGTGCCCTTGCCGGTCTTGAGATCGCCCGTCCAGACTGCGGAACCCTTGCGTTTCATGATCGTCTCCGGTTGCCCGAGGCACGTCGCCCCGCCGTGGCAACGGTCGGGGGCGGCGGACGGTTCCTCAGGGACCGGCCTGCCGGCGGGGTCTGTCCGGTGCCCTGTCCGTGGCAACGCCGCCGGAGGGGGCTCGATGCCCCCGACGGCGGCTCCTCCCGCACCGGAGCTGCCGAGAGGCCATGCCCGGCGCAGGACGGATCGGTCGGAGCGGTCCGGGCGGGTGCCGTTCCTCCGGCCGCGACGCTCTTCCCGCCGGCGACCGCCGTGAGGCGGCCCTCTGCGCAGGTCCGGGGCGGGCGTCCGGGAGGCGGCTCGGGGCCCTGTCCCGGCGGACCCG
>NZ_MABH01000106.1 GCF_001720585.1 Cereibacter johrii | reverse complement strand
CCGGCCGTTCGGCAGGCTGGGCATCGACCATGTCGACGGCCGAGCGCAGGATCGTGAGCCGCCGCGGCGCGCGGCCGATGGCGCCGTCGGTCACGAGGCAGCCGAAGATCAGCGGCTGGCTCTCCTCTGGCCGCAGCGGCAGCAGCAGGAGCCGCCCGGTCAGCGCGGCGCGGCCGAGCGAGGCGGGCGACTCGAGCCAGATCTCGCCCACGCCCGGCCCGGTCAGAACGCGCGCCACGACGCTCGCCAGACGCTCGCGCGAGTCCACGTCGAACAGGGTCGAGATCGGGACGCCGCGCACGTCGATGCCCATGAGGTCGGCCAGATGCATCCCGGCGAGGCGGAAGCGCGCCATGCCGGGCGCGATCCGCTCGGCAAGGAAGGCGCAGGTCAGCGCCTCCTCGACACGGCGCGGATCGATGTCGCCCCGGCGCGGCAGCTCGCCCCCGGCGCGCAGGCGCAGCTCGTGCCAGTAGCTGCGCAGCAGCGCGAGCGACGCCGGATCGACCCCCGTCCGCCCGCTGCCGGTCTGTCCCACGCCGGTGCCGCCCATCCTCATGCCCATGACTTGCCTCCCGTTTCCCATGGGGCCGCGCGGCTTGCCGCGCATCCGTCGCTCTGTTATGCGCCGCTGCGGGCGAAGCCGGGCTCCGGCCGCAATGGTTATTCAAATGTTAATCTACCCCTCCTTTCGTATCTCGGGGTGAAGATTCTGAGAGCATGGTAAACGGACGGGCGGGGTCGAGGAGGACTGCATGATCAGCTCGATGACCGGCTTCGCGGCGCGCCGGGGCCAGGGCGAGGGCCATTCCTGGCTCTGGGAACTGCGCTCGGTGAACGGCAAGGGCCTCGATCTGCGGTTGCGGGTGCCGGACTGGATCGAGGGGCTCGAGCCCGCGATCCGGGCTGAACTCGGGCGGGTGCTGCAGCGGGGCAGCGTGAGCCTCTCGCTGAAGGTTGCGACCGAGGGCGGGGCGGACGGGCTCCGGATCAATTTCGGCACGCTTCAGACGATGCTGCGGGCGCTGTCCGAGGTCTCCGCGGCCGCGCACGGATCGGGGATCGAACTGCGCCCGGCGAGCCCGGCCGATGTGCTGGGGCTGCGCGGCGTCCTCGAACAGGCGACCGGGGTCGAGGATACGGGCCCGATCCGCGCGGCGCTGCTGGCCGAGCTGCCGGAACTGCTGGCGGCCTTCACCGAGATGCGGCGCACCGAGGGCGAGGCCCTGGCCCGGCTGATCGGCGCGCAGCTCGACCGGATCGAGGCGCTTACCGCCGAGGCCCGCACCGAGGCCGAGGCCCGCCGCGAGGCCGCGCCATTCGCGCTTCGTGAAAATCTGGCCCGTCTCCTCGCGGCGGGAGAGGGTCTCGACGAGACCCGCATCGCGCAGGAACTGGCGCTTCTGGCCGTCAAGCAGGACGTGACCGAAGAGCTCGACCGGCTGGCAGCCCATGTCGCGGCCGCCCGCGCGCTGCTGGGCGAGACGGCGCCCGTGGGACGGCGGATGGACTTCCTCGTGCAGGAGTTCATGCGCGAGGCCAACACGCTCTGCTCGAAGGCGCAGTCGCTGGCGCTGACGCGGGTAGGGCTCGACCTGAAGACCGTCATCGACCAGATGCGCGAGCAGATCCAGAACGTGGAGTAACCCCTTGGCCCGCCGTGGACTTCTTCTGATCCTCTCCTCGCCGTCGGGCGCGGGCAAATCGACCCTTTCCAAGCGGCTGACCGCTTGGGATCCCTCGATCCGCTTCTCGGTCTCGGCCACCACCCGGGCGCCGCGGCCGGGCGAGGTGGACGGGCGCGATTACTACTTCCGCACCCGCGACGAATTCATCGCCGCCGTCGAGGCGGGCGAGATGCTCGAACATGCCGAGGTCTTCGGCAATTTCTACGGCTCGCCCAAGGCGCCGGTCGAGAAGGCGCTGGAGCAGGGCCACGACACGCTGTTCGACATCGACTGGCAGGGCGGCCAGCAGATCCGCAACTCCTCGCTCGGCCGCGACGTGGTCTCGATCTTCGTGCTGCCGCCCTCGATCGCCGAGCTCGACCGCCGCCTGCGGTCGCGGGCGCAGGACAGCGAGGAGGTGATCGCCACCCGCATGGCGCGCTCGAAAGACGAGATCAGCCACTGGGCGGAGTACGATTATGTGCTCGTCAATCGCGATCTCGACCTTGCGGAGGAGCAGCTGAAAATGATCCTCTCCGCCGAACGTCTGCGCCGCGACCGCCAGCCCGACCTGATGGACTTCGTGCGCGGCCTCAACGGGGAGTTCGAGACGAGATGATCTATGCACTGGACGGCGTCGCACCGCGGATCGATGCCGAGGCCTGGGTCGCACCCGGCGCGAGCGTGATCGGCAAGGTGGTGCTGGAGGCCGGAAGCTCGGTCTGGTTCGGCGCGGCCCTGCGCGGCGACAACGAGGAGATCGTGATCGGCGAAGGCTCGAACGTGCAGGAGAATGCGGTGCTGCACACCGACATGGGCTATCCGCTGACGGTAGGGGCCAACTGCACCATCGGCCACAAGGCCATGCTGCATGGCTGCACCATCGGCGAGAACAGCCTGATCGGCATGGGCGCCACCGTGCTCAACGGCGCGAAGATCGGCCGGTTCTGCCTGATCGGCGCCTGCGCGCTCGTGACCGAAGGCAAGGAGATCCCGGATTTCTCGCTGGTCAAGGGCTCTCCCGGCAAGGTGGTGCGCGAGCTGACCGAAGAAGAGCGCGCCCGGCTGATCGCCTCGGCCGAGGGCTATGCGGCCAACGCCCGCCGCTTCCGCGCGGGTCTCACCGCGCTCTGACCGGCGCTGCCGCAGACGGGGGGCGGGTGGCTGCCCCTTCCCATTCGGCCGGGGCCGGCCCCGGCAGCCTGAAGGAGACGACCTTGGCCGAACGCGACGACATTCCCGAAAGCCTCGTGCGCCGGACGCCCTGGCCCGAGAGCGCGAGCCGGCCGGTGGTGACGCCGCTGCAGCCGTCGGTGGTCTATGCCTCGCTCGACCCCGACCAGCTCGACGCGCAATATGCGGGGCAGGTCAAGGGCTTCACCTATGCCCGCGAGGGCCATCCCAACGCCGAGGTTCTGGCGCGCAAGATCGATGCGCTCGAAGGGGCCGAGGGCGGGATCGTGGTGGGCTCGGGGATGGCGGCGGGGGGGGCGGTGCTGCTCGGTCTCCTGCGTGCGGGCGATCATGTGGTGGGGGGCGACCAGCTCTATGGCCGGTCGCTGCGGATGATGGCCGAGGATCTGCCGCGGCTCCCCCCCCCCCCCCCCCCCCCCCACGCGACCGATGCGGCGGCGGTCGAGGCGGCGCTCCGGCCCGAGACGAAACTCGTGCTGATCGAGGTGGTCTCGAACCCGACGCTGCGGGTGGCCGATCTCGATGGCATCGCCGCGCTCTGCCGCGCGCGCGGGATCCTTCTCGCGGTCGACAGCACCTTCTCGACCCCGCGCGGGATCCGGCCCTTCGAGCATGGCGCGGATATCGTGATCCATTCGGTGACGAAGCTTCTGGCCGGCCATTCGGACGTGACGCTCGGCTATGTCGCCTGCCGCACGCCCGAGCTTCGCCGGGCGGTCGAGCTTTTCGCGGTGACGACGGGCCTCACGCCCAGCCCCTTCGACTGCTGGCTGGCCGAGCGCGGGCTTCTCTCCTTCCACCTGCGCTACGACCGGGCCGAGGAGAATGCCGCGCGGCTGGCCGAGCATCTGGCGGGCCTGCCGGGGGTGCGGCGCGTGATCTATCCGCTGCGGCCCGATCATCCCGATCAGGCGCGGGCGGTGGCGCTCCTCGGGCAGCGTGGCGGCAACATGCTGTCCTTCGAGCTCGAGGGCGGGCGCGCGGCAGCCAATGCGCTGACCCGTGCCATGCCTGCGGTGGCCTTCGCGCCCACGCTGGGCGATGTCGGAACCACGCTCTCGCATCCGGCCTCTTCCTCGCACCGGGCGGTCGCGCCCGAGATGCGGGCGCGTCTCGGCATCTCGGAGGGCTTCTTTCGCATCTCGGTGGGCGTCGAGGAGGCGGACCTCCTGATCCGCGATTTCACCGCGGGCGTGGCCGCAGCCCGCGACGCCTGAGGCGGCTCTAGTCCCCGGCGACGAGGTCCAGGGTGAGGCCCGCCGCGTGCCGGGACAGCTCGCGCTCGACCAGATCCGGCGCGGGCAGCGGCGGGCAGCGCACGATCACGCGCCCCGCATAGCCCAGCCCGCGCAGCCGGTGGAGGAGGTCGACGGCGTCGCAATCGGCGGCGATCAGCGGCACCGAGACGGCTGCCGGGGCCAGATCGGCCAGAAGCAGCGCGGTAAGGCCCGAAAGACCGGTTTCGGCCATCGAGGGAGGCCCGAGCGGCCCCGCCTCGGGCGCGATGAGCCGGATGGCCGCAGGAGGGGACATGAGCCGGGCCTGACCCGCCCTGTCGGGCAGCGGCGCGACCGGCCTGCCGCCGTCCCAGACCAGCCTCAGACAGGGCCGCCCGTGCCCGCTCGCGTCCTGCCGTCTCATCCGATATCTGCCTCTGCCGGATTGTTTTGGAAAGAATGTACAGGTTCCCGATCGGATCCGGTTGAAGATGCACTCTCTGGCCGCTGTGGCGAGAATGGCACGGCTGGCACTGGCCCTCCGCGCATGGCAGGAAGGGGCCGAGGCAGAGGGAGACCGCAATGCAGGCGCAGGATGCAGCTCAACTTCTGGAGGGCGTGCCGCTGCCCCTCGTGCTGATCGGCCCGGATGAGCGGATCCGGGCGGCCAACGCGCCGGCGCAGCGGCTGTTCGGGGCCGCGAGTGTGGCGCGGCATTATGTGATGGCGATGCGGCAGCCGGCGCTGCTCGATGCGATCGAGGGCGCGATCCGGCTCGACCGGCCCGGGCGCGCGAGATACATCATCACCGGCCCCTCGCGCGAGGTGACCTACCGCGCCACGGTGACGCCGCTCCGGATTCAGGGCGAAAGCTGCGCCCTCTGCGCCTTCGAGGACATCACCGAGCAGGAGCAGATGGGTGCGATCCGGCGCGACTTCGTGGCGAATGTCAGCCACGAGCTGCGCACCCCGCTGACGGCGCTCCTCGGCTTCATCGAGACGCTGCAGGGCGCCGCGCGAGACGATCCTGCGGCGCGGAGCCGGTTTCTCGGCATCATGGCGCGGGAGGCGGGCCGGATGAACCGGCTGGTGCAGGATCTGCTGTCGCTGAGCCGGGTGGAATCCGAAGAGAGGGTGCGGCCGAAGACCCCGGTGGATGTGACGGCGGTGATCGGACAGGCTATCGCCGCGCTGCGCCCCATGGCCGAGGCCGCAGGCGTCGAGATCCAGCGTCAGGGCGAGGCCGGCCCGATCCTTCTGCCGGGCGACCCCGACCAGCTCACGCAGGTCTTTCACAACCTCATCGAGAATGCGGTGAAATACGGCGCTTCGGGCAAGCTCGTCACCGTCGGGATCTCCCGCGATTCGGAGGGCCTCGCGCGGCTCGGGCCTGCGGTGCGGATCGAGGTGGTCGATCGGGGCGAGGGAATCGACGCCATCCATCTGCCGCGGCTGACCGAACGGTTCTACCGCGTCGACAACCACCGCTCGCGCGAGAAGGGCGGCACCGGGCTGGGCCTTGCCATCGTGAAGCATATCGTGAACCGGCACCGGGGCCGCTTCCTCATCGAGAGCGAGCTGGGGCAGGGCAGCCGCTTCATCGTGACACTGCCGCTGGCCTGACCCCGCCTTCTCTTGCGGGGACGCCTGTCAGACGGCTCTCGCCGTCGGCAGGGCCGGGCTTCGGCGGGTCCCGCGACCGCTGCCCCGGAGAGGACGATCCGCAGAAGCGCAGGCCGCTTGCAACAGGCAGGCCCGGCGCCCTTGTCGCGCGCGGCAGGGAAGATCCTGCGGCGCGCGGTCGGAGGCGGGTCCGCTGCGCGAAGTACCGGGTTGCGCCGTGCCGGGGGAGGCCCGGAGGCGGCGATGGGCGGGCGTCGGGCCGAAGCGGTCGCGGCCGGACAGGTTCCGGCACCCGGGCGAGCGGTGGCGGCCTCAGAGCCGCGCGATCCGTTCGGTCAGGAGCGCGAAGAAGCCATTCGCATCGAGGTCGCGCATGAAGAGCGCGTTCGGCGCCCGGTCGCTCACCCGCCACCAGTCCGCCACCGTCATGCCGGTGGTGAAGCGGCCCTCGGTCTCGATCTCGACATTGATGTGGCGCCCGAGGAAGAGGTCGGGGTTGAGGAGATAGGCGATCACGCAGGGATCGTGCAGGGGCGCGCCCTCGCTGCCGTATTTCTCGCGGTCGAACCGCTCGAAGAAGTCCATCCACTCCGCGACCAGGTCCCCGATCCGGGTGCCCATCGCGCGGAACCGCGCCACGCGGGCCCTGTCGGTGACAGCCTTGTGCGTCACGTCGAGCGGCATGACGACGAGCGGCACGCCGGCGCCGAAGACGACCGCCGCGGCCTCGGGATCGACGAAGATGTTGAACTCGGCCGTGGGCGTGATGTTGCCCACCTCGAAATAGGCCCCGCCCATCAGCACGATCTCGCGGATGCGCGGCGCCACGTCGGGCGCGCGCTGAAGCATGGTCGCGATGTTGGTGAGAGGACCGAGCGGGCAGAGAGTGATGCTGCCTGCGGGCTCGGACCGCAGCGTCTCGATCAGGTAATCGACCGCGTGTCGCTCCTGCAGGGGCAGGGTGGGATCGGGCAGGGCCGGCCCGTCGAGGCCGGTCTTGCCGTGGACATGCTCGGCCGTGACGAGAGGCCGCGCCAGCGGCGCGTCGCAGCCGGCGAAGACGGGAATGTCGGTCCGGCCCGCGATCTCGCAGAGGATGCGCGCGTTACGCTCGGTGAGCCGCAGCGGCACGTTGCCCGCCACCGCGGTGATGCCCAGCACCTCGAGCTCGGGGCTCGCCAGCGCGAGCAGGATCGCCACGGCGTCGTCCTGTCCGGGGTCCGTGTCGATGATGATCCGGCGGGGCGGGGTCATGGCGTCTCCTGAGCTCAGTCGGGGCACCAAAGCGCAGGACGCGGCGCTTGTCCATCGCGACGCAGGGGGAGGAGGTTCCGCGCGCTCCGGGCGTCTCCGGTTCGCAGAGGAACGGGCGACGGGCGGGAAAGCACAGCGCCCCGGCCAGCCGCCGGGGCGCGGGCAGGGGCACCGGACGGGCGATGCCGCCCGGCACCGCAAGGGGCGCCGGGCGACCGCGGGAGATCAGCCGTCGAAATCCACGGTCTCGATCAGCTTCAGCGCTTCGCCGCGATGCGAGGCCACCTCGGCGAGCCCGAGCGCGTCGGGCGTGAACTCGCCCCAGCTCTGCACCAGCTCCGAGCGCGCGACGCCGGGTTCGACCGGGAACTCGTGGTTCGCCTCGGCATAGATCCGCTGCGCCTCGTCCGATGCCAGCCACTCCATCAGCTTCAGCGCGGCCTCGCGGTTCGGCGCGGACTTCGTCATGGCGACGCCCGAGATGTTCATGTGGGTGCCGCCGCCCTCGAAGGTCGGGAAGACGATGCGGACCGAGTCCGCCCATTCCTTCTGCTCGGGATCGGCCAGCATCTGCCCCATGTAGTAGGTGTTGCCGAGGCTGATGTCGCATTCGCCGGCCCAGATCGACTTCACCTGATCGCGGTCGTTGCCTTCGGGCTTGCGGGCGAGGTTCGCCTTCACCCCTTCGAGCCAGCTCTTCGCGCCCTCCGTGCCGTGATGCGCGATGACCGCACCCGTCAGCGCCACATTGTAGTCGTTGGTGAAGGAGCGGGTGCAGATCCGGCCCTTCCACTTGTCCGAGGCGAGATCCTCGTAGGTCGTGACCTCGCCGTCCTTCACGCGCTCCTTCGAGGCATAGACGATGCGGGCCCGGCTGGTCAGGCCGAACCAGTGGCCCGCCGGATCGCGGAACTCGGCAGGGATGTTCGAGGAGAGCACGTCGGATTCGACCGGCTGCGTGACGCCTGCCTCGACGACCTGCATCAGCCGCGCGATATCGACCGTCAGCACGAGATCGGCCGGCGAGCGGCTGCCTTCGGCCACGAGCCGCTCCGCCATGCCCTTGTCGACGAAGGCCACGTTGACGTCGATGCCGGTCTCGGCCGTGAAGGCATCCACCAGCGGCTGGATCAGCTCGGGCTGGCGGTGCGAATAGATGTTCACCTCGTCGGCCAGGGCGGGCAGGGCGGTGGTGCCAAGGGCAAGGGCTACCAGCGGAAGAGCGGCGTGACGCATATGTGACCTCTTTTGTCAGGTATTACCTGAGCAATAGGCCGGATGGCCCCGGGCGTCAATCGCTGAGTCTATCAGTCAACAAAACGCCCGACGCAGCGGCTGGGCCGCGACACTGGCCGGGCAGGTTTCCCTCGGAGCCTCAGCCTCCCTCAGGCACGTTCCTCGGCCTTGGCACGATCCCAGAGCGCGTCCATCTCGGCCAGGGTGCTGTCCTCGGGACGGCGGCCCTCCTCGGCGAGCCAGGCCTCGATCCGCTCGAAGCGGCGGGTGAACTTGGCATTGGCCGCGCGCAGCGCCGCCTCGGGGTCAATCTTCAGATGCCGGCCGAGGTTCGCCATCACGAAGAGAAGGTCGCCGAATTCCTCGAAGGTCTCCTCGGCGGTGAGGCTGTCGCGCGCCTCCACCAGCTCGCGCGCCTCCTCGGTGATCTTGTCGAGCACCTCGCCGGTCGAGGGCCAGTCGAAGCCCACGCGCGCGGCGCGCTTCTGCAGCTTCACGGCCCGCGTCAGGGCGGGAAGACCGAGCGCCACCCCGTCGAGCACACCCGCCTGCGCGCGGCCCGCCCGCTCGGCCGCCTTGATCCGCTCCCAGTCGAGGGTCTGCTGATCGGACGACTTGTCGCGCGACTCGTCGCCGAAGACATGCGGGTGGCGGGCGATCATCTTGTCGGCGATGCCCGTGGCTACCGCCTCGAAGTCGAAGAGCCCCCGCTCCTCGGCCATGCGGGCGTGAAACACCGTCTGCAGCAGGAGATCGCCGAGCTCGCCCCGCAGCTCGTCCCAGTCCTCGCGCGCGATGGCGTCGGCCACCTCATGCGCCTCCTCGAGCGTATAGGGCGCAATGCTGGCAAAGGTCTGCTCCACGTCCCAGGGGCAGCCGCGCTCGGGGTCGCGCAGCCGCTCCATGATGGCGAGAAGCCGGGGCAGGCCCGGACCGGCGGTGAAGGGATCGGACATGGAGAGCCTCGCGAGGGTTCGGTCGGGCCCGGCATAGCTCCCCAAGGGACAGCGGTAAACCGTCCGGTGGGGCGGATCCCTCTGCAGGGCGGCTGCTCGAGCGAGGCCGCCGTGGGCGGAACCGGCCCGGTTGACGTAGCGCCATCCGGCTTGCGGCGGGAGCCGATTTGGGCTTCCTTGCCCGCCTGACCCTTGAGCCCAGGAGTGCCCCATGCCCGTCGTCAACCGCATCGCCGATTACGCGGAGGAAATGACGGCCTGGCGCCGCCATCTGCACCGCCATCCCGAACTGCGCTTCGACTGCCAGAACACCGCGGCCTTCATCGCCGAGCGGCTGCGCGCCTTCGGCGTGGACGAGATCCATGAGGGGATCGCCACCTCCGGCCTCGTGGCCATCATCGAGGGGCAGGGCGAGGGTCCCACCATCGGGCTCCGCGCCGACATGGATGCGCTGCCGATCGAGGAGCTGACGGGCGCGGACCACGCCTCGACGGTGCCCGGGCGGATGCATGCCTGCGGCCACGATGGCCATGTGACCATGCTGCTGGGGGCTGCGCGCTACCTCGCCGAAACGCGGCGATTCGCGGGCCGCGTGGCGCTCCTCTTCCAGCCCGCCGAGGAGGATGGCGGCGGCGGCGAGGTCATGGTGCGCGAGGGCGTGATGGACCGGTTCGGCATCTCGCAGGTCTATGGCATCCACAATGCGCCGAACGTGCCGCTGGGGCGGTTCGTGACCGCGCCCGGGCCGCTGATGGCCGCGGTGGACACGGCCACGGTGCGGGTGATCGGCAAGGGCGGCCATGGCGCCACGCCGCACGAGACGGTCGATCCGGTGGTCGCGATCGTGGGCATGGTCTCGGCGCTCCAGACCATCATCTCGCGCAACCTCTACACGCTCGACGATCTCGTCCTTTCCGTGACCCAGATCCACACCGGCTCGGCCTCGAACATCATCCCCGAGGACGGCTGGTTCTGCGCCACCATCCGCACCTTCACGCCCGAGGTGCGCGACCTCGTCCGCCGCCGCTTCCACGAGATCGTCGAGGGCCATGCGGCGGCCTATGGCGTGCGGGTCGAGATCGACTACGAACTGGGCTACCCGCCCACGGTGAACGATCCGGCGAAGGCGGGTTTCGCGGCCGAAGTCGCCGCCGAGATCGCGGGCGAGGCAGGGGTCGAGGCCAATGCCAATCGCGAGATGGGCTCGGAGGATTTCGCCTACATGCTCGAGGCGCGCCCGGGGGCCTATCTCTTCCTCGGCACGGGGCCGGGCGCGGGGCTGCACCACCCCGCCTACGATTTCAACGATGCAGCAAGCCCGCTGGGGGCCAGCTTCTTCGCCCGCCTCGTGGAACGCGCCCAGCCGCTCGAGGCGTGACCCCCGCGTCGGACGCCGACCCACGAGGCGCCCGCTGTCGCTCACGGCCGGTCCCGCCGCCCGCCCTCTTCCCGGCAAGCCCTGACAGGATGGGTCCGGGACCGGCCGCCCAGCGGCGCAGAGGCCCGCCGCGCGATGGGCGGCGGGCTGCGCAGGAGGCGCCGCTGTGGCCCGGAAGGGGCTGGCGCCGGGCGCGCGCATGACTAGACTGCGCCGCGACCGCCGGCCGAGGGAGACAGATGGCGCTTGAAGATGCGAAGAACGAGGTGGACGTCGCTTTCGGAGGGCGCGGCCCCCGCGGCTACGCCTACGAGAACGCCTTTGCCGGGGCCACGAGCTTCCTGCGCCGCCGCTACACGAAGGACCTGACGGGGGTCGATCTGGCGATCACCGGCGTGGCCTTCGATCAGGCGGTGACGAATCGCACCGGCACCCGCTTCGGGCCCCGCGCGATCCGCGAGGCCTCGACGCTGCAGCCCTACGACCGGCCGTTCGGCTGGGGCTTCGATCCGCTGGAAGAGCTGACGGTGGTCGATTACGGCGACCTCGCCTTCGATTATGCCCGCACGGCCGAGTTTCCCGCCCGCCTCACCGCCCATGTGGCGGGCATCCTCGCGGCGGGCGCGGGCGCGCTCACGCTCGGCGGCGATCATTCGATCACCCTGCCGATCCTGCGCGCCCATGCGGCGGTCTTCGGGCCGCTCTCGGTGGTGCAGTTCGATGCCCATTCCGATCTCTGGGCCGATGACGATCCCGACCGGATCGACCACGGCACCTTCATGTACAAGGCGGTGAAGGAGGGGCTCGTCGATCCGGCCCGGTCCGTGCAGGTGGGCATCCGCACCGACACGCCCGACTGGCTGGGGATGAATGTGATCGACGCGCGGACGGTGCACGAACAGGGCCCGGCCGAGGTCGCGGCCCGGGTGCGGGCCATCGTGGGCGACCATCCCACCTACCTCACCTTCGACATCGATGCGCTCGATCCGGCCTTCGCACCGGGCACCGGCACGCCGGTCTGGGGCGGCCTCGCCTCCTGGCAGGCCGCGGCGCTCCTCCGCGATCTGGCCGGCCTGAACCTCGTCGGCGGCGATGTGGTCGAGGTGTCGCCGCCCTACGATTCCGCCGGCATTACCGCCGTCGCCGGCGCCCATGTGGCTTACGAGTTGATCTGTCTCTACGGTTGGAGAAGGCGCAAGGAATGAAACGGATGAGCTATCTTCTTCTGGTCCTCCTCGTCCTCGTGGGCGGCCTCGTGGGCTATGTGCGCTTCTCGCCGAACGAGCCTGCTGCCTGGCATGCCGATCCGCTGCAGGTGACCGGGCGCGGCGCCGACAACAGCTTTCTCGCGGCCCCCGGCGGCGATGTGGAGCCTCTGCATCTGGCGCTTCCGCCCGATCAGGTGGCCGCGCGACTCGAGAAGATCGCCGCCGCCTGGCCCCGCACCCGGGCGATTGCGGGCGCGGGCTTCCACCGCACCTGGATCACCCGCACGAAATGGTGGGGATTCCCCGACTTCACCTCCGTCCGTCTGGTCCCCACCGACGACGGAGGCACCGATGTCACGCTCTTCGCCCGCTCGCGCTTCGGCAAGAGCGACCTCGGCGTGAACCGCGCCCGCGGCCAGGACTGGCTGGCCCAGCTGCGCTCCTGAACTTCATTCTGGCGCAAATATCCTCGGGGGGAGCCGCCCCGCCCGG
>NZ_MABH01000105.1 GCF_001720585.1 Cereibacter johrii | reverse complement strand
CGGCGCCCGCGCGGGCAGCTCGGCCATCACCGCACGGCGCGCCTCGGGCGTCAGGCGGGACCAGCCGGCGATCTCGTCGAGCGTCCGGTGACAGCCCACGCAGATCCGCTCCTCGGGATGGATCATGCAGAGCTTCACGCAGGGGCTCTCGATCTCGTCGCGCTTCCAGATATCGTCCTTCATGGGCCCCCCTCGCGGCCGAGCCAGTCCAGACGGTCCAGCACGCCCTGCAGGATATAGCCCGCCGCGACGTGATCGATCACCTCGGCGCGACGCTTTCGCGACGTATCCGCCTCGAGGAGCGCCCGTTCCGCCGCCACGGTGGACAGGCGCTCGTCCCAGAACCCCACCGGCAGCGGCAGCACCTGCACCAGATTGCGCGCGAAGGCGCGGGTCGATTGCGCCCGCGGCCCCTCGCTTCCGTCCATGTTGCGCGGCAGGCCGAGCACGATCCCCACCAGCCTGCGCTCGGCGGCGATGGCCTTGAGCTTGGCCGCATCCTCGGTGAACTTCGTGCGCCGCACGGTCAGAAGCGGCGTCGCGATCCGCCTGAGCCCGTCCGAGACCGCCACGCCCACCGTCTTGGTGCCGAGGTCGAGACCCGCGAGCGCGCCGGTGCGCGGCAGGCTGGCGAGGAAATCCTCGATGCTGTCGTGGATCACTCTGCCACCCCCGCCTGCGCGCCCGCCGCGCGGATCGTGGCCAGCTCGGCGTCGCGCCCGTCGAACCGGTCCAGCGCTTCGCCGTAGATGGCGCGGGCACGGTCGGTCTCGCCCAGCACGCCCAGGGCGCCGATCAGGCGCGCCCATTCCTCGGCCGTGCCGCCCTCCGTCGCGAGCCGCTGGTTCAGGCCCTCGACCATGCCGCGGATCATCTCCTGCCGGGCCTCGGGGGTCATCGCCTCGGCCGCCCGCACGGCCTCTTCGGAAGGGCCGGGCGGGGTCTCGCCTTCGGGGGCCGCCGCGGGCGGCAGCGCGTATTTCACGCCGGCAAGCCAGGCCAGCTGCTCGATCTGTGCGCGCAGCGGCGCGACCCAGGGGTCGCCCGGGCGCGAGCTTTCGAGAAGCGAGCGCCAGAGGCGGAAGGCCATGTCCGGCCGTCCGGTCTGGGCGAGGAGCATCCCCGAATAATAGCGCGCCGTGCCGTTCTGCGGATCGAGGCGCAGCGCTTCGGTCAGACGGGCCTCGGCCTCGGGCGAGACGATGCCGCCGGCGGCGAGGATCATGAGTTCGCCCAGGGCCGCCTGATCCTCGGCCGTGACCTTCGGCTGCGACAGGTCGATCACCTTCGCCTGCGCCCGCGCCGCGGCCGCATAATTGCCGAGCGCGGCCTCGTTGCGGGCGAGAAGCTCCTGTCCGCGGATGTCCTCGGGGTTCCGGGCGACGGCGGCGCGCAGCTTTTCCATCAGGTCGAGAAACTGCGCATCCGGCGCGGGGGCGTCGGGGCGGGGCGTCTCAGCCATCCGCGCCTCGGCCTCGGCCTGGCTCGGACGGTCGCGATAGGCCGTTTCGGCCTGGGCCAGCCGGGCCGACATCGGCATGTCCTGATAGCCGGGCGCGCCGAGATCGAGATAGGTCGCGAATGCGCCGCCGAGGAGGACAAGCATCGCGCCCGCGGCCGCGATCCGGGCCGAGCCGGGGGCCCGCGCTTCCGAGCCGGCCGCCTTCAGCGCACGGTCGGCCTCGAGCAGGCGGCGCGAGACCTCGGCCTTCAGCCGGTCGGCCTCCTCGGGCCTCATCGTGCCGCGGGCGAGGTCGCGCTCCACCTCGCGCAACTGGTCGCGATAGACCTGCATGTCATAGGCCGCGGCCGGGGCCGCATCCCGGCCTCCGCGCAACAGCGCCTGCACGAGGATCACCCCGACACCGAGCGCGATCACGCCGGCGAGGATCCAGAACAGCGTCATTTCCATGCAGTCCCCCGTGCTGACGGCCTTCATGTAAGGGGTCTGGCTGATGCGCAAAAGGGTCAATATCCCGTCATCAGGACGCAGGCGGATGTCGCAACTCGGTGATGTCGCATTTGTGCGGATTGTGCCGCTTGCACGCGGGGCTATAACTCGTCCCCGTTCCAGAAGGCTCTAAAGGCCCGAGACGGGGAGTCGGCACATGAAACGCTATTCGGTCTTCGCCATCGCCCGCGAGGCGCTGCGCCATCATACGGGGTGGGAGCGCGCCTGGGCCTCGCCCGAGCCCAAGCCGTCCTATGACGTGATCGTGATCGGCGCCGGCGGCCACGGTCTGGCCACGGCCTATTATCTCGGGAAGAATTTCGGGATCACCAATGTGGCGGTGATCGAGAAGGGCTGGCTCGGCGGCGGCAACACCGGGCGCAACACGACGATCATCCGCTCGAACTACCTGCAGGATCCGTCGGCCGCCATCTACGAGAAGGCCCGCAGCCTCTACGAGACCCTGAGCCAGGATCTGAACTACAACGTCATGTTCAGCCCGCGCGGGCTCCTCATGCTGGCGCAGACCCATCACGAGGTGCGCGGCTACATGCGCACGGTCCATGCGAACCTGCTGCAGGGCGTCGAGACCGAATGGATCGGCCCCGAGCAGGTCAAGCGTCTGGTGCCGATCATGAACATCCACGGGCCGCGCTATCCGGTGCTGGGCGCGCTGCTCCAGAAGCGGGGCGGCACGGCGCGGCACGATGCGGTCGCCTGGGGCTATGCGCGGGCCTGCTCGGCGATGGGCATGGACATCATCCAGCAGTGCGAGGTGAAGGGCGTGCGCTCCGAGGGCGGCCTCGTCACCGGGGTCGAGACGACGAAGGGCTTCATCGGCACGAAGAAGCTCGCCATCGTGGTGGCGGGGCATTCGGGGCAGGTGGCCGAAATGGCGGGCTTCCGGCTGCCGGTCGAGGCGGTGGCGCTGCAGGCGCTGGTCTCGGAGCCGGTCAAGCCCTGCATCGACGTGGTGGTGATGGCCAACACGGTGCACGGCTACATGAGCCAGTCCGACAAGGGCGAGCTGGTGATCGGCGGCGGCACCGACAGCTTCAACAACTTCACCCAGCGCGGCAGCTTCCACCACATCGAGGAGACGCTGCGCGCGCTGGTCGAGACCTTCCCGATCATCTCGCGCCTCAAGATGCTGCGGCAGTGGGGCGGGATCGTGGACATGACCGGCGACCGCTCGCCGATCCTGTCGAAGACGCCGCTGGGGAACTGCTTCATCAACTGCGGCTGGGGCACGGGCGGCTTCAAGGCCATCCCGGGTTCCGGCTGGGCCATGGCGGAGCTGGTGGCCAAGGGCGAACCCGGCGCGCTTGCCGCGGAATTCGGCATGGACCGGTTCCGCGAGGGCCGTTTCATCGACGAATCGGTCGCGGCGGGGGTCGCGCACTGATGCAGCCGCGTTACCGTGTCGCTTTGACGCCTGTGCTCCATGCGGTATCTCCTGTGCACAACTCTCTGGAGACGCCGACATGTTCTCATTCATCGACGACATCCCGTCCTTCGAGCAAATCAAGGCCCGGGTTCGGGACGACCTCAGGAAATACGGCTGGGACAAGCGCTGGAACGACTCCCGCCTGGTGCAGAAATCGCGCGAGCTCCTCAACGACGAGGAACTCAAGATCGATCCTGCGACCTGGATCTGGAAGCGTATTCCCTCTCGTGAAGAGGTCGCGGCCCGTCGCCAGCGCGATTTCGAGACTGTCTGGAAACACCGCTACCGGCTCGGCGGCTTCGCCTCGGGCGCCCTCGTGGCCCTGGCCCTCGCCGGCATCTTCTCCACGGGCAATTTCGGCGGTTCCTCGGACGCCAACAACCGCCCCAGCGTCGTCTATCCCATCGAATGACCCGGGCGCCTGCGCCCGGCCAGACCGGAGCGCAAGCGCATGCTGATCCTCGAATGTCCCTACTGCGGCGTGAAGGCCGAGGAGACCGAACTCAGTCCGGGTCATGAGGCGCATCTGAAGCGCTTCGGGCCCGGATCGTCGGACGAGGATTTCGAATCCTACATGTTCGCCCGGAAGAACCCCAAGGGGGTTCACTTCGAGCGGTGGCGTCACAGCTACGGCTGCGGCAAGTGGTTCCTCGCCGCGCGCTGCACCGCGACGCTCGAGGTGTTCGGCACCTACCCGGCGCAGACCTCCGAGCCTCCCCCCGACATCGTCGCCCGCATCAAGGCGCGGCGTCCGGAATGGGAGGGTTACAAATGAGCACGCGTCTCGCACGGGGCGGACGGCTGATCGACCGCAGCCGGGCCGTCGACTTCACCTTCAACGGCAAGCGGATGCGCGGCTTCGCGGGCGATACGCTGGCCGCGGCGCTTCTCGCCAACGACCAGATGCTGGTCGGGCGCAGCTTCAAGTATCACCGTCCGCGCGGCATCGTGGCGGCGGGTGCCGAAGAGCCGAACGCGCTCGTCCAGCTCGGCACCGGCAGCCGGTCCGAGCCGAACCAGCGCACCACCACGACCGAGCTCTTCGCGGGTCTCGCCGCGGCCAGCCAGAACCACTGGCCGAGCCTCGAGTTCGACGTGGGGGCGGTCAATGCGGCGGCCTCGCGCTTCCTGCCCGCAGGCTTCTACTACAAGACCTTCCTGCAGCCGCGCGCCGCCTGGAAACCCCTGTTCGAGCCGGTCATCCGCCGCTCGGCGGGCCTCGGACGGCCGCCGGAAGAGCCCGATGCGGACCGCTATGAGCAGGCCTATGCCTTCTGCGACCTTCTCGTGGTGGGCGGCGGCATCGCGGGCCTTCAGGCGGCGCTGAGCGCCTCGGCCTCGGGGCAGAAGGTGATGCTGCTCGAGCAGACCCCGCACTGGGGCGGACGCGCCCCTGTCGATGACGTGCTGATCGACGGGCGCCCGGCGGCCGACTGGGTGGCGGACACGGTGGCGGCACTCGAGGCCGCGCCCAATGTCACGCTCCGCACCCGCTGCATGGCGGCCGGCGTCTACGACCACGGCTATGTGCTGGCCGAAGAGCGCGTGGCCGACCATACGCCGGGCGACGGGCGGCCGAAGAAGCGCCTCTGGCGCATCCGCGCGGGCAAGGTCATCACGGCCACCGGCGCCATCGAGCGGCCGCTGCCCTTCGCGGGCAACGACATTCCGGGCGTCATGCTGGCCTCGGCGGTGCGCGACTATCTGGTGAACTGGGCCGTTTCGCCCGGCGACCGGGTGGTGATCGTCACGAACAACGACGACGCCTACCGTACCGCCATCGCCGTCCACCGCGCGGGGCTCACCGTGCCGGCCGTGCTCGATGCGCGGGCCGAGGCCAATGGCGCGCTGCCCGAAGAGGTGCGCAGCCTCGGCATTCCGGTCCTCACCAATCGCGCGGTGGCCAAGGTCAAGGGCGGCAAGCGGGTGACGGGCGTCACCGTCTGTGCGCAGGCGGGCGAGGGGGCGGTGCTCGACTCCTTCGACTGCGATGCGGTCGCCATGTCGGGCGGCTGGTCGCCGGTCGTCCATCTCTGGAGCCACTGCGGCGGCAAGCTGATCTGGGACGAGGCGCAGGCGGCCTTCCGGCCCGATCCGGCCCGCCCGCCGATCACCCATGACGGCTCGGCCATGGTGGCGGTTGCGGGCTCGGCCAATGGCGAGCTGCTCTCTGCCGATGTGCTGGCCGACGCGATCCGCGCCGTGGGCGGCGAGGGCGAGGCGCCCCGGGCGCAGAGCCCCGAGGAGGCGCCGACCGAGCCGGTCTGGATCATGCCGCAGGGCGCCCCGCCCGCGCTGCGCTCGAAGATGTGGCTCGACTACCAGAACGACGTGAAAGTGTCGGATGTGCAGCTCGCCGCCCGCGAGGGCTACGAGTCGGTCGAACATACCAAGCGCTACACGACGCTCGGCATGGCCACCGATCAGGGCAAGCTCAGCAACATCAACGGGCTGGCCGTGCTCGCAGGCTCGCTCAATGCGCCGATCCCCGCGGTCGGCACCACCACCTTCCGCCCGCCCTATACGCCCGTCACCCTCGGCGCGCTGGTGGGCGAGGCGCGGGGCGAGATCTTCCAGCCGCTGCGCCGCACGCCCATGCACGACTGGCACGAGGCCCATGGCGCCTACTGGGAGCCCGTGGGTCTCTGGCGCAGGCCCTACTGCTACAGCCGTCCGGGCGAGAGCCACAGCGACGCGGTGGCCCGCGAGGTCACCAACGCGCGCACGAAGCTCGGTCTCCTCGACGCCTCGACGCTGGGCAAGATCCTCGTGAAGGGGCCCGATGCGGGCCGCTTCCTCGACATGCTCTACACCAACGTCATGTCGAGCCTGCCGGTCGGGCGCTGCCGCTACGGCCTCATGTGCAACGAGAACGGCTTCCTGATGGACGACGGCGTCGTGGTCCGTCTCTCCGAGGACAGCTGGCTCTGCCACACGACCTCGGGCGGGGCGGACCGGATCCATGCCCATATGGAGGACTGGCTCCAGTGCGAATGGTGGGACTGGCAGGGCTATACCGCCAATCTCACCGAGCAGTTCGCGCAGGTGGCCATCGTCGGCCCCAACGCGCGCCTGCTGCTGGAGAAGCTCGGCGGCATGGATGTCTCGAAGGAGGCGCTGCCCTTCATGCACTGGGCGGAAGGCACCATCGCGGGCATTCCCGCGCGGGTGTTCCGCATCAGCTTCTCGGGCGAGCTCTCCTACGAGGTGGCGGTGCCCGCGGGGCAGGGTCTGGCCTTCTGGCAGGCCTGCCTCGAGGCGGGCGCCGAGTTCGGCCTCATGCCCTACGGCACCGAGGCGCTCCATGTGATGCGGGCCGAGAAGGGCTTCATCATGATCGGCGACGAGACCGACGGCACGGTGGTGCCGCAGGACCTGAACCTCGGCTGGGCGATCTCGAAGAAGAAGGCGGACTTCATCGGCAAGCGCGGCATGGAGCGGACCTTCCTGTCGAGTCCCGACCGCTGGAAGCTCGTGGGTCTCGAGACGCTCGACGGCTCGGTCCTGCCCGACGGCGCCATCGCGCCCGCGGCGGGCTCCAATGCCAACGGGCAGCGCAACACCCAGGGCCGCGTGACCTCGACCTACTGGTCGCCCACGCTGAAGAAGGGGATCGCCATGGGCCTCGTCCACCGCGGGACCGACCGTATGGGCGAGGTGATCGAGTTCCCGAAGATCTGGGGCGGCGTGGTGCAGGCGCGGATCGTCGATCCGGGGTTCTACGACAAGGCGGGAGAGAAGCAGGATGTCTGAGGCGGTCAGCGCGCTGGGGAACGCCAGCTTCGAGGGCTTCGCGACCGTGCGCGAGCTGGGGCCCATGGGGATGATCACGCTGCGGGCCCGGCACGATCTGCCGGCGCTGACCAAGGCGCTGCAGAAGGTGCTGAAGGCGGAGCTGCCCGAGCGGCGCCGCATCGTCTCGGCGGGTGAGGTGCGCGTGGGCTGGATGTCGCCCGACGAGCTTCTGATCCTTCTGCCCCATGCGGATGTGACGGCGCGGGTCGCGGCGCTCACCAAGGCGCTCGGAACGGCGCATGCGCTCGTCACGGATGTCTCCGACGCGCGCTGCCTCTTTGCCATCGAGGGCGAGCGGGCGGCGGAGGTGCTGATGAAGCTTGCTCCGGTGGATCTGGCGGCGCTCGAGCCGGGCGAGCTGCGCCGCACCCGTGTGGCGCAGGTGGCGGCGGCCTTCTGGGCCGAGGAGGGCGGCTTCCGCCTCGTGGCCTTCCGCTCGGTCGCGGCCTACGTCATGGGGCTTCTGGCGCATTCGGCCCAGCCGGGAAGCGAGCTGTTCCCGGCCTGACGCGCGGCTCTGAACTCAGGAAAAGGCCAGAGGCATCCTCGCCTCTGGCCCTTTTAGTTTCAGCCCTCAGTTCGACAGCGACTTCGCGATCACCGGCCGCGAGGCGACCAGCGGGAAGTAGGTGGCCACGGCCCGGCGGCTGCCGAAGTCGGTGAAATGGCCCGCATCGTAGAACAGGAGCTTCCCCTCGCTCCGGTAGGGACAGGGCCCCGCGCCACAAAGCGCGGCCACCGGATCGACGAAGCCCGCCCCCGGGCTCGCCGCTTCCAGCGCCTCGTTCAGGTGCGGCTCCAGCGCCACCGTCCAGCTCGCCTCGTCCGCGCCGGCCGACTTGGCATAGGAGATGATCGGCACGTCGATCACGAAGAGCGGCGACTGGCCGATGACATGGACCTCGAGGCCACGGTCCTCGAGCGCCCGCACCGTGTCGGCGAGCGTGCCGATCCCGCGCGAGCGCAGGTCGACCCAGCGCGCCGAGAGCACCACCGTGTCGATGTCGAGCTGGTCGATCAGCTCCATCGCATGGCCGTTGAACGCCTGACAGCTCGGCCGGGCGAAGGAATAGTAGGACAGGACCGGCGGACAGCCCGCCTGGGTATATTGCCAGATCCGGTGCGGGATGGCCTTGGCCTCGGCCTCCAGCCCGGGGGCGTAATGGGCGGCATAGGAGTCGCCCCAGAGAAGCACGCGCTTGCCCTCGTTCTTCACGATCTCGCAGGCCTCGGCGTCCCAGTTGCCGAACTGCCAGTCCGACTCGAAGAAGCAGGTGCCATTGTGCCACGAGTTGCGCGTCTCCTCGGTGGTCTCGGCCTGCGCCGTGACAATCCAGCCCGGATGCCGCGCGGGCAGGCCGCCGCTCTGAACCAGCGCCAGCCCCCCGACCGCGAAGACCGCGAGCCCCGCGAGCGAGGCCCCGAAGAGCGCAGGCCGCCCGGCGAGGGTGGCGCGGTTGCGGAAGGGCTGCTCGACCCAGCGATAGGAGACGAGCGCGAGCGCGAAGCTCAGCGCCACGATCAGCACCACCTGCGCAGGACCGGGCTTCTGGAGCGTGGTGTAAAGGAGGAAGACGCAGATCGGCCAGTGGACCAGATAGAGCGAGTAGGAGATCTTGCCGATCCCCACCAGAGGCCGCAGCGACAGGAAGCGCGCGACCAGCGTGGGCGAGGCCCGCCCGGTCCAGATCATGAGCGCGGTCCCGAGGCAGGGCGGCAGCGCGGCCACGCCGGGGAAGGGGGTCGAATCGGTGTAAAGCACCACCGGCACCAGCGCGAGCCCGAGGCCCGCGAGCGCCGCCGCCTCGTTCGCCATGCCCCGCAGGGCCACGCGGGTGGGCAGGATCGCCACCAGCGAGCCCAGCAGCAGCTCCCAGGCGCGGGTGGGCAGCAGGAAGAAGTTCGCGGTCGGCCCGCGCTCGGTCATGTAGACCGAGAGGGCGAAGGAGGCGATCAGCGCGATCAGAAGCACCGCCATCTCGGCCCGGCGCACGAAGCGCCAGACGGCCCAGATCGCCACCGGAACCACCAGATAGAACTGCTCCTCGACCGCCAGCGACCAGGTGTGCAGAAGGGGGCGCAGATGCGCGCTGGCCTCGAAATAGCCCGAGTTCTTCCAGAAGTAGAAGTTCGCGGTGAAGGTGGCGGTCCCGAACAGGGATTTCGCATAATCGATGAGCTGGGCCGGCAGGAACAGGATCACCGCCGCCAGCGTCGTCAGGGCCAGCGTGAAGAACAGCGCGGGCAGGATGCGGCGGGCGCGCCGCTCGTAGAAGGTCACGATCGAGAAGCGGCCTGCGGCGAGATCGTCGCGAATGATCGTCGTGATCAGGAAGCCCGAGATCACGAAGAAGATGTCGACCCCGATATATCCGCCCGAGAAGAGCGTCACACCCGCGTGAAAGAGCAGGATCGGAAGGATCGCGAGCGAGCGGAGGCCATCCACATCGGGCCGGTAGCGCATGAAATGAAGTCCTGCAAGAACGTTTCTGAAAATTTCGGCTCAGCCGGAAGCATGGCGCAATGGACCGCCGCGGCGCTTATGATGTCGGGCGGCTGCAGGATTTTCAACCCCTGCCGACCCGGGCCCCGCCGTCTCGCCCGAGAGGCTCCGGGCGGGACGGCGGGGCCTTTGCTGCGACATCGGGTCGCCGCGGCCCCTTGACCTTGCCGTCACCTGCGCTCTTATTGACCGCGAACGCACGGATTGCGAAAGCAAAGGAGAGACCGATGGCCTTCACCCTTCCTGACCTTCCCTATGCCCACGACGCGCTGGCCGCGCTCGGCATGTCGAAGGAGACGATGGAATATCACCACGACATCCACCACAAGGCCTATGTCGACAATGGCAACAAGCTGATCGCCGGCACCGAGTGGGAGGGCAAGTCGGTCGAGGAGATCGTCAAGGGCACCTACCAGTCGGGCGCCGTGGCGCAGAACGGCATCTTCAACAACGCCAGCCAGCACTGGAACCACACGCAGTTCTGGGAAATGATGGGGCCGGGCGAGAAGAAGATGCCGGGCGAGCTGGAGAAGGCGCTGGTCGACAGCTTCGGCTCGGTCGAGAAGTTCAAGGAAGACTTCGCGGCGGCCGGCGCGGGCCAGTTCGGCTCGGGCTGGGCTTGGCTCGTGAAGGATCAGGACGGCGGCCTCAAGGTCACCAAGACCGAGAACGGCGTGAACCCGCTCTGCTTCGGCCAGACCGCGCTGCTGGGCTGCGACGTCTGGGAGCACAGCTATTACATCGATTTCCGCAACAAGCGCCCGGCCTATCTCTCCAACTTCCTCGAGAAGCTGGTGAACTGGGAAAACGTGGCCTCGCGCCTCTGACACGGCCGGCGGAGTGCCCTCGGGGCGCTCCGCTTCTCCGCCGGGAATGCCGCCCGCGCCCGAAGACGCGGCACAGGCTCCGGCCAGGACACCCGCGGCTCCTCAAGCGGCGCGGACTCCCCATCTTCTCGGACAGGACGCGCGCCGTCTGCCTCAGCAGAGAGCGGCGCGCAGGTGGCTCGTGAGCGTCGCCACATCCGGTGCGGCGACGTAATAGTCGCGCAGCGCCCCTTCGGCGAACCCTTGCGCAATCACCGCCTCCATCAGCGCCACGAGCGGCTTCCAGTAGCCGTCCGTGTCGAGAAGGAAGATCGGCTTCTCGTGCAGACCGATCTGCCGCCAGGTCAGAACCTCGAAGAACTCGTCGAGCGAGCCCGCGCCGCCCGGCAGCACCACGATCGCGTCGGAGTTCATGAACATGACCTTCTTGCGCTCGTGCATGTTCTCGGTGACGACCATCTGGCCCAGATCGCGCCGGCCCTGCTCGCGGGCGAGAAGATGGGTGGGGATCACGCCCATCGTCTGCCCGCCCTCGGCGAGCGCCGCGCGCGCCACCTCGCCCATCAGGCCCACGTCCCCGGCGCCGTAGACGAGCCGCCACCCCTCACGGGCGAGCGTCCGCCCAACTTCACGCGCATCACGGGCAAAGGCAGGGTTGAGCCCCGCTCGGGAGCCGCAGAAGACGCAGACGGAACGGAGCTGGGACATGATCTACCTGTGGATAAGGGCTTGCGTCCGGTCTTGATATCCGTGTTCCTGTAACCGAGACAAGTCAGGCGCCGCTAGGCGCGCCGGGAGCGGATGGACGATGCCCCTGTTTGGCAGGATGGGACCGGGCGCCTGGATGGCGCTTGCAGCCGGGGGAGCGGCGGCAGCCGGCGGGATCGGCTACTGGGCCTGGAGCGAGCGGGCGGCCGTGCCGCCGGACCCCGCCACGATCCAGGCGCCCGCAGAGGCGCAAGGCGCGGCGATGGCCCCGG
>NZ_MABH01000104.1 GCF_001720585.1 Cereibacter johrii | reverse complement strand
TCGAGCCGCGCCCGGATCGGAAGGGTCGCCGCCAGATCCTGAAGCCGCTCCAGCTCCGCCTGCGCCGCCTCCTCTGCGGCGCGCGCTGTCCGCCAGGCGGCTTCGGCGGCCTCCGCCTCGCGCGCGAGCTTCTGGATCGCGCCGGCCGACACATCCAGCCGCCGCCGCTCCGCATCCAGTTCGGCCAGCCGCTTCTTCGCATCCGAAAGCCAGCCGCTGCGCTTGCCGCTGCGGTGAAAGCCGTCGAGGCTCGTGCGGATCGTCTCGAGCCGGGGGCTCAGCTGGGCCAGCCCCGCACTCGCCGAGAAGAGCATCTCGCCCAGATCGCCGCGGCTCGCGAGGATGCTGTCTCCGCCCTTCTCCAGCGTGTCGTCGTCGAGCGAGAACATGGCCGAATAGCCCTCGCGCGTGAGGCCGCCCAGCGCCGATTGCAGCAGCGCCTCGGGCACCGGCTGGTCGTGCGCGTCAAGCAGGCTGCCGTTGTTGCGCTTCACCCGGGCCAGATCGAGCGCGCCGCCCGCATGGCCGAGCCGCGCGCCCACGCGCATCGTGGGGCCGGGGTGGCGGAAGTCGTAGCGGGTGCGGAGCGGGATGCCGAAGAGGAGGTCGAGCCAGGCCGAGAAGAGCGTGGACTTGCCCGCCTCGTTCGGCCCGTAGACCACATGCAGGTCCGGCTCGCCCGGCGCAGGCGCGGGAAACTCGAGCCGCCGGTCCATGAAGTGGCCGTAGCGGGTGAGGTCGAGCCGGTCGAGGCGCATCAGTCCGACGTCTCCGCCGCAAGCTGCGCGAGGATCAGGGGCGTTCCCTCGGCCAGAAGGGCGCGGCAGAGCGCGGCCATCGCCTCCTCGTCCTGTCCCAGCAGATCGCGCGCCTCGGGCGGCAGGTCGCGCGCCAGCTCCTGCGCGGCCGCGAGGAGCGCGACGTTCAGGGCAGGATCCTCGGGCAGATCCTCCTGAACGAGACGGACGAGATCCTCGGGCAGGGCCGCCCCCGGCAGCTCTGCCCCTTCCTCGGAAAGCCGCAGCTCGAGCTTGTCGATCCAGAGCCTGCGTCCCGCAGAGAGGGCGCGCGCCTCCTCGGCCAGCCGGTCGCGGTCGCGCGCGATGCGCCAGGCGAGCGGGGTGGCCCCGGTCAGCACCGGGCGCAGCACGAGATGGTCGGCCGCGCGCGGCGCCTCGGCCGCGGCGCGGAGCGCCCGGTCGAGATGCGCCAGCAGGTCGGACCAGTCGGAAATCCCCGTGCAGTCGAGCGGCAGCCGGTCGAAGCGCAGCGGCGCCACGCTGCGCTCCTCGAGCGTGACCGCCCCGTCGTCGCCCACCCTGACCAGCGTGACCGAGGTTGCGCCCGCCTCGCCGATGTCGCGCCCCTGCGGCGTGCCCGGCATCACCACCGTCGCGCGCCCGCTGTGCACGAAGCGGCGGTGGATATGGCCGAGCGCCCAGTAATCGTAGCCGTGGGCCTCGAGCTCGGCGAGGCTGCAGGGCGCGTAGGGATCGTGCCCCGGGCTGCCGTTCAGGCTCGTGTGCATGAGGCCTATGTTGAACGCCCCCGGCTTCGGCGCCGGATAGCGCGGCAGCAGGCTCTCGGGCGCGTGCGGTTCGCGGAAGCTCAGCCCATGGAGGGCCACCGGCTGACCGTCGATCGTGAGCTCGACCGTCGCGGGGCGGGCGCCGAAGACGGTGGTGTTGGCCGGCGCCTCGAGCTCGCCCGTCTGCCGCGCCAGCGCATCGTGATTGCCGCGCAGGATATAGCAGCCGATCCCCGCGGCCTCGAGCCGCAAAAGCTCCTGCTTGAGAAAGCGGGGGGTCTTGGTCGAGCTGTAGGTTCCGTCCCAGAGGTCGCCCGCGATCACGAGGAAGGCCACCGCCTCGGCAAGGCAGAGATCCACGATGCGCGAAAAGGCGGTGCGCGAGGCCACGCCGATCTCGGCCGCAAGCTCGGGATCGCGCAGCGCCATCGCCCGCAGCGGCGCGTCGAGATGAAGATCGGCCGTGTGAAGGAACGTGAACGCCAAGAGACCTGCCTGCGGAACGCGCCCCTCCGGACGCCTTGGGCGACTATGGGGCGGGGCGCCGCGGCCTTCAAGGCTTCGGGGAAGGGCGGGCGGGCCTCACGGGGCCACCGACGCCCGCTTTCCGAGCTGTCCGGCGTGGCAGAGGACGGTTCGGCAGAGACGGGACGCTTTACGGCTGCCCGTGCCCGTGGGCCGTCGGCTCCTCGGGCGGGGCATTCCGTCGCGGGGCTTCGATCCGGGGCCGCGGAAATGGCTCGGATCCTCCGCCCCGCTGCCGGGTCGGGGGGGCGGCTTTCGATGCGGGCGGTTGCCCGGGCGCTCCGGTTCTGCTTTGTGGCAGGGGTCAGGTGCCGCCTTCGGGCGGAGAATCGGGAAGCCGGTGGAAATCCGGCGCGGGCCCGCCGCTGTGACGGGGATGCTCCGGGCAGAAGGCCACCGGTTCGCCGGGAAGGCGCCCGGCGGCAGATGAACCGGAGCCAGAAGACCGGCCTGACGCAGAGGTTCCCGCCGCGTGGACGGCGGCGGGATCGTCACGAACCAAGGAGCGATCCCATGCCGGATTTTCCTCCCCCCGTCGAGCCGCGCCCGGCGCGCCGTTTCACTGAAACCGAGCGTCAGGCGCTCCATGACATCATTGCCGAGCGGCGCGACGTGCGCGACGAGTTCCTGCCCGATCCGGTGGATCCTCAGGCGCTGCGCCGGGTGCTCGAGGCCGCGCATCGCGCGCCCTCGGTGGGCTTCATGCAGCCCTGGAACTTCCTCCTGATCCGCGATGCCGCGCGCAGGGCCGAGGTCCACGAGGCCTTCCGCCGCGCCAATGACGAGGCGGCGCTGCTCTTTCCCGAGGAGAAGCGCGACACCTACCGCGCGCTGAAGCTGCAGGGCATCCTGAAGGCGCCGCTCAACATCTGCGTCACCTGCGACCGCGACCGCTGCGGCGAGGTGGTGCTGGGGCGCACCCACAATCCCGAGATGGATCTCTATTCGACCGTCTGTGCGGTGCAGAACCTCTGGCTCGCCGCGCGGGCCGAGGGGCTGGGGG
>NZ_MABH01000103.1 GCF_001720585.1 Cereibacter johrii | reverse complement strand
CTGCGCCGTGGTGAGCGCCGCCACCTGCGCCGTCGTCAGCGCGCCCACCTGCGTCGAACTCAGCGCCTTCACCCCGGCGGTCGAGAGCACGGCCAGATCGGCCGTCTCAAGCGCCGCCACCTGCGCGGTCGAGAGCCCGGCCACCTGCGTCGACCCCAGCGCCGCCGCCTGCGCCGTGGTCAGCGCCACGATCTGCGCCGTCCCGAGCCCTTTCAACGCGGCACTCGAGAGCTGGCCCACCTGAGCCGTGGTGAGCGCCGCCACCTGCGCCGTGGTCAGGCCCGCAGCCTGCGCCGAACCCAGACCCTTCAGCCCCGTCGTGGAGAGCGCGGCCAGATCCGCCGTCTCCAGCGCCGCGATCTGCGCGCTCGAGAGGCCTGCCACCTGCGCCGAGCCGAGCCCGGCCGCCTGCGCCGTCGTCAGGGCCACCACCTGCGCCGTCGTCACGCCCTTCAGCGCCGCCGTCGTGAGCGCGCCGAGCTGTGCGGTCGTCAGCGCCGCCACCTGCGCCGTGGTCAGCGCCCCCGCCTGGGTCGAGCTCAGCCCCTTCACCGCCCCCGTCGAGAGCGCGGCGACCTGCGCCGTGGTCAGCGCCGCCACCTGCGCCGTCGTGAGGCTTGCAGCCTGACCCGAGGTCAGGGCATTCGCCGCCCCCGTCGAGAGCGCCGCGAGATCGGCCGTCTCGAGCGCCGCCACCTGCGCGGTCGAGAGCGCCGCGATCTGCGCCGTCCCGAGGGCCCCCGCCTGCGCCGTCGTCAGCGCCACGATCTGCGCCGTCCCGAGCCCTTTCAACGCGGCACTCGAGAGCTGGCCCACCTGAGCCGTGGTCAGTGCCGCCACCTGCGCCGTGGTCAGGCCCGCGGCCTGCGCCGAGCCCAGCCCCTTCAGCCCCGCCGTGGAGAGCGCGGCCAGATCCGCCGTCTCGAGCGCTGCCACCTGCGTGCTCGACAGGCCCGCCACCTGCGCCGAGCCGAGCCCCGCCGCCTGCGCCGTCGTCAGGGCCACCACCTGCGCCGTGGTCAGGCCCTTCAGCGCCCCGGTCGAGAGCGCGCCGAGCTGGGCCGTGCTCAGCGCCGCCACCTGCGCCGTGGTCAGCGCGCCCACCTGGGTCGAGCTCAGCCCCTTCACGGCCACGCTGGTGAGGGCCGCGAGATCGGCCGTCTCCATCGCCGCCGCCTGCGCCGTCGTGAGCGCCGCGACCTGTGCCGAGCCGAGCGCCGCCGCCTGCGCGCTCGAGAGCGCCACGATCTGCGCCGTGCCGAGCCCCGTCATGCCCGCGGTCGAGAAGGACTTGAGCTGGGCGGTCGACAGGGCGGCCACCTGGGCCGTCGTGAGACCCGAGGCCTGGACCGAGCCCAGACCCTTGACCGCCACGCTGGACAGGGCCGCAACCTGCGCCGTGCTGAAGGCCGCCACCTGCGCGGTCGAGAGCCCCCCGAGCTGCGCCGAAGTCAGCCCCGCCACCCCCGTGGCCGAGAGCGCCGCGAGATCGGCCGTCTCCATCGCCGCCACCTGCGCCGTCGTCAGCGCGGCCAGCTGGGCCGAGCCGAGCGCCGCCGCCTGCGCCGTCGTCAGCGCCACCACCTGCGCATCCCCCAGCCCCTTCAGCGACGCCGCCTTGACCCAGCCGATCTGCTGGGCGGTCAGCGCCGCGATCTGGGCGGTGGAGAGGGCGGCCAGATCCTGGCTCGACATGCTGGCGACCTCGGTGCTCGTCAGGGCCGCGATCTCTGCTGTGGTCTTGCTGCTGAAGTCGGTCATCACACTCACCCTATGGGGGCGGGGCGCACGCATTTCCTGGGCGCATCCACCAGCATGCGGAGCCATGCTGGCCTCCGTGATTTCCGGCATTCTTCTCAACGGCGGTAAGGAAAGTCCTAACGCCGCCTGCCGCGACCGCGCGTTCCTCCTAAAATTGAAGCGGGCTCGCGGCGCACACGGAAGAGGTCAGGCCCGGCATGAGGACTCCCTTAACCGGAAGCGGCGAAGGTGCCGCAAACCGAGGAGATCCCCATGACGGTGCAGCCCGCCCCGATCCTGCCCATCGGCTCCGTGTCCCCCCTGCTCACGGCCGAGCAGCTGGTGGCTCTGGCCGAGGCCGCGCCTGCGGCGGCGATCGAGATCTACCGGCGCTGGCTCGCGCTCCATCCCGAGCGGCCCGACGCCTGGATCGCCTGGTTCAATCTCGCGGTGCTGCTCGAGGCGGCGGGCCAGCCTCAGGGGGCGCTCGGCGCGGCCGCCACGGCGCTGCGCCAGAAGCCGGACCTGTGGCAGGCGGCCCTCGCGGCCGGTC
>NZ_MABH01000102.1 GCF_001720585.1 Cereibacter johrii | reverse complement strand
CGCGCGGCGAGGTGCGCCCCGCCCAGCTCGACCGTGGCCCTGCCCGGTGCCTCGACGGTGAGCGCCGCCGCGATCTCCTCGGCGCCATGGCGCAGACGGACATGCCGGCGGAGGGGCGTCCAGAGGCTGAAGCCCTGCAGCGGGGCGGCCGTCTCGCCGAGCTCGGCCACGAGGAGCGCCGCCGCGACCAGCTCCGGGGCCAGCGCCACGGGAGCGGTCAGGGCGGCCAGATCGCGGCCGATGAGGCCCGTGTCCACCTCTCCCGCGGCAAAGCCCGGATGGTGCGCGAGGCGGCGCAGGAAGGCGAGGTTCGTGACCGTGCCCGCCACCTCGGTCTCTTCGAGCGCGCGCGCGAGCCGGTTCAGAGCCGAGGCCCGCGAGGGGCCATGGGCGACGATCTTGGCGATCATCGGATCGTACCAGGGGCTGATCCGGTCGCCCGTCCGCACGCCCGTGTCGGCGCGGATGCCATCGGCGAAACGCAGATGGTCGAGCCGGCCCGTGGCGGGCAGGAAGCCCGCGGGAACGTCCTCGGCATAGAGCCTTGCCTCGAAGGCGTGGCCGCGGAGGGGGATGGCCTCCTGCGCGAGCGGCAGCGGTTCGCCCGCCGCGACGCGCAGCTGCCATTCCACGAGATCGATGCCCGTCACGGCCTCGGTCACCGGATGCTCGACCTGAAGCCGCGTGTTCATCTCCATGAACCAGAAACGGTCGGAGCTGAGGCCGGCCGAGCCGTCCACGATGAATTCGACCGTGCCCGCCCCTCGGTAGCCGATGGCGCGGGCGGCCCGCACAGCGGCCTCGCCCATGGCGGCGCGCATTTCGGGCGTCATGCCGGGGGCCGGCGCCTCCTCGATCACCTTCTGGTGCCGCCGCTGGAGCGAGCAGTCGCGCTCGTAGAGATGGACCGCATCGGTGCCGTCGCCGAACACCTGCAGCTCGATATGGCGCGGACAATCGATCCATTTCTCGATCAGCACCGCCTCGTTGCCGAAGGCGGTGCGGGCCTCGGCCCGGGCGGAGGCGAGGGCCGCGGCGAAGTCCTCGGTCCGCGCGACGCGGCGCATCCCCTTGCCGCCCCCGCCCGCCACCGCCTTGATGAGGACCGGATAGCCGATGTCCGCGGCCATCAGCGCCAGATGTTCGGGCTCCTGATCCGCGCCGTGATAGCCCGGCACGACGGGCACGCCCGCCTCGGCCATCAGCGCCTTGGCGGCATCCTTCAGACCCATGGCCCGGATCGCCGCGGCCGAGGGGCCGATGAAGACGAGGCCCGCGGCCTCGACCGCCTCGACGAAATCGGGGTTCTCGGAGAGGAAGCCGTACCCCGGATGGATGGCTTCCGCCCCCGTGGCGAGGGCCGCCTCGATCAGCCGCTCGCCGCGCAGGTAGCTGTCGGCCGGCTGCGGCCCGCCGATGGACACGGCCTCGTCGGCCACCGCCACATGGAGCGCCTCGGCATCGGCATCGGAATGGACGGCGACCGTTGCCACGCCCAGGCGCCGGGCGGTGGAAGCGATACGGACGGCGATCTCGCCGCGGTTGGCGATCAGGATCTTGCGGAACATCGGACCTCGCCTTCCGGGCCGGCCGCGGGGGGCTTTCCGCCCCCCGCACCCCCCGAGGATATTTTTGCCAGAATGAAAGGAAGAAGGATCACCGCTCACATCCGGAAGAGGCCGAAGCGGGTGGGCGCGATGGGCGCGTTGAGGGCGGCCGACAGCGAGAGGAACAGGGTCTCGCGGCTCTTGCGCGGGTCGATGATCCCATCGTCCCACAGGCGGGCCGAGGCATGGAGCGGGTGGCTCTGGCGCTCGAACATCTCGATGGTGGGACGCTTGAAGGCGGCCTCCTCCTCGGCCGACCATTGGCCGCCCTGCCGCTCGATCGCGTCGCGCCGGACGGTGGCGAGGACGCCTGCCGCCTGCTCGCCGCCCATGACCGAGATGCGGGAGTTGGGCCAGGTCCACAGGAAGCGCGGCGAATAGGCGCGCCCGGCCATGCCGTAATTGCCCGCGCCGAAGGAGCCGCCGACGAGAAGGGTGATCTTGGGCACGGCGGTGGTGGCGACGGCCGTCACCATCTTGGCGCCGTGGCGGGCGATGCCTTCGTTCTCGTAGCGCCGTCCCACCATGAAGCCCGTGATGTTCTGCAGGAAGATCAGCGGGATGGAGCGCTGCGAGCAGAGTTCGACGAAATGGGCGCCCTTGATCGCGGCTTCGGAGAAGAGGACGCCGTTGTTGGCCACGATCCCCACCGGACAGCCCATGAGATGGGCGAATCCCGTGACCAGCGTCTCGCCGAACCGCGGCTTGAACTCGTCGAAGCGCGAGCCGTCGACGAGGCGCGCGATCAGCTCGCGGATGTCCCAGGGCGTGCGGAGGTCGGCCGGCACCAGCCCGAGGATCTCTTCGGGGTCATGGGCGGGATCCTCGGGCGCGGCCCAGGCCACGGTCCGAGGCCGGGTCCGGTTCAACTGCCCCAGCGCGCGGCGCGCGAGCGCCAGCGCATGGGCGTCGTCCTCGGCCAGATAGTCCGCCACCCCGGAGAGGCGGGTATGGACCTCGCCGCCGCCCAGATCCTCGGCCGAGACCACCTCGCCCGTCGCCGCCTTCACGAGCGGCGGACCGGCGAGGAAGATCGTGCCCTGGTTTCTCACGATGATCGTGACGTCGGACATGGCCGGCACATAGGCGCCGCCCGCGGTGCAGGAGCCCATGACGACGGCGATCTGGGGAATGCCCGCCGCGCTCATCTGCGCCTGATTGTAGAAGATGCGGCCGAAATGGTCGCGGTCGGGGAAGACCTCGTCCTGGTTGGGCAGGTTCGCACCGCCCGAATCCACAAGATAGACGCAGGGCAGCCGGCATTCGGCGGCGATCTCCTGCGCGCGCAGATGCTTTTTCACCGTCATCGGATAGTAGGTGCCGCCCTTCACGGTGGCGTCGTTGCAGACGACCATCACCTCCTGCCCGTGCACCCGGCCGATGCCCGCGATCACCCCCGCCGCGGGGGCGGCCCCGTCATAGAGGCCATGGGCGGCGAAGGCGCCGATCTCGAGGAAGGGCGAGCCGGGATCGAGGAGCCCCGCCACCCGCTCGCGCGGGGGCAGCTTGCCGCGGGCCGCGTGGCGCGCCTGTGCGGCA
>NZ_MABH01000101.1 GCF_001720585.1 Cereibacter johrii | reverse complement strand
GCCCGAGGTCTTTCTGTCCATGTGCCAAGTTACCGAAGTAACGTGACCCACAAGACAGTGAAGCTTTCACCTACATCATCGCCGAAGCTAGTAGGCCGATATGCATCCGGTCCGCCGTCGAAACGACCAAACCGCCCGCATATCCCTTCATCATCATCAATGTCAAAGAGCGCAGAAGACAAAACAAACCGAGACGCCAGTCAACCAGCGATCCCGTCCGCCTCATCTTCCAGATTTCCCGAGACCTTCAAGGCAGCGCCGCCGCCTCTCAACCCCGTCACCGTCGCCGTTCCGCTTCGGTGAGGCGCTATCTAGGGAACCGCAAAAAAACCCGCAAGAGGAAAAATGACGAAGGGCCGATATTTTTCCATCCGGTCGGAAACCCGTCTACATATGGGGCGCGACGGATCCGCCACACCACATGTAGAGAGGCCTCAGGCTCGGCGCCGGAGGGTCCGCCAGAGGCGCATCGAAAGCAGCGCCACGACGCCGGCCATGTAGAGGATCGGCTCGAGCGGCCAGGCCTTCACGAGGAGCAGGAAGTGCAGGGCGCCCAGCAGGGCCACGAGGTAGGTCAGCTTGTGGAGCCGGGTCCAGGCCGCGGCTCCCATCCGCCGGATCGCGCCGTTGTTCGACGTCAGCGCCAGGGGGATCATCGCCGCGAAGGCGAGCATCCCCAGCGTGATGTAGGGGCGCTTGGCGATGTCGGCCCCGATCTCGGCCCAGCGGAACTGCAGATCCAGCGCGAGCCAGACGGCGAGATGCAGGCAGACATAGAAGAAGGCCAGCAGCCCCACCGCCCGCCGGAAGCGGATCAGATTGATCCCCGTCCACCAGCGCAGCGGGCTGATGACCAGCCCGCCCACGAGGAACTGGAGCGCGAGCTCACCCAGCCGGTGCTCGATCCCCTTCACCGGATCGACGCCGAGCCCGCCCGTGGCCGCCTGCCAGACCAGAAGCCCGAGCGGCAGGAGACCTGCCGCATAGACGAACCCCGTCGGCACCGGGCGCAACGCGCCATTGATCCGCTGCGCGATCATTCAGAAATCCACCGACAGGTCCTGACCGGCGTAAAGCTGCGCCACCTGATCGCCATAGCCGTTGAAGGGCTGCGTCTCGATCCGCGGCGCGAAGAAGCCCGAGCCGATCCGCCGCTCGGACGCCTGGCTCCAGCGCGGATGATCCACCGCCGGGTTCACATTGGAGTAGAAGCCGTATTCGCGCGCATTCTGCATGTTCCAGGAGGTCGCGGGCATCTTCTCGACCAGCGAGATCCGCACGATGCTCTTGATCGACTTGAACCCGTATTTCCATGGGACGACCAGCCGGATCGGCGCGCCGTTCTGCTTCGGCATCTCCTCGCCGTAGAGGCCGGTGGCGAGGATCGTCAGCGGATGCATCGCCTCGTCGATCCGCAGCCCCTCGCGATAGGGCCAGTCGAGGATGCGCGAGCGGACGCCCGGCATTTCCTCGGGGCGGACGAGCGTCTCGAAGGCCACGAACCTGGCGCCCGGCTGCACGCCCGCCCGCTCGAGGAGGGTCCGCAGCTCGAACCCGATCCAGGGCACCACCATCGACCAGCCCTCGACGCAGCGCAGGCGGTAGATCCGCTCCTCGAGCGTCACGCCCTTCAGGATGTCGTCCAGCGGATAGGAGCCGGGACGCTCGACGAGGCCCCCGATCTCGACCGACCAGGGATCCACGGTCAGGGCACCGGCATTCTGCGCCGGATCGCCCTTGTCGAGGCCGAACTCGTAGAAATTGTTGTAGTTCGAGATCTCCTCGAAGCTGTTGGGCTTCTCGTCCGTCGAGAAGCGGCTGGCCTTCGCCTCGATCCGGGCGAAGGCTGGCCCCGCCAGCCCCAGTGCCCCCGCCCCTGCGAGGATCTGCCGCCGGTTCAGCCAATCCGCCTTGCGCGTCACATCCGACCATCCGAGCTTGCGCATCCTGTCCCTCCCTTGCCGCTTCCCTAAGGTGCATGGTGCGCCTTCACTTTCAAAGGCCCCGCCCATCACGAAGCGGGGAAGGCGCTCACGGCCGATCACGCGCGATCACGCTTCGTCCCGCCGGCTCATCCGCCCGTGCCGCCTTCTGCGTAGCCTTGAGGCCAAGCACGGCATCACACACAGGAGGACTGGAACGATGCGCAAGACCCTTCTCGCCCTTTCGCTCGGACTGCTCGCGGCACCTGCCTTCGCCGAAACCGGAGACATCGTGGAGACCGCCACCGACGCGGGCAGCTTCACGACGCTCCTCGCCGCGGCCGAGGCCGCGGGGCTCGTCGATACGCTGAAGGGCGAGGGCCCCTTCACCGTCTTCGCGCCGACGGACGCGGCCTTCGCGGCCCTGCCCGAGGGCACGGTCGAGGATCTGCTGAAGCCCGAAAACAAGGAGAAACTGACCGAGATCCTGACCTATCACGTCGTGCCGGGTGAAGTGATGTCCTCCAACCTGATGGAAGGCATGACCGCCGGGACGGTGGAGGGCGGCGCGCTCACCGTCACGCTCGAAGGGGGCCCGAAGGTGAATGGCGTGGCGATCTCGCAGCCGGATGTGGATGCGTCGAACGGGGTGATCCATGTGATCGACGGCGTGCTGATGCCGGGCGCCTGATCGGCGGCTGTGGCAGCGCGGGCCCGCTCCGGCTTGGGGCGGGCCCGTCTTCTTCAGGACATCAGTGCACCACGGCGTCCTGCGGCCGCTCGCGCCGCGACGAGGAGACCCGGTCGCCGATGATGAGCCCGTCGGCACCGGCACTGACCTGCACGACCGACCCGTCGAGCACGTCGCCCGCGAGGATCATCTCGGCCAGCGGATCCTGCAGATGGCGCTGGATCACGCGCTTGAGCGGACGCGCGCCATAGACCGGATCGTAGCCCTCGTCGGCGAGCCACTGTTTCGCCGCCGCATCGAGCTCGAGCCCGATCTTGCGGGTGGCCAGCCGCTTGCCGAGCAGGCCGAGCTGGATCTCGACGATCTGGCCCATGTCGTCGCGCGACAGGCGGTCGAAGATCACCATCTCGTCGAGGCGGTTCAGGAACTCGGGCCGGAAATGTCCGCGCACCGCCTCCATCACCGCCGCGCGGGCGGGGGCGGGATCGGCCCCTTCCGGCAGCTGGCTCAAGGCATAGGCCCCGAGGTTCGAGGTCAGGATGATGAGCGTCTGCTTGAAGTCCACCGTCCGGCCCTGCCCGTCGGTCAGCACCCCGTCGTCGAGCACCTGCAGGAGCACGTTGAACACCTCGGGGTGCGCCTTCTCGACCTCGTCGAACAGCACGACCTGATAGGGTCTGCGCCGCACGGCCTCGGTCAGCACCCCGCCCTCATCGTAACCCACATAACCCGGAGGCGCGCCGATCAGCCGGGCGACCGAGTGCTTCTCCATGAACTCCGACATGTCGATGCGGACCATCGCCTGATCGTCGTCGAAGAGATATTCGGCCACGGCCTTCGTCAGCTCGGTCTTGCCGACCCCCGTCGGGCCGAGGAAGAGGAAGCTGCCCAGAGGCCGCCGCTCGTCGTTCAGCCCCGCCCGCGCACGCCGCACGGCATTGGCCACCGCCCGCAGCGCGGCGCGCTGCCCGATGACCCGGCGCCCGAGCTCCTCCTCCATCTTGAGAAGTTTCTCGCGCTCGCCCTCGAGCATCTTCGAGGTCGGGATGCCGGTCCAGCGCTCGACAACCTCGGCGATCTGCTCCGGCCGCACGGCTTCCGAGACGAGGAGATCGCCCTCGCGCGCTTCGGCTTCCTCGAGCTTCTTCTCGATCTGAGGAATGACCCCGTAGGACAGCTCGCCCGCCCGCGCGAGGTTGCCCTCGCGCTTGACCTGCTCGAGCTCGGCCCGGGCCCGGTCCAGCTGCTCCTTCAGATCGCGCGCGGCCTCGAGCTTGTCGCGCTCGGCCTGCCACTGCGCCGTCATCTCGGCGGCGCGCTCGGTCATGTCCGAAAGCTCCTTCTCGAGCTTCGCCAGCCGGTCCTTCGAGGCCGCATCGTCCTCCTTCTTCAGCGCCTCCGCCTCGATCTGCGCCTGCAGGATCTGGCGATCCAGCGCGTCGAGTTCCTCGGGCTTCGAATCGACCTCCATCCGCAGGCGGCTCGCGGCCTCATCCACCAGGTCGATGGCCTTGTCGGGCAGGAAGCGGTCGGTGATGTAGCGGTGCGAGAGCGTCGCCGCGGCCACCAGCGCCGCGTCGGCGATCTTCACCCCGTGGTGCAGCTCATACTTCTCCTTGATGCCGCGCAGGATCGAGATCGTATCCTCGACCGTCGGCTCCTCGACCATCAAGGGCTGGAACCGCCGCGCCAGCGCCGCGTCCTTTTCCACATGCTTGCGATATTCGTCGAGCGTCGTGGCGCCCACGCAATGCAGCTCGCCCCGCGCAAGCGCCGGCTTGATGAGGTTGGCCGCATCCATCGCGCCTTCGGATTTGCCCGCGCCCACCAGCGTGTGCATCTCGTCGATGAAGAGGATGATCTCGCCCGCAGCCGAGGTCACCTCGTTCAGCACGGCCTTCAGCCGCTCCTCGAACTCGCCGCGGTATTTCGCGCCCGCGATCAGCGCGCCCATGTCGAGCGACAGGAGGCGCTTGTTCTTCAGGCTCTCGGGCACGTCGCCATTCACGATGCGCAGCGCGAGACCCTCGGCGATGGCGGTCTTGCCGACGCCGGGCTCGCCGATCAGCACCGGGTTGTTCTTGGTGCGCCGAGACAGGATCTGCATCGAGCGCCGGATCTCGTCGTCGCGGCCGATGATCGGGTCGATCTTGCCGTCCCGTGCGGCCTGCGTCAGGTCGCGGGCGTATTTCTTCAGGGCGTCATAGCCTTCCTCGGCCGAAGCCGTGTCGGCGGTGCGGCCCTTGCGGATGTCGTTGATCGCGGCATTCAGCTTCTGCGCCGTCACCGCGCCCGCATCCAGCGCATCCTTGGCCTTCGAGGCGACCATGGCCAGCGCCATCAGGATCCGCTCCACCGGCACGAAGCTGTCGCCCGCCTTCTTCGCCAGCTTCTCCGCCTCGTCCAGCACGCGCACGAGACCCGGATCCATGAAGGGCTGCGCATCTCCCGACACCTTGGGCAGCTTGGCGATGGTCAGCTCGACCGTCTCGGCCACGCGCGCAGGCTCGCCGCCCGAGCGGCGGATCAGGTTCGAGGCCAGCCCCTGATCGTCGTCCATCAGGGCCTTCAGCAGATGCTCGGGCGCCAGCCGCTGGTGGCTTTCCCGCATCGCGATCGTCTGCGCGGCCTGAAGGAACCCGCGCGACCGCTCCGTGAACTTCTCGAGGTTCATCGGTCACTCCTCTCGTTAAGCCCCCGGCGACACCGCCCGACTGTCGGCACGGTCCGTCCCGGGTCTTGATGCTCAGGTGGTCGCGGATCTGGTCGAATTCAAGGATCACGATCCGATCAAGCAGCCGTGTTCATGCAGGCCGTGCAGTGGAACCGGACAAGGCCCAAATGGATTTATCCACAAGCCTGATCGGCTGCCCCGACCGGAAAAAGGCCGCGACATGCGGTCATGGTCCGCAAGGGGCCATGCCGGTTCATCCTGATCCCGACCGGCCTCTTCCGGTCATGTGAGGAGTGTCACGATGCGTATCCTCTCTGCCACCATCGAGCGCGCCCATTACGCGCGCGATTTCGGTCAGGTCGAGGCCACCGTCGCGCTGCTGGTCAAGGACAGCGCGCGCCCGGTGCCCTACGTCCGCCGGATCTTTACCACCGAGCCCGCCCGCGGCGCCGCCCCCCTGCGCGAGCGGCTGATCGACAGCGCGAAGACGCTTTTCCTCGCGCGCTACGAACCTCAGGTCGACCGCGCCGCTTGACGAGGGCGGGGCTCAGCCGAAGGCCTGAAGCCCCGCCAGCGCGGCCCCGACCAGCCCGGGCTCGGGATGGAAGGCCGGCCGCAGCAGCGCCTCGGGCGTGGGGCGCAGAAGCCTGTGACGGACGGCGCGATCCAGCGCCGCCATCAGGTCGCGGTCATTCGAAAGGCCCCCTCCCACCGGGACCACCGAGGGGCCGATGACATTGACCAGCATCGCAAGCGGCCCCGCCACCAGCTCGAGCCAGACCTCCACCGTCGCGGCCGCAGCCATCTCGCCCGCGCGCCAGGCCGCCAGGATCTCGCGGCTGTCGAGCCCCTGCCCGGACAGGGCGAGATGCAGCCGCTCGATCCCCCGCGCGCTGCCGTAGGTGTCCACGCAGCCGCTCTGGCCGCAGCCGCATGTCAGGTGCGGCAGGTCGCGGCCGAGCGGGCGCTGGTCGAGCACCGGCGCATGGCCCCATTCGCCCGCGATCCCACCCGCCCCGGTCAAAAGCCGCCCTTCCAGCACGATCCCGCCGCCCACGCCGCTGCCGAGGATGATGCCGAACACGTTGCGGTGGCCGCGCCCGACCCCGAGCAGCGCCTCCGTCAGCACGAAGCAATCGGCATCGTTGCCGATCCAGACCGGACGGCCGAGGGCCGCGCCGAGATCGGCGGCCAGCGCCCGCCCGTTGACAGCCGGCAAGTTGGCCGCGGTGATGCGGCCCGTGTCGGGATCGACCACGCCCGCGATGGCGATGGCGAGCGACGTGCCCTCCTCCGGCACGAGGCCACGCAGCGCCGCGACGAAGCCCGGAAAGCTCGCCGGCATCGGCCGCTCGCCCAGAGGCTCCAGGTCGTCGGGGGCGAAGGCACGGGCGGCGCGGATGCGGGATCCGCCGATGTCGAAGGCGATGAGCATGGGCCACCGATAGCAGCCGCGGCGGCCCGACGGAATGGGCCCGCTTGACACGCGGCAGCCCTCGTCCCATCACCCGCCCGACCTCAGCAGGAAGGAGCTTCCCATGGCCGACGACCGTCTGATCGTGGCACTCGATGTGCCGAACGTCGTGCAGGGGCTGGATCTCGCGGAGAGGCTCGGCGATGCGGTCTCGTTCTACAAGATCGGCCTCGGGATGCTGACCGGCGGCGGCCTCGCGCTGGCCAACGAGCTCAAGCAGGAGCGGGGCAAGCGCATCTTCCTCGACATGAAGCTCTTCGACATCGGCGCGACCGTCGAGGCCGCCGTGCGGGGCTTTGCAAGCTACGACCTCGATTTCCTGACCGTCCATGGCGATCCGCAGGTGGTGCGGGCCGCGGTGCAGGGCGCCTCGGGCAGCGGGCTGCGCATCCTTGCGGTGACGGTGCTGACCTCGCTCGACCGGGCGGACCTCGATGCGAACATGATCCGGGCGGGCGATCTGGCCGAGATCACGCTCGAGCGGGCGGCGCGGGCGCTGGATGCCGGCGCGCATGGGGTGATCGCGAGCCCGCAGGAGGCGGCGGCGATCCGGGCCCTGCCGCAGGCGGCGGGTCGGCTGATCGTGACGCCGGGCGTGAGGCCGACGGGCGCCGCGCTCGGAGATCAGAAGCGGGTGGCAACCCCCGCCCGCGCGATCGCGGACGGGGCGGACCATATCGTCGTGGGCCGGCCGAT
>NZ_MABH01000100.1 GCF_001720585.1 Cereibacter johrii | reverse complement strand
GCGAACCTGTTCGTCGCGCGCTTCATCGGCTCGCCCGCGATGAACGTGATCCCGGGCACGGTGCGGATCGGGCCCGAGGGCGCGCGGCTCGACCTGGCCACCGGCGGAGGGCTGCGGGCGCCCTTCCCGCTCGATGCGGGCCTTGCGGGCCAGACGGTGCAGGTGGGCATCCGCCCCGAGGATCTGCGGCTGGCCGAGGGCGAGCCGCTCCTCGTGGGGCGGATCTCCTATATCGAGCAGCTGGGCGAGGTGCAGCTCACCTATATCGAGGCCGAGGGTCTGGCCGAGCCGCTGATTGCCAAGCTGCCGGGCGTCCTTGACCTTGCGGCGGGCGCCTCCATCGCGCTCACGGCCGATGCCCAGAGCCTGCACCTCTTCGGCGCGGACGAGCGCAGCCTGCGCCCCGAGCCCGCAGCCGCGGTCCCGGAGGTTACTTCCGCACGAAGCTGAAGGAGAAGGCCGAGCCCCGGTGATAGTCCATCGCATAGATCACGCGCGTGCCGCAGGCCGCGTAGCAGACCTCCTCGATGAGCAGCGCCGGGCCGAACTCCTCGAGCCCATGCAGCCCGCTCACCTCGTCGGGCAAAAGGACGGCGCGCACGTTCGCGGTCGAGGCCACGGGCCGCCGCCCCCCCCGGTCGAGGAGCGCCACGAGCGAGCCGCTCCAGTCGGGGGTGCCTTCGAGCCCCTCGCCCACGAGCGCGCGGGGCAGCCAGTCCACGGAATAGACCAGCGGCTGGCCGCCCGAGCTGCGCAGCCGCTCGACGCGGACGAGGGGCGTGCCCTCGGCCACGGCCAGCCGCTCGGCCGTCACCGGATCGGCGGGCACGGCCGAAAAGCCCAGAAGCCGCGTCTCGGCCGTGTAGCCGTGGCTGCTCACCATCTGCGAGACGCTCTCGAACTTGGTGATCGGCCGCGCGATGCTGAGGAGCGCGCCGGCGGCGAGGAAGCGGCCCTTGCCCTGATGGCTGTCGATCACCGCCTCCTGCTCCAGCAGCTTCAGCGCCTCGCGCAGCGTGGGGCGCGAGATGTGGAAGCGCTCGACCATCTCCTTCTCGGTCGGCAGCCGGTCTCCGAAGCCGAGGCCCAACTCTTCGATCATCTCGAGGATGCCCGTGCGCAATCGCTCGACATTGCTTTCCCGCGGTTTCTCCATGCGGCTGGACTCCTTGTCGGTCTAGAACTCGAAATCCCGTGCAATCTGCGCCGGCGCGCGTCCGGCGGCCAGCGCGAGTTGCAGCAGAAGCCGCGCCTTCACCGGCGCGGCGCGGCCTGCGGGCAGGAAGCCGTGGCCGTCGTTGCGGCTGTTGGCCACCACGGGCCCGTGGCCGCGCGAGGCCATGACGACCACCCCGCCCTCCTCGCGCACCCAGGTCTCGAGCCGCCGGGCCTGCGCGCCCGTGGCATAGCCGGGTGCGAAGCCCGCCACCACGATACCCTGCGCCCCCGCGGCGATGAAGGCCTCGATGGCGCAGGCGTCGCCGCTGCTGTGGCAATAGAGGATATCCACCCGCGGCAGCGCCCTGAGGCTGCGCCAGTCGCCCCGCGGCGCGCGGGGGGCGGCCGGGCGCAGGAAGCGCACCTGCCCGCCGATGACGAGGCCTACCGGCCCCAGATCGGGCGAGCGGAACGTGTCGAGGCCGAAGGTCGCCGTCTTCGTCACCTCGAAGGGCAGATGGATCTCGCCATGCGCCACGACGAGCACGCCCTCGGCCCGCGCCTGCGGCTCCGCGGCCACCAGCGCCGCCTGAAAGAGGTTCATGTAGCCGTCGCTGGAGAGGGCGGAGGCCGGCCGCTGCGCCCCGGTCACCACGAGCGGCACCGGCAGGTCCCAGACGAGCGACAGGAAGAAGGCCGCCTCCTCCAGCGAGCCGGTCCCGTGGGTGAGCACGAAGCCCGCAAGCCCGGGATCCTCGGCCAGCGCCGCCGCGCAGAGGCCGCAGATCGCAGCCCACTGCTCGGGGCCCATGTCGAAGCTCGGCCGCGGTTCGAACGCCAGCGGCACCAGCGCCACCCGGTCGGCCATCGCCGCGCAGCGGTCGATGAGCTGGGCCGCGGTCAGGCTGCCCGCCTGCCCGTAGTCGCAGATCTCGAACGGATCGGACGCGAGCGCGGTCAGCGTCCCGCCCCCCGCGATCACCGCCACCTTCGGACGGTGCGCTTCCTGCCGGCTCATGTCCTCCTCCTTCCGCCCTGCGCCGAGGGGCGCGAGTCAGGCTGCTTCATGATGTCTGACAAGATGATTGCCCAATCTGCCGCGAGAAGTCACGCGATTTCAGCTTGTTGCAGAAAAATGCGCGGAGCATCAGAATCCAGATTGACAGATGCCCCTCGGAAACGTTTCACTTGTCAAACAAGTTGAGACAAGTCAGGCCAGCAACGACGGGGGACGGATGGACGGGACAGGCGCAGCGGAGCAGGGCATTGCCTTCGACCGTGTCAACAAGTGGTACGGCCAGATGCATGTGCTGCAGGATGTGACCTTCTCTGTCGCGCCCGGCGAGAAGATCGTGGTCTGCGGGCCCTCGGGCTCGGGCAAATCCACCATGATCCGCTGCATCAACCGGCTCGAGGAACATCAGGCGGGCACGATCCGCGTGGGCGGCGTCGAGGTGAACGACCAGCGCCGCAACATCGAGCAGGTGCGCCGCCGCGTGGGCATGGTGTTCCAGAACTTCAACCTCTACCCGCATCTGACGATCCTCGAGAACTGCACCCTCGCGCAGCGCTGGGTGCGGGGCACCCCGCGGGCCGAGGCCGAGGCGCGGGCCATGCGCTATCTCGAGCGGGTGCGCATCCCCGATCAGGCGCGCAAATATCCGGGCCAGCTCTCGGGCGGCCAGCAGCAGCGGGTGGCCATCGCGCGCTCGCTCTGCATGGAACCCGAGATCATGCTCTTCGACGAACCCACCTCGGCGCTCGATCCCGAACTGGTGCGCGAGGTGCTCGACACGATGGTCTCGCTGGCCGAGGAAGGCATGACCATGATCTGCGTGACCCACGAGATGGGCTTCGCCCGGCAGGTCGCCGACCGGGTGATCTTCATGGACCGCGGCCGCATCGTCGAGAGCGCGCATCCCGACGACTTCTTCTCGAATCCCAAGGAGGAACGCTCGCGGCTGTTCCTCAGTCAGATCCTGCACTGATCCCGCAGAAGGATCGGGCCCACCCGGGGCCAGTCCCCTCCCACTCCAGCAGAAAGGTCGACCCATGCCCAAGATCGGCACCCGCCTCGCCTCGCTCCTCCTGTCGGGGGCGCTCGTGCTCTCGGCCGCCTCCGCCGCCGTGGCGCAGGACATGCCGCCCCTGCCCGAGGCGATCCAGAAGGCGGGCAAGATCCGCATCGGCGTGAAATGCGACAGCCCGCCCTTCGGCGCCTCCGGCCCCGACGGCAAGCCGCGCGGCATCGAGATCGAGATGGCCAAGAAGATCGGCGAATATGCCTTCGGCTCGGAGGAGGGCGCGGAACTCTCCTGCGTCACCAGCGAGTCGCGCATCTCGTCTCTGAACGCGGGCAAGCTCGACCTGATCCTCGCCACGCTGGGCCGCACGGCCGCGCGGCAGGAGGTGATCGACTATTCCAACATCTACTTCTGGGGCACCTCGAACGTGCTCGTCCCGGCCGACAGCCCGGTGCAGAAGCTCTCGGACCTTCAGGGCCGCTCGGTGCTGGTGGTCAAGGGCGCCTCGCAGATCAAGTGGCTCGAGGCCAACATCCCCGACATCTCGATCGTGCAGCTCAATACCACCGCCGACGGGGTGCAGGCGCTGATGCAGGGCCGCGCCGACGGGTTCGTGGGCGACGGCGGGCTGATCTACACGCTCGGCGGCAACTATCCCAAGCTCCGCGTGATCGAGGAAGGGCTCGACCTCGGCGTGAACGGCGTGGGGATGCGCAAGGGCGAGACCGAGCTGCAGACCTTCGTCAACGCGGTGCTCGACGAGCTGCGCAAGGACGATTTCTACGAGACGGTGATCCCGCAGTTCGTCGAGGAGCCGGCCGTGGTCGATGTGATGAAGCGCGGCTTCCTCGAAGAGCCGCCGCAGATCTGATCCCGCTCCGGGAGGCGCCCGCGCCTCCCGGCCCTTCCCTCCCGCCGGACCGGACCGATCATGACCGTCATCGACTGGGGCTATATCCTCGCGGCCTTCCCCGACCTCATGCGCGGCCTGGGCATGACCCTCATGGTCAGCCTGCTCGCGATCCTCTTCTCGCTCCTTCTGGGGCTGGCCGGCTGCGCGCTGCGCGTCTCGGGCATCCGCCCGCTCTCCTATGCCATGCGCGGCTATGTCGAGTTCATCCGCGGCACGCCCTATCTCGTGCAGATCTTCTTCGTCTTCTACGGCCTGCCGAGCCTCGGCTTCACGCTCTCGATCTTCTGGTCGGGGGTGCTCGCCCTCACCATCTGGGCCAGCGCCTTCCATATCGAGAGCTTCCGCGCAGGCCTCGCCTCGGTCGGGCGCGAGATGCACGACGCCTCGGCCTCGCTGGGCCTGCGCCGGCTGCCCCATGCGCTGCTCGTGGTGGCGCCCATCGCGCTCCGCTCGGCGCTGCCCTCCACGCTCAACACGGTCGTCGGCACGATCAAGAACTCGGCCTATCTGCAGGCCATCGGCCTCGTGGAGCTGACCTTCGTCGCGGTCGACCGCATCGCGCAGGACTTCCGCTCGACCGAGATGTTCCTCTCGATCTGCGTCATCTACCTCGTCGTCATCCTCGGCGTCTCGGCGCTGGGGCACCGGCTGGAACGGCGCCTCAACCGGCCCTACGGGTCACGGTGATCCCATGGACCTGCTTTTTGAATATCGCGTCTTCCTGCTGAGCGGGCTGATCGAGACGCTGAAGATGTCGGCGGTCGTGGCCCTGGGCGGCACCTTCTGCGCCATCCTCCTCACCATGGGCATCACCGCGAAACCGCGGCTTCTGAACCGCGCGAGCTATGCGCTGGTCGAGCTGCTGCGCGACCTGCCCCTGATGGTGACGGTGCTGCTCGTCTATTTCATGCTGCCCATGACGGGGCTCGGGCTCAATCCGTTCTGGTCCTGCTGCCTTGCGATCTCGGTCTGGGGCGGCGCCAACGGGGCGCAGATCCTGCGCGCGGGCCTCGCCTCCGTGGGCAAGGGCCAGCGCGAGACGGCGGCGGCCTTCGGCTTCGGCCCGGTGAAGACGCTCCTCCTCGTGACGCTGCCGCAGGCGATGCCGGTGATCGTGCCGCCCTATGTGGGCCTTCTGACCGCGCTCGTGCAGGCCACCTCGCTCGGCGCCGTGGTGGGGGCGCAGGAGCTGCTGCGCACGGGCCAGGTGCTGATCGAGCAGACGACCATCATGCAGGGCGGCAGCCCGGCCTATCTCGTCTACGGTTCGATCCTCGTGGTCTATTTCACCCTCTGCACGCTGATCTCGCTGGTGGGCGCGCGCATCGAGCGCCATTTCCTGAAGCCCTATTCCGCCTCGAGCGGGGCGCTGGCCGAGGATCGGGCGCATGAGATCGACGCCGCCATCTCGGTGAGGACCTGAGGATGGATGCGCCTGCCTCCCTCGCCTCTCTCGCCGAGCTCTGCGCCGCGCCCGTGACCCCGGCCGAACGTGCGGCCGCGGTCAGGCCCCTGGCCGACACGCTGGGCGTGATGCTGGCGGGCCTCGCCGATCCGCGGGCGGCCGATCTCGCGGCGACGCTCGGCCTTTCGGCGGAGCCCCGCCGCGCCCGCCTGCCCGGCAGCGCTCTGCACGGAGCGGCGTCGGACGTGGCGCTGATGGCGGGGTTTGCGGCCCACCTCCTCGATTTCGACGATGACGAGACCGAGGTGGCGATGGCCCATCTCTCGGCCCCGGTCCTCGGCGCGGCGCTGGCGCTGGCCGCGCGCGCGGAAACGCCGGTGGCCATGCTCCTCGACGGCTATGTGACCGGCTGCCGGATGATGCTGGCCCTGGGCAGCATGGCCAATCCCGCGCTCTACCGGGCGGGCTGGCACGCGACCTCGGCGCTCGGCAGCTTCGGGGCGGCGGCGGCGGCCG
>NZ_MABH01000099.1 GCF_001720585.1 Cereibacter johrii | reverse complement strand
GCGGGTGGGCCTTCAGCCCGCCTGCCGGGCCGGGTTGAGCCTCACCGCGGGCCGCGTGCGGCGGGCCGGGGCGGCATAGCGGTCGATGCCGAGATCGGCACTCTCGATCTCGGGCGCACGCCCGTTGACGAGATCCGACAGGACCCGCGCCGAACCCGCGGCCATCGTCCAGCCCAGCGTCCCGTGCCCCGTGTTGAGCCAGAGGCCCGCCACCGGCGTGCGGCCCACCACGGGCGTGCCGTCCGGCGTCATCGGCCGGAGGCCCGTCCAGAAGCTCGCGCGCGACAGATCGCCCGCGCCGCCGAAGAGGTCGCTCACCGACATGGCGAGGGTCTCGCGCCGCGCCGGGGGCAGGGTGGCGCTGAAGCCCGCCACCTCGGCCATGCCGCCCACGCGGATCCGGTCGCCGAGCCGCGTGATCGCGATCTTGTAGGTCTCGTCCATCACGGTCGAGACCGGCGCGCGCTCGGCATCGACGATGGGAAGCGTGATCGAATAGCCCTTCACCGGATAGACCGGCAGCCGCAGCCCGAGCGGCGCGACCAGCGCAGGCGAATGTGAGCCGAGCGCCACGACGACGGCATCGGCCAGGAACGTGCCCTTGGTCGTCTCGACGCCCGTGACGCGGCCGGCCTCGACCCTCAGCCGCTCGATGCCGGTTCCGTAGCGGAAGCGCACGCCGGCTTCCTCCGCCAGAGCCGCGAGCCCCTGGGTGAACTTGAAACAGTCGCCCGTCTCGTCGCCCGTCAGGCGGAGCCCGCCCGCGATCCTGTCGCGCGCGGCCCGCAGCCCCGGCTCGGCGGCGAGACAGCCGTCCGCATCCAGAAGCTCGAACGGCACCCCGCCTTCGCGCAGCACCTCGATGTCGCGCGCCGCCGCGTCGAGCTGCTTCTGCGTGCGGAAGAGCTGGAGCGTGCCCTGCTGGCGCTCGTCGAAGGCGAGGCCCGTGGTGGCGCGCAGATCGGTCAGGCAGTCGCGCGAATATTCGGCGAGCCGTACCATGCGGCCCTTGTTCTGCGCATAGGCCGCGGGGGTGCAGTTGCGCAGGATCGCCATGAGGAAGCGGACCTGCGCCGCATCGAGCCGCGGCCGGATGACCAGCGGCGCGTGCTTCATGAACATCCAGCGCAGGGCCTTGGCGGGAATGCCGGGCGCGGCCCAGGGCGAGGCATAGCCCGGACTGATCTCGCCTGCATTGGCGAAGGAGGTCTCCAGTGCCGCCGCTGGCTGGCGATCCACCACCGTCACCTCGTGATCCGCCCGCGCCAGCTCGAAAGCCGATGTGACACCGACGACGCCCGCACCCAGAACCACGATCCTCATGCCCGCCCTCCTGCTGGAACCATGTGGGAAATTACGCGATCCCGATGAGAATGTTCTGGTGAATGTGCCCGGGACCGGGGGCCATGAAGCACGATGCTCCCGGATATGCGGTATCTTGCCGCAGGACATCCCGTCATGTGGGCAGCTGCCGGAAGGATCCACCAGCGAGCTTCACGAGCTTTGTTCTCCGTGAACCTGCTGCGGACGAGGCTAGGGGAGCCGAAGGACAGGCACGCCGCCCGCCCCTGTCAGGCTAGCCTGCGCCCATGGAAATCCGAACGGTGACAGACGTCCCGCCTGCCACCGTCCGGTCGTTGCGGCCTCACTGGGGCAGGGCGCTCGCGGAAGGCGGCGCCGCGGCGTCGTCTGCGGAGTTCGCCTCGACGATCAGGCTGCGGATGGCCTCCTGCTTGGCGACGACCGGCGGCGCCAGGACGAACGGGTAGAAGGTCTCGTGGCCCATGGCTTCGTTCACGGCATTCAACGCGATCGTCAGCTCGACCCAGGCACCGGCGAGGCGCGCCATCGGCTCGCGCACGAGGTGCTCCAGCCCCTCCGGCAGATCCTGCGGCTCGATCAGCCCGAAGGCCTGTGCCGTCTCCAGCCCGTCGAGCAGATGGAAGACATGCGCCCAGGTCTCGGCGAAATCTTCCCAGGGATGGGCCGTCGCATAGGCCGAGATGTGGCTTCCGGCCCAGCCGGGCGGCGCACCTTCGGCATAATGCGCCTGAAGGGCCGCGCCATAATCCAGCCGGTCGTCGCCGAAGATCGCGCGCAGCCTGTCGAGCCGGTCTGGCCGCGCGTCGGTCAGGACATCCCAGTAATGATGGGCCACCTCGTGCCTCAGATGCCCCGTCAGGGTGCGGTAGGGCTCGTTCATCTCTGCCCGGATGCGCTCGCGCTCGGCATCGTCCGCCTCGGCGATATTGAGGGTGATCGTGCCTCCGGCATGGCCGGTGAGCACCCGGGGGGCCGTGGCGTCTCCCGTCTCGCCCTTGAGTTCGAACCGGGGGGCGGACAGGCCCGCCCGATCGGCAAGCGGCAGGCCCAGCCGGTGCAGCATCAGGATCAGGGGACGCTTCGCCGTCTCGATCCTCTCCCACCGTTCGATGTTGGCGGGGACCGACAGGTCCGGCACCACCGTCGTATGCCGGCACGACAGGCACAGCACGCCTGCCTCATCGGCCGACCAGTTGCAGTTGATCTGAGGGCGGTTGACGCAGGGATGGCCGGCCTCCGCCAGGTCCGAGAACCCCTTGTCCGGGTCGAAGAGCAGCTGACTGCCGCAGGCGAGGCAGACCGTGTTGCGGAAGAAGATTTCCTGATCGCAGGAGGGGCAGCGATAGCGTTGCACGGGACCGACCGGAGTTGGGAAAAGACCGCGCCCAACGGCGGGTGGCAGCTTCCGGTTCCCGCCGCGATCGGGGCCTTCTGCGCCGAGGCGGCGGCGCGGGAAGAGGCCGGACCCGCACCGCCGCATGTGCGTCAGCGGCCGGCCCGCAAGCGGGACGCCAGCCGCTGCAAACCGGCTCGATCAGCCGCGCTTTCTGGTCACGGCGCCCCAGATCACCAGAAGGAGGATGGCGCCCACGATGGCGCCGATGAAGCCCGCGCCTTCACCGGGGCCATACCAGCCCACGGCCTGCCCCAGCCAGGTTGCGACGAGGGCCCCCACGATCCCCAGGATCGTGGTCAGGATGAAGCCCGAGGGCTCTTTGTCTCCGGGGTGGAGAAACTTCGCAATCACGCCGGCGATGAAGCCGATGATGATGGTCCAGATGATGCTCAAGAAGGATCCTCCGCTGCAGGTCTGCCGAGGCAACGGCGATCCGCGCGCCCGGTTCCCTCACTCCGTCGCTTCCGGCTCGAGATCGGGCAAGGGCTCGCGAGCGCCCAGGAAATTGCCCACCGCATGGAGGGAGTCGACATTGTCGCAGACCACCTTCATGCAGACGAGGAAGGGCACTGCCACGAGCGCCCCCGGAATGCCCCAGAGCCATCCCCAGAAGATCACCGTGACAAAGACCGAGACGGTGTTCAGCTCGAGCCTCCGGCCGAGGACGATGGGCGTGACGAGCTGCCCCTCGATGGCGGTGGCTGTCAGATAGAGCGCGGGCACCAGCAGGGCCTGCGTCAGATGATCGTAATGCACGATGGCGACGGCCGCCGACAGCGCGACACCCGCGATGGCGCCGACGTAGGGCAGGAAGTTCAGGAGGAAGGCCGCCATGGCCCAGACGAGGGGGCTCGGCATCCCCGCTCCCCACATCATGAGGCCGATCACGACTCCCAGCCCCGCATTGATGATGGTCACCGACAGAAGGTAGCGGGAGACGCGCCGCTCGATCCCGTAGACGATGCGCAGGGCGCGCTTCTTGTCGCCGAACCGGGGGAAGCCCTCGATCAGCTTGATGTAGAAGAGGTCGCCCGAGGCGAGGAGGAAAAGCGCCAGCACCAGCGTCACGATGATCGTGGTGAGGATGGAGGCCACGCTTCCGACCGCCGACGACAGGATCCCCGGCGTCTGCACGGCGACCCGCTGCACCGCCGGGTCCTCGCTGTCCGTGATCTCGGAGACCTGCTCCGATGCATTGCGCACGGCCTCGAACGACTCGAGGACGGTCTGGGCGCGCTCGCGCAGCTGGTCGCCCAGCCGCGGCGCCTGGTTGATCCAGTCGGAGACAGGCCCGCTCAGAAGGAAGGCGCCGACCGCAACGATGGCGGCGAGGGCGGTGATGAGGGCCGTCGCCGTGATGGGCGGCGCGATGCCGATCCTCTGCAACGCCCGCACGACCGGGCTGAAGGTCAGCGCCAGCAGAAGGCCGATCATCAGCGGCAGGACCACGTCGCGGGCGAAATAGAAGCCCATGACCACGAGGACGAGCAGGATGATGCCGAGAAGCCTGCGGATCGCAATCAGATGGTTGAGACGGCTGACTTCGTTCTCGGAGGGCACTTCGGGCGCTTCCGGCGCCAGAATGGTTCCGGCCTGGCCGATCCGCTCGTTCTGCATCATCCCCCCATCGCCGTGCACCGGCTGCGCGGCCCTTGGCCGATCCGGGGCACAACGTGATGCTGCGCCTCATGTTCCGCGACGACGACTTGGCGAAAAGGCTGAGGCGCCGTCCCGCGGGCGGAGAGGGGCGCAACGTCCCTTGAGGCGCAGGACGCTCCATGCTAACAGGGCACTCGCGCGGGTATGGTGAAATGGTATCACACGAGCCTTCCAAGCTCTTGGCGCGGGTTCGATTCCCGCTACCCGCTCCAGAAAATCCCTGAAAATTTATGATTGTCGGGCGCTTGTGGGAGAATGTGTCCCACGCGGGAAGCGGCCGTGGGACGCCTTCGCCTTACGGAGCCTTCGCGAAGCGGGCATGGCTGGGCTTCCGAGAGGGCCGGCGCGCAGCATTCTGCGGCTTGAGTCGAAGGGGTGACGGCCCAGACGTGCCTTGCGGCCGAGGCTGATGCGGGAAGGCGGTCGATGCCGGCCAGCTCGCGCGCTTCCTCATGGACCTTCGAAATCGAGTGACCGGCGGGACTGACCGCAACGGCCGGGACCGGCCTCACCTCCCTTGCGGTGCCGGTCGTTCCACCCCGCGCCGTGTGCCGGCTGGCGCTTCGCTTCGGCGGGCGCAGCTTCCGCGGCCGACCTCCAGCGGTGCCTTTCTGGCGCGCAGGACCGCCTTGCCGGTTGCCAAGCTTCTCGCGAGATCCTACACGGGAGGAGATATGTAATAACATATCATTCAGGCATCATCCGAAGACCTCGGACCATGGAGACCTCCCTCATGCAGACCGTCCTTTCACGCCCCCTGAGCATCCTTGCAGCCAGCGTGGCGCTCGCCGTGGCCGCGCCCGCGCTTGCCGAGAAGGCGCACGACCACGATCATGCGCACGGCCACAGCCATGACGAGGCCCACAGCCACGCCTCGGACGAGATCGCCAAGGGCTTCTTCAAGGACGAGCAGATCGCCGACCGCCCGCTCTCGGACTGGCAGGGCGACTGGCAGTCGGTCTATCCGCTCCTGCAGGACGGCACGCTGGCCCCGGTGATGGCGCACAAGGCCGAGCATGGCGACAAGACGACCGAGGAATATCGCGCCTACTATCAGACCGGCTACGAGACCGAGGTGAACCGCATCGTGATCGACGGCGACCGGGTGACCTTCCACGGCAGGGGCGAGCCGGTCTCGGGTCAGTATGAGCATGACGGACACGAGGTGCTGACCTACAAGGCCGGCAATCGCGACGTCCGCTTCATCTTCGAGAAGGTGAGCGGAGACGAGGCCGCGCCGAAGTTCATCCAGTTCAGCGATCACCGCATCGCGCCGTCGAAGTCGGATCACTACCACCTCTACTGGGGCGACGACCGCGCGGCGCTCCTTCAGGAGGTGACGCACTGGCCGACCTACTACCCGGCCGAGCTGAGCGCCGAAGAGATCGTCGAGGAGATGCTCGCCCACTGATCCCGAGGGGCAGGTCAGGCGCCTGCCCCTCGGGTTCCTGCCTCGGGGGCAACCGTCCCGAGGCAGGATCCCTCAGGGCCGCGCGTGGCGGCCGAGATCCTGCTCCGTCGCGGCCGTAAAAGCGGCGACGAGATCCTCTGCCAGCCGCGCCGTCTGCTCGCGGATGTCGGGGATCGCGGTGATCTCCCAGAAGGCGGCGCGCGAGACCGGCCCGATGGCGAAGATGTGCCGCGAGCTCTGTCCGCGCGCATCGATCAGCCGGCAGTCCTGCGCCACCTCGAGGCCGATGCGCAGCGGATCGATCCGCGCGAGGCCCGAGGAGAGCAGGCCCGCCACCAGCGGCGAGGCGCTGTTGCCGGGATCCCGGCGGATGCCGCGGCAGTCGAAGACCACGTCGGCCTCGAGCCGGACATGCGCGCCGGTGCCGCGCGGCCGGATCCGCAGCGCGACCCTGCCGTCCGGCAGGCGCTCCGCGCCCTCGTAGCCCGC
>NZ_MABH01000098.1 GCF_001720585.1 Cereibacter johrii | reverse complement strand
GCCCGAGGTCTTTCTGTCCATGTGCCAAGTTACCGAAGTAACGTGACCCACAAGACAGTGAAGCTTTCACCTACATCATCGCCGAAGCTAGTAGGCCGATATGCATCCGGTCCGCCGTCGAAACGACCAAACCGCCCGCATATCCCTTCATCATCATCAATGTCAAAGAGCGCAGAAGACAAAACAAACCGAGACGCCAGTCAACCAGCGATCCCGTCCGCCTCATCTTCCAGATGTCCCGAGACCCTCAAGGCAGCGCCGCCGCCTCTCAACCCCGTCACCGTCGCCGTTCCGCTTCGGTGAGGCGCTATCTAGGGAACCGCAAAAAAACCCGCAAGAGGAAAAATGACAGCGCCGCGGAAATTCCTCGCAACTCCCTGATCCGAAAGGACTTCACCAGACGCGCCGCGCAGCCCTCCCGCCCCCTGCCCCGCTCGGGCTTCAGGCCGCGATTCCCTCGAAGATCCCCGGCTCCAGCTCCTCCCAGAAGGCAAAGATCGCCCGCGCATTCAGCGCAGATCCCCAACCCAGCCTCGCAAAATCCGCCCGCTCGAGATCCCCCTCGAGACGGCGCAGAAACAGCCGACCGTCCGCATCCCGCTGAGTCGGATTCCGGGAATCGGGGCCGAATCGAGTCGGATCCGGGGTCTCTCAGCCGACTCGGGCTCGCGGTCAGGAGCGAGTGGCCCGCTTCCGCGCGACCCCGGACGGTGCGGCGGGCCGCACCGGGGAGCCCGGTCAGAGGGTCCGGTCGGGGTCCGTCTCCACCAAGACCACGACCGACAGGCCCGGCGCCAGATGCTCGCCCCCCTCCTGACCCGGATCGATGGAGATGCGCACCGGCACCCGCTGGGCGATCTTCGTGAAGTTGCCCGTCGCATTGGTGCCCGCCATCAGGCTGAACTCGGACGCCGCCGCGGGCGAGAAGGCCGCCACGCGCCCGGTGAAGAGGCGCCCCCCCATGGCGTCGACGCTGAAGGCCACCCGCTGGTTCAGCGCGAGGCCATGCAGGTTCGTCTCCTTGAAGTTCGCGATCACCCAGCGGTCACGCCCCACATGCGAGACGAGCGCCGTGCCGGCACTGACATACTGGCCCACGCGGGCGCCCACCTGGCCGAGCTTGCCCGGCCCGGGCGCATGGATCACCGTGTTCGCGAGATCGATGCGGGCGAGCTCCACCGCCGCCTCGGCGGTGGCAATCTGCGCCTCGGCCGTGGCGATCTGGGCGCGGGCGGAATTCACCTCCTCGCGCAGCACCTCGAGCTGGGCCTCGGACTGGGCGACCTCGGCCTCGGCCCGCTGCAGCGCCAGCTGGACCTGCTCGCCGGTGGCGGTGGAGGCCACGCCCCGCGCGCGCAGTTCCTCGGTGCGGACGCTGTCGGCCATGGCGGTGGCGAGTGCGGAACGGGCGGCCTCGAGCGCCGCCTCGCCGGAGGTGACATTGGCCTCGGCCGAATGGACACCCTGCGTCGCCACCTCGCGCGCAGCACGGGCCGAGGCGAGCGTGGCCTGGGCCTGGGCCAGCTTCTGGCGATAGATGCGGTCGTCGATGCGCGCGATCACGTCGCCCGCCTCGACGGTCTGGAAGTCGGTCACCTCGACCGCGCTCAGATAGCCCGAGAGCTGCGGCGCGACGGTCGTCACATTGCCGCGCAGATAGGCGTTCTCGGTCGTGGGCATCGCCGGCGCGAAGGGCGGCAGGTGCCAGGCGAACAGCAGCAGAAGCACGCCCGCGAGGCCGATGAGGCTGGCGATGGCAGTGGGGAGCATCAGGGAACGGTTCATGTCGCAGCCTCTTGCACGGGAGTTTCGGCCTCCGAAGGCGCGGGACGCGCCAGCCACAGGGCCAGGCGGTCGCGGAGCAGATGCAGCAGCAGAAGCGCCATGGCCCCGAGCGCCACGAGGCAGATCAGGAAATAGGCGTCGTTGTAGGCCATCACATAGGCCTCGGTGGAGGCCTGCTGGGCAAGGCCCGAGACAGCCTGTGCGCGGAGCGCGCCTGCGTCGGTGGACTGGCTCGCCAGCCCCGCCGCGCCGCGGGCGATCGCCGAGACCAACTGCGGATCGGTGGCGGACATCTGCTCGGTCAGGGTCTGGAGGTGGAACGCCTGCCGGTGATTGATGAAGGTGGTGAAGATCCCCGACCCGGCCACCCCGCCGAAGCTCTGGGTGGTCAGGAAGACGATGATGAAGGAGAGGATGTAGTTCGGCCCCTTCTGCAACGCCGCCATCAGCCCGAGGATCAGCGAGGGCGGCAGGAACAGGATCGCGGCAAAGCCGATCAACGCCTGGCTCACGATCATCTGCTCGGGCCGCGTGGCGGCCGTGGCATGGGAGTCGAGGAAGGCCCCGAGCGCGATCAGCGCCAGCGCCACGAAGTGGAACTGCGGCGCGCGGTCCGCCCGGATCCAGGGCACGCAGGCGAGCGCGCCGAGGATGCCTGCGCCGAGGATCACCGCGAAAAGCCCGGTCAGCTGCGAGGGCGCGAGCCCCAGCACCTGAAAGAGCCGCGGCGCGCCGGTGCTCTGCTCCGACAGGATCAGGCGAAAGAGGAAGAGCGTGATCGCGAGATGCAGCATCGCGGGGCTTGCCAGCCAGCGGAAATCGACGAGCGGCGCCTTGCGGTTCAACTCGACCACCAGCGCCGCGGCGAGAGAGGCGACCGAGGCCGCCATCAGAACCCCGATCCAGGGCGCGTCGGTCCACCAGTGGATCGGCCCCATGATGACGGCGACGGTCAGGCCGCCCAGCCCGAAGGCCATCAGCCCGAAGGACAGGAAGTCCATCCGCTCGATCACCTTCTGGTGCGGCACCGGACGCAGCGGCAGGAGGTAGACCAGCGCGATCGAGACGAGCGCGAGGCCGAGGGGGGTCAGATGCACGCTCCAGAGCCCGCCGTCGCCGATCAGCGCCGGCGAGATCACCCGCGCGAGGTTCGGCGCGCCCATCAGCACCGCCATCACCATCGGAATGCCGATGCGCATCTTGTTCTGCGGGCTGAGCGGCTCGAGCATGTAGAGAAAGCCCAGCGTCGAGAGCGGAGCCGACGCCACGCCCGAGAGGAACTGGACGACGACGGCCGAGCGCAGGTCCGAGATCCAGAGGCTCGCGAAGGCCACCAGCGCATAGAGGACGATCCCCACCTCGGCGAAGCGGCGCAGGCCGAACTGGGTGCGGATCTTGACCAGCATCAAGGGCAGCGAGGCGCGCGGGATCATGTAGGCCGCCATGAGCCAGCTCGCCTGGGTGGTGGTCACGCCGAGGTCGCCCGCGAACTGCGGAATGTTGGCGGACACGAACCCCTGCCCCAGCCCCTGCGAGAGGCCCACGATCACGGCGGCCGCGAAATACGGCCAGCCCTGCCGCAGCGGAAGCGGCGGCGCGGGCGGCGCGCTCGCCGCGGCGGAAGGCGCAGGGGCGGCGGTCATGAGCGGTTCAGCCGCGCCGCATTGGCGGCGATCCGTTCAAGGGCCGCATGGACCCGGGGCAGGTCGGCCTCGTCCACGCCCTCGAACAGCTCGGTGCGGACGGCACGGACGAAGCGGGTGATGGCCGCCGAATGGGCCTTTTCGCTCAGGAACAGGGCGCGCTTGCGCGCGTCTCCCTCGATGGCCCGGCGCTCGAGGAAGCCATCCCGCTCCAACGCCTCGACCTGCCGCTTCAGCGTCGGCGGCTCGATCCCGAGCGCATGGGCCAGCTCGGCCTGCGTGGCACCCTCCATGCCCGCGAGCGTCGTGAGCACGCGCGCCCGAGACAGGGTCAGCCCCACATCCGCGGCACTGCGATCGTAGCCACGCCGCAATTCGCGGATGACACGGAGGAGGGTTTCGAGGGTGGCGCTGTGTTGGGGCATAGGAAGCATGATAATTAGTTAGCTTGCTATCGATATGGGGCGAATTCTGCCGGGGCAAGCCCCGACATGGCAGACATGCGCCGGCTGCAAGGGTGGGTCCGCTCCGAGGGCCGTGTCCCGGTCCGCGGTAGCCCCGTCCTGTGTCACCGCCATCCCGATCCGATTGACGCGGCGCATCGCGCGGGCGGCGGCCCTCGGTCAAGCTGGGGCTCCCGAACGGAGGAACCGCCATGTCCATCCAGTCTCCGGCGCCCGCCCGGCCCTTTTCGTTCCGCGCCGCCGCCGTCTTCGCCATCGGCCTTTCGTCCGCGCTGATGCTCCTCTCGGGCCTCGTCCTCGTCGCGGCCCCCAGCGGCCGGATCGCACGCGACCTGAGCTGGCGCCTCTGGGGCCTCGACAGGACCGGCTGGGAGGTGCTGCATCTGACCGGCTCGGTCCTCTTCGTCGCGGTCGTGCTCTGGCATCTGCTGCTGCACGCCTCCGTGGTGCGCAACCTCGTCTGGAACGCGGCGGCTCATTCGGTCAGCCACCGGCGCGAGGTGCTGGCCGCCACGGCGGCGGTCCTCCTCGTCTGCGGGCTCGCGGTGCTGGACCTGCCGCCGGCAAGCTGGCTCGGCGCGCTGATGGGCTACATGCGAAGGGACTTCTGGTAGCGGCCGGCAGAGAGGCCGGGGGCGGCTACCCGGCCGGGCGCCGCGGCAACGGGCGGGCCGGGTTGCCGGCCACGACCGCGCCGGGAGCCACGTCCCGCACCACCACCGCGCCCATTCCGACCAGCGCCCCGTCTCCGATGGTGATGCCGTTGCGGATCGCCGCGCCGCTGCCGATGTAGCAGTCGGCCCCGATCCGGGCGCCCCCGGCCACGATGACCCCTGCCCCCACCAGCGAATGCGCGCCGATCGTCACGTCATGGTGCAGGATCGCATGGGGCATCACCAGCACATGGTCGCCGATCCGGGCGTTGGAGGTGACGGTGACGCCGTGGTAAATCGCCGTTCCGCAGCCGATGTCGGCCATGCGCGACACCCGCGCGGACGGATGGGCCACGCGCGCGAACCGCTCGCGCGGCAGACCGAGATCCGCGATGATCCGGCCGCGGACGCGGAAGCTGCGCTCGGATCCGATCAGGCAGAGAAACCGGGCCTCTCCGAACCTGGCCGCACGCGCCAGAGGCAGCACCGGCACCCCCTCGAAGCGCGTCCCGGCGCGCCGAGGATCGTCGTCGAGGATCGCGGGGATCTCATGGGCCGCCTCGAGCGACTCGAAGAGCTCGACGAGATTGCCGGAGAGGCCGATGGGCACGAGAATGGGTTTGGTCATCGGGTCCTTCGCACAAACTTCTTGCTTAATCGCTCGCTCGCCGGAGGATCCCACCACCCCAGTTCGACTAGCAGTTGTATTTTCGACATATGGGTGCGTTTAAACCCAAAGGAACTAGGTCGTCCTGTAGGGTCGACATTAAAGAATTGTTAATATCTGATGAAGCCGTGAGGGAATCATCGTGCGAGTTGAGAGGCCTAAGCCATTAGGATAGTAGCCCGCCAACTTTGTGTCATCCAGTGCTCCTTTTGGAACCAACGCTTCTTCCGCCCTCGACCGCATTACACGACTTAATACTCTCGCCTGCATAATTATCATTAGGATCAGCCAGCTTATTCAGACGAATTGGAGGAAATTGCTTTGGACGGTATACAAGCCCTTGAACGAAATCACGACAGCGACCTGTCTCACGGCGGCCCCCTGCCCGCGCCTTCCTCCCCGCGCGACCCCTGCGTCAGCATCATTTCCGACCGCGGGTTCGAGCGGGAATGCCTCGCGACGTCCCTGAGGAACCTCATCCCCGGCGCCCTCTTCCGGGGATATGGCAACGAGGCCGCCTGGCGTGCCGATGCACCGGGCCGCGAGACCGACGAGGTCCTGCTCTTCAGCCTCGGATCGGCGCGCATCGACGACGACGAGATGCGGAGCTACCTTCTGGGCTTCATCGCCCGGGTCGCGCCGCGGCGCGTGGTGGTGCTCGGCGAGCATGACGACGCGGCCTCGCTCTTCGAAGCCATCGACTGTGGCGCGGCCAGCTACATTCCCTCGAGCGTCGGCCTCGAGGAACTGGTGGCGGCGATCCGCTTCTCCTGCCCGCGCAGCGTGCTCGTTCCGCGGAAGAGCATCATGGCGCTGCGCCATGCGATGGTGGTTCCGGGCGGCGAGGACCGCGGGCTGAGCCGGTTCTTCACCGACCGCCAGCTCGACGTGGCCCGTGCGCTGCTGCAGGGCGCGGCCAACAAGACGATCGCGCACGAGCTGAACCTCTGCGAGAGCACGGTGAAGGTTCATATCCGCAACATCATGCGCAAGCTGAAGGCGACCAACCGCACCCAGGCGGCCTTTCGGCTGAACCAGATCGCGGACGGCACCTTCAGCCCGGACTGCGCCCAGCGCGCCTGACCGCGCCGACCGTCCGATGCCGCCCGGCTCCGGGCGGCATTCGTCTGTCCGGCCCCGGGCTGCCGCGGCACGGCCGCAAGAGGCTAAGGCCCCGCCGCCGCCCGGAAACGGGACGCCGCGCCGCCCTCTGCCCGGCGCGTCGCCGGGTC
>NZ_MABH01000097.1 GCF_001720585.1 Cereibacter johrii | reverse complement strand
ACCGAGCCGCGCCAGCGGGTGCTCGACGCGCTGGCGGCCTATGGCGGGGCGCCGGTGACGCTGGCCGAACTGTCGGCCGAGGCGGGGGTGACGAGCTCGGTGGTGAAGGGGCTGGTCAAGGCGGGCGCGATCGTCGAGGAGGAGGCGCCGCGCGATCTGCCCTATCCGCCGCTCGATCCCGGTGCCGCGCCCGTGCGGCTCGAGGGCGATCAGGTGGCCGCGGCCGAAGCCCTTGTCGCGGCGGTGGCGGCCGACAGCTACAGCACGACGCTCCTGAAGGGCGTGACCGGCTCGGGCAAGACCGAAGTCTATCTCGAGGCGGTGGCCGAATGCCTGCGCCGCGGCCGGCAGGCCCTCGTGCTCCTGCCCGAGATCGCGCTCACCTCCGAATTCCTCGCCCGCGTCGAGGCCCGCTTCGGGGCGCGACCCGCCGAATGGCACTCGGGCGTGACCGCGACCGAGCGGCGGCGGCTCTGGCGGATGGTCTCGGAGGGGCAGGCGCAGTTCGTGGCGGGAGCCCGTTCGGCCTTGTTCCTGCCCTTCCGCGACCTCGGCCTCGTCGTCGTCGACGAGGAGCACGACACCTCCTACAAGCAGGAGGAGGGCGCGCTCTACAATGCCCGCGACATGGCGGTGCTGCGCGCCTCGATCTGCGGCTGCCCGGCGGTGCTGGCCTCGGCCACGCCCTCGCTGGAAAGCTGGGTGAATGCCGCGCAGGGCCGCTACGCCCGGCTCGATCTCGGCGCCCGCTTCGGCGCGGCCGAGCTGCCCGAGATGCATGCGATCGACCTGCGCCCCGAGAAGCTGCCCGCGAACCGCTGGATTTCGGAGGCGCTGGCCCGATCAGTCGAGGCCCGGATCGCGCGGGGCGAGCAGTCGCTTCTGTTCCTGAACCGCCGCGGCTATGCGCCGGTCACGATCTGCCGCGCCTGCGGCCACCAGATCGGCTGCGACCATTGCGACGCGCGGATGGTCGAGCACCGGTTCCAGAAGCGCCTCGTCTGCCACCAGTGCGGGGCGACGAAACCCATGCCCGAGGCCTGCCCCTCCTGCGGGGTCGAGGGGCGGATGGCGCCGGTGGGGCCCGGGGTCGAGCGGCTGGCCGAGGAGGTGGCAGACCGCTTTCCGCAGGCGCGGGGGGCGGTGCTGTCCTCGGACCTCTTCGGTTCGGCGCGGGCACTGAAGGAGCAGATCGCGGCCATCGCCGAGGGCGGCGCCGACATCATCATCGGCACGCAGATCGTGGCCAAGGGGCACAACTTCCCGCTCCTGACGCTGGTGGGCGTGATCGACGCGGATCTGGGCCTGCAGGGATCGGACCTGAGGGCCGCCGAGCGCACCTTCCAGCTGGTGCGGCAGGTGGCAGGGCGCGCCGGACGCTCGGCGGGCCGACGGGGCGTGGCGCTCGTGCAGACCTGCCAGCCCGAACATCCGGTGATCCGGGCGATCCTCGGCGGCGACGAGGAAGCCTTCTGGAGGGCCGAGGCCGAGGAGCGGCGCGTGGCGGGGATGCCGCCCTACGGGCGCCTCGCGGGCATCATCCTGTCCTCGCCCGATGTGGCGCAGGTCTTCGAGACGGGTGCGGAGCTTGCGCGGGCCGACGCCCCCTTGCGCCGGATCGGGGCGCAGGTCTTCGGCCCCGCGCCCGCGCCCATCGCCCGGGTGCGGGGCCGCCACCGGGTGCGCCTGCTGGTCAAGGCGGGGAAGGGCGCGCCGCTGCAGGCCGCGCTCGCGGAGTGGATCGCGCAGGTGAAGCTGCCCGCAGCCCTGCGCCTTGCGGTGGATATCGATCCACAGAGCTTCCTCTGACCGCGGGCCGCCTCCCTGCGCCGCTGGGGGCCTCTTGCATCCGAAGAGGGCGCGCCGCCCCTTGCCATCTCTGACGGCGGGCCCCGCCCCTGCGCCGGAAGGGGGCTCCTGCGTCCAATGGGGAAACGCGGCGCCCCTTTCGCGCCTTGATGGCGCGAGCGTGATCGCGCAAGGCTTCCGGTGCCGTCAGCGTGACTCGCACCGGCAGGCGGCCCTCCCTATATTCGTCCCCTGTCAACCGGAGGCCGCACAATGTTCCTGCTCAACCGTAAGAAGTCCGAGATGGTCTCTGCCGCCGAGGCGCTGCCCGGCCGCCCTGAACCCATTCCCACGGCCGAGACGCATTTCCTGTCGGGCCTGCCGCTGAAGTCGCCGGTGCCCGCGGGCATGGCCGAGGCGGTCTTCGGCATGGGCTGCTTCTGGGGGGTCGAGCGCAAGTTCTGGCAGGTGCCGGAAGGTGTCTGGCTCACCATGGTGGGCTATGCCGGGGGCTACACGCCGAACCCGACCTACGAGGAGGTCTGCTCGGGCCGCACCGGCCATACCGAGGCCGTCCGCGTGATCTACGACCCGTCCGTCATCTCCTATGCCATGCTGCTCAAGCTCTTCTGGGAGAACCACGATCCCACGCAGGGGATGCGGCAGGGCAACGACAGCGGCACGCAATATCGCTCGGCCATCTACACCTACGGGCCCGAACAGGCCGAGGCCGCCAAGGCCTCCGCCACCGCCTATCAGGGTGCACTGAGCGCGGCCGGCCGGGGCCGGATCACCACCGAGATCCTTCCCGCGCCGCCCTTCTACTTCGCCGAAGCCTATCACCAGCAATATCTGGCCAAGAACCCGGCCGGCTATTGCGGCGTGGGCGGCACCGGGGTGTCCTGCCCGATCGGAACCGGGGTCGGCGCCGCGTCGCCCGCACGCTGAGCGGCGCTTGACGCGGGGCGGGGGCGGGGATAGGCCCGCCCCGACCGCACCGGAGGCTGCCCCATGCCCACCTATTCCGCCCTGACCACGCTCGAAGGCGAGGAGGCCGCCGAGGCCCTCGCCGACGCCCTCGAGCGGATGGAGCCCGAGCCGACCGGCGTGGGCGTGTTCGAGATCGAGGACGGCTCGGGCCTCTGGGAAGTCGGCGCCTATTTCCTCGAGCAGCCCTCCGAGGCGGTGCTCGAGCTTCTGGCGACCGCCTTCGGCGCCAGACCCTTCGCTCTGTCGGAATTGCCCGAGATCGACTGGGTCGCCAAGGTCCGCCGCGAGCTGTCGCCGGTCGAGGCCGGGCGCTTCTTCGTCTACGGCAGCCACGATGCGGACAAGGTGCCGGACGGCCGGATCGCGCTCCAGATCGAGGCAACCGTGGCCTTCGGCACGGGCCACCACGGCACGACGCTGGGCTGCCTGCGCGCCCTCGACCGGCTGGTGGAGGCGGGCTTCGTGCCGCGGAAAGTGGCCGATGTGGGCTGCGGCACGGCGGTCCTCGCCATGGCGGCCGCGCGGGTCTTCCCCGAGGCGCAGGTCCTCGCCTCCGACATCGACGAGGTGGCCGTCGAGGTGGCGGAAGCCAACGTCGCGATCAACGGGCTCGAGGGGCGGGTCGCCTGCCTCGAGGCCGCGGGCTTCGATCATCCCGAGATCGCCGCGGCGGCGCCCTTCGATCTCGTCTTCGCCAACATCCTGAAAGGCCCGCTGATCGAGCTCGCGCCCGCCATGGCCGCCCATGTGGCGCCGGGGGGCGGGCTGGCCATCCTGTCGGGCCTGCTCGTGGTGCAGGCCGATTCGATCACCGAGGCCTATCTCGCCCAAGGGTTCGAACTCGCCCAGCGTGAGGATCTCGGCGAATGGTGCTGCCTCGTGATGCGCCGTCCCTGAGCATCGGCACGGCCCGGGAGAGCCCGCGGATCCCGGGCTCGCGCGATGCGTGAAAATCCGCGCCGCCGCCGAGGCTGTGGCGCATTCTTCCCGTATTAACGGGATGTTGCCCGCTTTCTGCCATGTTCTGCGGCCATGCTGCCTTGGGCCGGAAACGGCGGTGTCAGTGTGGGCTTGTCATGGACCGCAACCTTGCGGACTTTCGAAATCGGGTCGCGCGGATCGAGGCCGCGCATGAGCGGGGCCTGGGCTTCGAGGCCCAGGGAACGCTCGGCCGGTCGCATTACCTCAAGCCCGCGCGGCGTCGCCCGCGCCTGCTCGCGCCGCTTCTGGTGCTGCTGCTCTGCGGCGTGGGGCTGAAGGGGGCGCTTCTGTGGCGGATCGGGCCGGAATCCTATCAGGCGCGGCTCGACCGGCTGGCGGCGGCGGAGGGCCTTGACCGGCTGGGAAGCCTGCTGCTGCGCCCCGATCCGGCGGCCCGCCTCGTGGCGGAGCTGCTCGGGGGGCTTCTGCCCGGACGCTGATCGCTCTCAGTCAAAGGAAAAGGCCGCGTCCCGGTGGGGAGCGGCCTTTGGCAGATGGTCCGGGAGAGAGCGTCCCGTCCTCTGCTGACCCTTAGCGGCGGAGCGCGCAGATGTCATCGATATCGCCGCGGCAGAGACCGATGTCGTCGAGCTCGCGATCGCTGAGCTTCGTCAGGGCTGCGCGGGTGGCGCGGGCGTCGTTCCAGGCCACAACGGCGGCGAGCAGGTCGCTCATGCGCTGCACGAAGTGGAAGGTGGAGATGGCGCCGAAGGGCGCCGGGCGGGTCGTCTCGAAGGCGGCCATGGCGTCTGTCCTTTTTTCAAACTGCTGAAGATCACAGCACCGCTGCGTCTGAACAGGCAAATAAGCCGGCGGCTTGATGTCGGCAATTGGTTCCGGAGCAATGCCGCATTGCAGAAAACGCAAGGCTCCAATTCACGAAAATGTCTTGTATCCCGGGCGCTTGATCGAAAGGGCCTCGTCGTCGTATCGCACGGAAGAAGTGTCGTTTTTCGACCATGGCTGCGGCTTTCCCGCCGTGGCGCCACGCGGGGCGCGGAAGGTGCTGGCAGGTGTTCCCGCTTCGTGCTAGCCCTTGCGGCAACGGGAAGCAGGGGGCGACATGAGGGTTCTGGGCATCGACCCCGGTCTGCGGAACATGGGATGGGGGGTGATCGACGTGTCGGGCACGCGTCTGGCTCATGTCGCAAACGGAATTTGCCACTCCGATTCGGGCGATCTGGCCCAGCGGCTCCTGTCGCTGCACGGCCAGCTGACCGATGTGCTGGCGCGCTTTCAGCCCGACACGGCGGCCGTCGAGCATACGTTCGTCAACAAGGACGGGGTGGCGACGCTGAAACTTGGGCAGGCGCGGGGGATCGCGCTCCTCGTTCCGGCGCAGGCGGGGCTCGCGGTCGGCGAATATGCCCCGAACGCGGTGAAGAAGACGGTGGTCGGTGTGGGCCATGCCGCCAAGGAGCAGATCCAGCACATGGTGCGGCTGCACCTGCCGGGCGTCGCTCTCGCGGGGCCCGACGCGGCCGACGCGCTCGCGGTCGCGATCTGCCACGCCCACCATGTGCAATCCTCCGGCCGGCTCGAGGCCGCACTGGCGAGGGCCGCGCGATGATCGGCAAGGTGGCGGGGATCCTCGACTTCCGCGGCCCGGATCATGTGCTGATCGACGTCCGCGGCGTGGGCTACATCGTCTATGTCTCCGACCGGACGCTCGCCTCGATGCCGGGTCTGGGCGAGGGGGTGGCTCTCTATACCGAGCTCGTGGTGCGCGAGGATCTGCTGCAGCTCTTCGGCTTCCCCACGATGATCGAGAAGGAGTGGCATCGGCTGCTGATGACGGTGCAGGGCGTCGGCGCCAAGGCGGGGATGGCGATCCTCGGCGCGCTCGGGGCCGAGGGAACCGCGCGCGCGATCACGCTCGGCGATGCGCGCTCGATCCAGGCCGCGCCGGGGATCGGGCCCAAGATCGCGCAGCGGGTGGTGCTGGAGCTGAAGAGCAAGGCGCCCGCGCTGATGGGAATGGGCGGCGGCACGGCGGCGCAGGCGCCCTCGGAGGCCCCGGAGCCCGAGTCCGGCACGTCGTCCGGCAGCCGCCGCAGGACCCGCGCGCCCGAGCCGCCGCGGCCCACCCACACCGCCGATGCGCTCTCGGCCCTCGCCAATCTCGGCTACCAGCCGACCGATGCGGCGCAGGCGGTTGCGCAGGCCGCAGGCGAGAGCCCGGACGCCGATACGGCCGCGCTGATCCGGGCCGCCCTGAAGCTGCTCGCGCCGAAGTCATAGCCTCATCCCGCACCCGTCCGGTGAGCGCAGCCGCCTCGCCGGGGCGGGACAGGGGCAGAGCCGCTTCGCCCCGGCACAGGCCACTCCCCCTGAGGCCACAAGGGATCGGCCGGCTTCCGACGCAGGGCCGCGCCTTCGCCCAGGTTCCGGGCCTGCCGGGCACAGCCGGCATGGCCACGACCCACCGGCCATGGGTTCGCCCGGTCTGGGCCTAGCAACACCGGCGGGGGCACGACCACTGCCCGCGCACTGGCCCCGATCCGGCACCACCGGCGCGGGCACGATCCCGTCCTCGCGCCCGCCGCCTGCCGGGCAGGGAACCGCGAAGGCCCCGCCGATCTTGCTGGAGAGGCTCCCCGGGGCCATATCTGCAACGGTTTCCGGTGAGGGAGAAGCATCCATGGGATATGTGCGCACAGGCATCCTGATGGCGGTCATGACGGCGCTGTTTCTCGGCGTCGGGGCGCTCATCGGCGGGCAGAGCGGCGCGGTCATCGCGCTCGTGATCGCGGCCGGCATGAACCTCTTCACCTTCTGGAACTCGGACCGCGCCGTGCTCTCGATGCATGGCGCGCATGAGGTGGACCCCCGCGCGGCCCCCGATCTCTACAACATGGTCCGCGGGCTGGCCGATCGGGCCGGGATGCCGATGCCGAAGCTCTATCTGATCGAGACCGACCAGCCCAACGCCTTCGCCACCGGGCGCAACCCCGAGAATGCCGCGGTGGCGGTCACGCGGGGCCTGCTGCGCGCGCTGACCCCGGAAGAGGTGGCGGGCGTGGTGGCGCACGAGCTCGCCCATATCAGGAACCGCGACACGCTTCTGATGACGGTGACCGCGACCTTCGCGGGGGCGATCTCGATGCTCGCCAACTTCGCCTTCTTCTTCGGCGGCAGCTCCAGCGAGGAGGGCGAGCGGCCGGTGGGTATCGTGGGCACGCTCGCGCTGATGTTCCTTGCGCCGATGGCGGCGGGTCTCGTGCAGATGGCGATCTCGCGGTCGCGCGAATATGAGGCGGACCGGATCGGCGCCGAGATCTGCGGCCGCCCGCTCTGGCTCGCCTCCGCGCTCGGCAAGATCGAGGGGCTCGCGCAGCGCATCGACAATGTGCGGGCCGAGCGCAACCCCGCGACGGCGCACATGTTCATCGTGAACCCGCTCCATGCGATGGGCCATGACCGGCTGTTCGCGACCCACCCGAACACCGCCAACCGGATCGCGGCGCTCCGCGCCATGGCGGAGGGCGCGCCGCAGGCCTCGCGCATCCCCCGCGTGGCCGCGCGCCGCGGCCCGTGGAGCTGACGGCGCTTCCTGCTTGCATCCGCCGGCCCGTTCGAGGAATGTTCCGGCAAATCCGAGCGAGCGCATGACAAGTTCCGATCCGACCCTTCGCCCCGAGCGGCTGCCCGAAGACATGGACCGCGCGCTGCGCCCGCAGTCGCTCGAGGAATTCGTGGGTCAGGCCGAGGCCCGCGCCAACCTGCGCGTCTTCATCGAGAGCGCCCGGATGCGCGGCGAAGCGATGGATCACACGCTCTTTCACGGCCCGCCGGGCCTCGGCAAGACCACGCTCGCGCAGATCATGGCCCGCGAGCTGGGCGTGGGCTTCCGCATGACCTCGGGCCCCGTGCTGGCCAAGCCCGGCGATCTCGCGGCGATCCTGACCAACCTCGAGCCGCGCGACGTGCTGTTCATCGACGAGATCCACAGGCTCTCGCCGGTGGTCGAGGAGGTGCTCTATCCCGCGCTCGAGGATTTCGCGCTGGATCTCGTGATCGGCGAGGGGCCGGCGGCGCGGACGGTGCGGATCGATCTGCAGCCCTTCACGCTGGTCGGGGCCACGACGCGGCTCGGCCTGCTGACCACGCCCCTGCGCGACAGGTTCGGCATCCCGACGCGGCTCCAGTTCTACACCGAGGACGAGCTCGACCTGATCGTGGCGCGGGGCGCGCGCATGATGGGCGTGGACAGCGACCCCGAGGGCACGCGCGAGATCGCCCGCCGCGCACGCGGCACGCCGCGGATCGCGGGCCGCCTCTTGCGCCGGGTGGTCGATTTTGCGCTGGTCGAGGGGGACGGGCGGCTCACGCAGGCGATCGCCGACCGCGCGCTGACCCGGCTCGGGGTGGACCATCTGGGGCTCGACCTCGGCGACCGGCGCTATCTCGGCCTCATCGCCGAGAATTACGGCGGGGGGCCGGTCGGCATCGAGACCATCGCCGCCGCCTTGTCCGAAAGCCGCGACGCGGTCGAGGAGGTGATCGAGCCCTATCTGCTGCAGCAGGGCCTGATCCAGCGGACACCGCGCGGCCGGATGCTGGCGCACAAGGCCTGGCGCCACATGGGGATCGAGCCGCCGAAGGGGCCGGGGCAGGCGGATCTGTTCGGCTGAGGCGGAGGGCGCCTCAGGCGTCCGGCGCCGGCGCGGCTAGTGCGGGATGGTCTTGGAAAAGAGGTTCACCACCAGCACGCCCAAAAGGATCAGGCCGAGGCCGAGGATCGCCGGCAGGTCCAGCCGCTCGCCATAGACGATCCAGCCGATGGCGGCGATGAAGACGATGCCGAGCCCCGACCAGACCGCATAGACGATGCCCGTGGGCATCACTTTCAGCGTGACCGAGAGGCAGCCGAAGGCGATCGCATAGCCCACCACGGTGATGACGCTGGGCCAGAGCCGGGTGAACCCGTCCGAGCGCGCGAGCGCCGTGGTGGCCACGACTTCGGCAAGGATCGCAAAGACGAGGAAGGCGTAGGTGGTCGCAAGCGGCATGGGGCTCTCCGATCAGGCCGCCATCCTGTCCGGGCGGATCCGGCCGAGTCAATCGCTGCGAGACAAAGCTCGGGCCGAGGGCCGGCGGTGAAGCTCCGATCCGCGCCGGCAGGGACAGGCGCCCCGCAGGCCCGCGCGGCGGGCCCGGCAAGGCGCCCCGTTCCCGTTGTGGGTAAACGGAGGCCCCGCGGGAATGCTGGGAGCGGCCCCGGTTGCCTGTGTGGCGGAAAGGCCCTATGTCCGGCCTCGAACGGCAGGGGAGGGCGGCCATGACACCTTCGGACGTCGAGGCGCTCTTCACCGATGCGGAGGGGCGCTACAGGTTCGCGCGCTGGGGGCGGCCGCTCGTGCCCGTCGTCTTCGGCGTCGAGGAAGCCACGCTCGCCACCGTCAAGGGCGCGGTCGAGGCGGTGGTCGCGCTTGCCGGGCACCGGATGGCGGAGACCGATCCCGAACTCGGCGTCAATCTGATGATCTTCTTCTTCCGTGACTGGGAGGAGCTGCCGGAGGTGCCCAACCTCGACCGGATGATCCCCGATCTCGGGCCGCTCTGCGCGCGGCTGGCGGCGGCGGGAGCGAACCAGTATCGCCATTTCCGCTTCGATGCCGAGGGGGCGATCCGCGCCTGCTTCGTCTTCCTGCGGATGGACGCGCATCTCTCGGCGATGCCGGCCGAGGCGCTGGCGCTGACGCAGGCGGTGCAATCGATGCTGCTCTGGTCCGAGCGTGCCTTCGCCGAGAGCTCTCCGCTGGCGCGCGCGGGCGAAACGCTGATCCTGCGGCCCGAGATCGCCTCGGTGGTCCGCGCGGCTTACGATCCGGTCCTGCCGGCTGCCGCCTCCGACCCAAGCCACGCCCTCCGCCTCGCGGCGCGGACAGGCTGAGACGATCCGGCGATGAGCTTCCGCCGGCAGTCTCCGGCGACCGCTCCGGAGGGGCGGACTCCGCGGGCTGGGTGAGCGGGACATCGGCCCTGGATGCGTTCCGGCCCTCAAGGCAGACGCGCGCCGCGGGGCAGGGGAAAGACCGCCCCGTCAGGGCAATCCGGCCAAGGCTACCCGAGCCTGTTCCGTCAGACCGGCGCCTGCGCGAGGAACGGCGCCAGCGCCGCACAGGCCCGGGCCTGAACCTCCTCGGGCGTGCCCGAGGCATCGATCACCGCGTGGCGGCCGGGGTCGCGGGCGGCCTGCGCGAGGAAGGCCGCGCGGATGCGCTCGTGGAAGGCCAGATCGAGGCTCTCGAACCGGCCTTCGTCGAGCGTCTCGCCGGTCAGCCTCCGGCGGCTGCGGGCAAGGCCGACGCCTGCCTCGAGATCGAGGACGAGCGTGAGATCCGGCCAGAGATCGCCCGTGGCCTCGGCATGGAGCGTGCGGATGAAGTCCTCGGAGAGGCCGCGCCCGGTGCCCTGATAGGCCAGCGTCGAGCCCGCATAGCGGTCCGAGATCACGACCCGCCCCTGCGCCAGCGCGGGCGCGATCACGCGGCGGACATGCTGAACGCGCGCGGCGGTCATCAGCAGGAGCTCGGCCATCGGATCCCAGGCCTCGTCGGCGCCCGCGAGCACCAGCCCTCGGATGGCCTCGCCCTCAGGCGTGCCGCCCGGCTCGCGCGTGACGAGCACGTCGCGGCCCTCCGCCCCGAGATGCGCGGCCAGTGACCGGACGATCCCGGACTTGCCGGAGCCGTCGATCCCCTCGACCGCGAGAAAGAAGCCTTGCGCGCCCATCGGTCCGCCGGCTCAGGTGGCCGGCGCCTCCTCCATGAAGCGGCGATAGAGCACCTTGGCCGCCGTCATCAGCCGCACCTGCAGCCCGCCGCTGCCGATGCTGCCCTCGGCCACCAGCGGCACGCGGGTGTCGGGCAGGTCGGGCACATGGATCACCAGTTCGGCCAGCTCCTGACCGGCGGCGATGGGCGCGCGGAGGGGCCCCGTGTAGCTCACCTCGGCCGTCACATTGTCCTGCACCAGCGCGGGCACGAGAAGCTTCACATCCTCGGCCGGCACCAGCCCCACGCGCGAGGCATTGCCGAGCCAGACATCGGCCTCGGTCACGCGCTGGCCCTTGGTCACCAGCGTCTTCTGGACGAACTGGCGAAAGGCCCAGTTCACGATCTGCTCGCCTTCCTGCGCCCGGTCGGCCTCGGTCGCGAGGCCGGTCAGCACGAAGACGATGCGGCGACCGTCCTTCTGCACCGCCGAGCCCACGAGGCCGTAGCCCGCTTCCTGCGTGTGGCCGGTCTTCAGCCCGTCCGCCGTCCAGTCGCCGTTCGGCCCGAGGCGCAGCAGCGGGTTGCGGTTGTTGGCGTTCGAGGGGACGCGGTCCTTGTAGTTGAACTCGGTGTGCGAGAAATAGGGATAGAACTCCGGGAATTCCTCGATCAGCCGCACCGCGAGGATGCCCAGATCGTGCACGCTCATCCGGTGGCCGGGGTCGGGCCAGCCCGAGGAATTGGTGAAGGTCGAATCGGTCATTCCCAGCGCCTTGGCGCGGACGGTCATGGCGCGGGCGAAGTCGCTTTCGGTGCCGTTCAGCCCCTCGGCCACCACCACGCAGGCATCGTTGCCCGAGTTCACGATGATGCCGTGGATCAGCTCCTCGACGGTGGGCCGGTCGCGCTCCTCGACGAACATCTTCGACCCGCCCATCTGCTTGGCCTTGGTCGAGACGGCGAAGGTGGTCTCCATCGTCACGCGGCCGTCGCGCAGCGCCTCGAACAGCATGTTCAGCGTCATGAGCTTGGACATCGAGGCCGGCGGCAGCGGCTCGTGCGCGTTCTTGTCGAGAAGCACGGTATGGGTGGTCACGTCATAGACCCAGGCCGCGCGGGCGCGCGTGTCGAAAGCCAGCGCGGGCAGCGCGGTCACGAGGCTCAGGATCAGGGCGAGGAAGAGGCGGGGCAGCGACACGGGTGCGTCCTTTCCTGTCAGCGGGCGAGAAGATAGGCGTCGGCAAAGCCGAGGCCCTTGACCCGGGCCAGAAGGGCCGGGGCCTCGTCGGAGGGGGCGGGACCGGCAAGGACGGTCCAGAGCGACTTGCCGTCCTGCCGCACTTCGGCGACGCGGGCGGGCACGCCGCCTTCGGTGAGGCGGTCGGCGGTGCGGCGGGCATTCTCGGACTGGCCGAAGCTGCCGACGCGGATCGTGCGCCCGCCCGCCACCGGGGCAGGGCTCGCGGCCGGAGCCTCCGTGGCGAGGAAGGCGGGACCGGCCTCTGCGGCCGGCTGGGGATCGGGCTGTCCTGCGGGCGCGCCCGCGGGGGCGGCGTCTGCCGCTTCCTTCCGGCGGAGCGCGGTCACGCGGATGGTGGCGGGCTGGCCCGCCAGCAGACCCAGCGCCTCGGCCGCGTCGGAGGACAGCTGCAGTTTCGGCCCCGGATTCTCGCGCTCGCGCCGGAAGAGCGCGCCCACGACCGAGCGGCCGTTCGCGGGATTGACCATCACCACGCGCTCGGGATCCTTCACGTCCGGGGCGGCGACCCAGATCCCGCCGAGCGACGGACGCCCGTCCCAGAGGGCCTTGTCGGTGGTCTGATAGGCCTCGGGCGCCTCGACATCCGCACCCACGGGGGCCTGCGCCGGCACGACCGCTTCGGCCGCGCCCTCCTCGGAGGGGCCGAAGCCCGTGGCCTCCCGCACGCGGTCGCAGGCGCCGAGCACCAGCCCCGCTGCCGCCACGAGAGCCCAGTTCCGAAAGATCGGATGTGACATCGCTCGCCCCTTCGTGCGCGGGTTTGCTCCGCGTCTGTTGCCAGACCGGGTCCTGCCGCCGGTCTCCTGCCCCGAAGCCGCGGCATGTCGCGGCGGGCGCATCATAGCCACGATGGCATGGGCTGGAAAGGGCGGCAGGGCGCGGCGCCGCCCGGCGGGCAGTCCGCCGCCATCACCTTCCCGTGCGCCGGCCGGCCATGCCCGGACGGCGGGGCGGGTGCGGCCGGTCGGGCGTGGACAGGCGGTGCGTGCCGGATCTAGGCTCTGTCCGGGGCCGGATCGGCCGGACCCCGGTGAGGAGAGAGGCAGGCAATGAGCACGACGCTGAAGGAGATGATGGCCGCCGCCAACGCGGCCGTGGAGCGGATCGACGCGGAGCGCGCCCGAAAGCTCATGACGGAAAAAGGCGCGCTCCTGCTCGACATCCGGGACGCGCCGGAGATCGAGAAGACCGGCCGTGCGGAAGGCTCGCACCATATCCCGCGCGGGATGCTGGAGTTCCGCGCCGATCCCGACTCGCCCTATCATGACCCGGCCTTGCGCCGCGACCGGCCCATCGTGCTGCATTGCGCCTCCGGAGGGCGGGCGGCGCTCGCGGGCAAGCTCCTGCAGGAGATGGGCTTCTCCGAGGTCTACAATCTCGGCGGCCTCAAGGACTGGGCGGAGGGCGGCGGCGCGGTGGAAGGGCCCATCGATCCGGGCATGTAGCGCCTTAGCCGTGGATGCGCAGTCCGCCTCCGGCCCCGTCCGGGGGCGGAGGTGCCCCCCGAAAGGCCCGTGCATTTCACGCTTCGCGATTCGCAGGGCGCCCCTTAATCGGGCACGTCATGTGAGCAATTATTCACCGGCCCTGCGAGCGGTGCGGCCAATTCGCCGGGTGATTGTGCTGGATCGCCCTTTGTGCGATCCGCCGCTTCAGCCGTATTGGACAGAGGCGCCGCGAGGCGCAACCATGGTTTGACAGTAAGAGTTTTAGACGGAGGTCTGGTGATGGACACGTCCGCGGCAGGGTCCGGTGCAGTGGCCGAGCGGGGGGAGGAGTATCTCACCCTCGACGCGCTCTGCGAGATCGCCAAGCTTCTGACCGGCGCGAGCGATCCGATCGCGTGCATGCCCGCGGTGTTCGGCGTGCTCGGCGCCTTCATGGGGCTGCGGCACGGCGCGCTCGCCCTCCTGCAGGAGGGGGCGCAGGCCGAGACGGTGCGCAATGCCCGCCACGTCAATCCCTATGTGATCGCGGCCACCGCCTCGGGCGTGCCGGCTGCCGGGGCCGAGGCCCGCGCGATCCCCGCGCAGGTGGCGCGGCATGTCTTCCGCAACGGCGTGTCCCTCGTCTCCTGCGACATCCTCGAGGAATTCGGCGCCGAGGCGCTGCCGCCGGGCCTCGGCGACAGCCGGCAGGCGCTGGTGGCGGTGCCGATTCGCGATCAGGCCAATTCGCCCTTCGTGCTGGGCGTGCTCTGCGCCTACCGCAGCCTGAAGGACAATGGCGCGCGCTATCTCGACACCGACCTGCGCGTCCTGAACATGGTGGCGGCCGTCCTCGAACAGTCGATCCGCTTCCGCCGCCTCGTCGCGCGCGACCGCGACCGGATCGTGCAGGAGGCGCGCGAGGCGATCCGGGTCGCCGCCGAGGCGACCGCGGGCCCGCCCGTCGAGGCGCCCGCCGAGGCGCTCGAGGGGGTGATCGGCTCCTCGCCCGCGATCCAGCGCGTGATCGGCCAGATCCGCAAGGTGGCGGGCACCCACACGCCCGTCCTGCTGCGCGGCGAGAGCGGCACCGGCAAGGAGGTCTTCGCCCGCGCGCTCCACGCGCTGTCCGAGCGGCGCGACAAGGCCTTCATCAAGGTCAACTGCGCAGCGCTGAGCCAGTCGCTCCTCGAATCCGAACTGTTCGGCCATGAGAAGGGCTCCTTCACCGGCGCCGTCCAGCAGAAGAAGGGCCGGTTCGAGATGGCCGAGGGCGGCACGCTCTTTCTCGACGAGATCGGCGAGATCAGCCTCGAGTTCCAGGCCAAGCTCCTGCGCATCCTGCAGGAGGGCGAGTTCGAGCGGGTGGGGGGCACGCGCACGCTGCGCGTCGATGTGCGGCTGGTGACGGCCACGAACAAGGATCTCGAGCGGGCGGTGGCGAACGGCACCTTCCGCGCCGACCTCTATTTCCGCATCTGCGTGGTGCCCATCGTCCTGCCGCCGCTGCGCGACCGCAAGGAGGACATAGGCCTTCTGGCGCAGGGCCTGCTCGAGCGGTTCAACAAGCGCAACGGGATGAAGAAGAAGCTGCATCCCTCGGCCGTGGCCGCGCTCGCCCAGTGCAACTTCCCCGGCAACGTGCGCGAGCTCGAGAACTGCATCGCGCGCGTGGCGGCCCTCTCGCCCGAGACGGTGATCCACGCCGACGATCTGGCCTGCCACCACGACCATTGCCTTTCGGCCGATCTCTGGCGGCTCCAGACCGGAACGGCCTCGCCGGTGGGCGGGCTCGCGCAGGGGCCGCTGGAACTGCCGGTTCTGGGCAGCCGCCCGCCCGCGGCGGCCCCCA
>NZ_MABH01000096.1 GCF_001720585.1 Cereibacter johrii | reverse complement strand
CTCGGTCGGCACGGGCGCGCTGCAACGGCGCGTGTTGGAGAGCCTGCCCTTCGCGCCCACCGCGGCCCAGACCCGGGCCGTGGCCGAGATCGCCGCCGACATGGCTGCGCCGGAGCGCATGAACCGGCTGCTGCAGGGCGATGTGGGGGCGGGCAAGACGCTGGTGGCCTTCCTCGCGCTCGCCATCGCCGTCGAGGCCGGCGGTCAGGGCGTGATGATGGCGCCGACCGAGATCCTCGCTCGGCAGCATCTGGCCAGTCTTGCGCCGATGGCCGAGGCGGCGGGCATCCGGCTCGCGCTCCTCACCGGCCGCGACAAGGGCGCCGAGCGGGCGGCCAAGCTTGCGGCCCTCGCATCGGGCGAGACGGGCGTGCTGGTGGGCACCCATGCCGTCTTCCAGAAGGATGTGATCTTCCACGACCTGCGGCTCGCCATCGTCGACGAACAGCACCGGTTCGGCGTGGCGCAACGGATGGAACTCGGCGCCAAGGGGGCCGCGGCCGACGTGCTGGTGATGACCGCGACGCCCATCCCCCGCAGCCTCGCGCTCGCAAGCTACGGCGACATGGATGTCTCGGTGCTGGACGAGAAGCCGCCGGGGCGGACGCCGGTCAAGACCGCGCTCGTCTCCTGCGAGCGGATCGACGAGGTGGTCTCGAGCCTCGCCCATGCGGTGGCGGAGGGGCGGCAGGCCTATTGGGTCTGCCCGCTCGTCGAGGACAGCGAGGCGGTGGACTATGCCTCGGCCGAGGCGCGCTTCCAGCATCTGCGCGCGGCTCTGGGCGAGGGCACCGTGGGCCTCGTCCATGGCCAGATGCCGCCCGCCGAGAAGGATGCGGCCATGGCGCGGTTCGTGGCGGGCGAGACGCGGGGGCTGGTTGCCACCACGGTGATCGAGGTGGGGGTGAACGTGCCCAATGCCTCGATCATGGTGATCGAGCGCGCCGAGATCTTCGGGCTGGCCCAGCTCCACCAGCTTCGCGGCCGGGTGGGGCGCGGGGCCGCGCAATCGACCTGCCTTCTCATGTATCAGGCGCCTCTGGCCGAGAGCGGCCAGCGCCGCCTCACCATCCTGCGCGAGACCGAGGACGGCTTCCGCATCGCCGAGGAGGATCTGGCGATCCGCGGCGCGGGCGACCTGATCGGCACGGCCCAGTCCGGCCTGCCGCGCTTCCGCATTGCCGATCTCGAGCGGCAGTCGGCGCTGATGGAGGTGGCGCAGTCGGATGCGCGGAAGCTCCTTAACGACGATCCGACGCTCTCCTCCCCCCGCGGAGAGGCGGCGCGGCTTTTGCTCTGGCTCCTCGATCAGGACCGCGCGATCCGTCTGCTGTCCGTCGGCTAAGCGCCCCTCCGTTCTGAGGTCTGCCTGCGCCGCCGGCGAGGGCAGGTGCCTGCGCGCCTCTTCCTCATCCCGGCGCAGATCCCGTCCCGGACCCGCCCGAGGCGGCGCCCCGGAGCCTCAGGCCGATGCCCGTCCTTCCTGCCCTTCTGCGGTCTCCCGGTGGGTGTTCTCATAAAATTCCGTTCGGTTCTTAAAAAGTTCTTTACACTCGTTAACGGGTGTGGGAACAATGACGGAACATCAAGACGGAGATCGCTCATGCTGACCGAGATGAAGGAAGTCCTGTCCCGCTGCTCCGAGACGTTGATCGAGGATGCGCTCGGCGTGGCGGCCGTCTTTTCTCTTCTGATCGGGGCGCTCTCCCTGCCGCACCTCGTCTGATCCGACTGCCTGCGACCGGTCGATCTCGGCAGCCGCCTGCTGCCTGTCCCCCAAGGATCCTCAAGGCCGGACGCCACTGCCGCCGCCCCTTGCCCCGGGCGGCGGCCTTTTCATGTCGGATGGCCCGCATCGGCCAGATGTTCAGGAAGGGAAGCGGCGCGTCCGCAGGGCGGGCCGTTCCGGCTGCTGGCGTTATGCCCGCCGCAACCCGTCCTCGCCTCGTCGGCTGTTCCGGCGCAGTCCGTGGCACAGCGCTCGCTCTGCCGGTCATGCTGCACGAAGGCCTGTTCGCCCATTCGGCCTGAGCAGGGACGGGGTAGTCACACGAGCTATCCGGGCTGCAAGGTTGCCCGGTTGCGGAGTGACCGGGCCGGTGGACGAACGGGTGCGGCCGAGCGAGAGGCCGCGGTCGGGCGGCTTGTCAGCCTTTTTCGGCCAGGGCAAAGGCCTCGGCCGCGGCCTCAAGCGCGAGCAGGATCGAGGCATGCCGGTTGCGGTAGTCGCGCGCGGGCAGAAGCACCTCGTAGCCCTCGAAGGGGGCGGCCGGCACCGGCCCGGCTTCGGTCAGCATGGCCTTCAGCGCGTCGCGCGCGGCCTCGACCTCGGCGCGTGAGCGGCCGAGCAGCGCGGCCCCCATGATCGAGGCCGACGCCTGACCCAGCGCGCAGGCCTTCACATCCTGCGCGAATTCGGCCACCCGCCCGTCCCGCAGGTTCAGATCCACCGTCACGGTCGAGCCGCAGACCGGCGAGCGCTTCCGCGCGCTGCCCTGCGCGGCGGCAAGCCGCCCGGTGTGCGGGATGTCTGCCGCCAGTTCGAGGATGCGCCCCGAATAGAGGCTGATCAGGTCGCTGTCGCTCATGGCTTTCCTCTTTGCGCTCGACCTCCTAGATAGGCCTCCGCGTGTCCGATGGAAAGGAACCCGACATGGCCTTCGACCCCGCGTCGCTCACCTTCGATGCCCGGGGCCTCATCCCGGCCGTTGCGCAGGACCATGCCACAGGCGAGGTGCTGATGATGGCCTGGATGAACGCCGAGGCCGTCGCCCGCACAATCGAGACCGGGCGCGTCACCTACTGGTCGCGCTCGCGGCAGGCCTTCTGGGTGAAGGGCGAGAGCTCGGGCCATGTCCAGCGCCTGATCGAGCTGCGCATCGATTGCGATCGCGATTGCCTGCTTCTGCTCATCGAGCAGGAGGGTCCGGCCTGCCACACCAATCGCCGCTCCTGCTTCTACACGGCGCTCCGTGAGGGCGAGGAGCGGATCGTCCTCGACCCGATGGTCTGACCGGAGGCATTGCGGGCGCCTGCCCGCCGGAGCCCGCCGCGCAGATCCGTCCGCGCGCCTGAGCCCGGCCGGACTGTGCGTGCGTGCCTGACCGCCGGAGACCGTCGCGCGGATCCGTCCGCGCGCCTGAGCCCGGCTGAACAGTGCGTGCGTGCAGGGTTGCCATCGGCGAGGGCGGGAGATTCGATGCCGGATCTCCCCGAGCCTCCGGAGGGCCGACGGTCCGGCAGTCCCCCTCCGAGCTCAGAACCCCACCAGCGCGCGGACCTCGGCCGGGCTCATCCCCTCGGCGCGGTATTTCGCCAGCGCCTTCGAATCGTCGCGCTTGGCGAGCCGCTTTCCGGCCGCATCGCGGATCAGCCGGTGATGGTGGAAGTCCGGGACGGGCAGGCCCAGCAGGCGCTGCAGGAGGACATGGATCGCCGTCGCCTCGAACAGATCGGCCCCGCGGACCACCTCGGTGACGCCCTGTGCGGCATCGTCCACCACCACGGCGAGATGGTAGGACGTGCCGAAGCCGCGCCGGGCCAGCACCACGTCGCCCACGGTGCGGGCGAGGTCCTGCGGTTCGTGCCAGCCCTCGGCCTCCGGTCCCGTCTCATGGAAGCGGAGCCCGCCTGCGCGCTCCTCCGCCCGTGCCATGTCGAGCCGGATCGCATCGTCGGGCCCCGCCTCGGCCATGGGGCGGCCGCGGCAGGTGCCGGGATAGAGGATCCCGTCGGGTCCGACCGGCACCCCCTCCTGCGGGGCTGCGAGGGCCGCGCGGATGTCGGCCCGGCTGCAGCGGCAGGGATAGGTGAGGCCCATCGCGGTCAGACGGTCGAGCGCCGCGCGATAGGCCTCGCCGCGGTCGGACTGCCGCAGGACCGGCTCGGGCCAGTCGAGGCCCAGCCAGTGCAGGTCGTCGAAGATCCGGGCCTCCCATTCCGGGCGGCAGCGGCTGCGGTCGATATCCTCGATCCGGAGGAGCGCCGTGCCGCCTGCGGCGCGCTGCCAGACGGTCAGGGCCGAGAAGGCATGGCCCAGATGCAGCGGCCCCGTCGGCGAGGGGGCGAAGCGGGTTACGCGCCCAGCCATTCCGTGAAGGCCGCCTTCGCCCGGTCGGTATAGGCCTTGTAGCGGTCCTTGCGCCCGCGCCGGCCGCCCTTGGCGTCGATGGGCGGGAAGAGGCCGAAGTTCACGTTCATCGGCTGGAAGCTCTTCGCCTCGGCACCGCCGGTGATGTGGGTCACGAGCGCGCCCATCGCCGTCTCGGGCGGCGGCGGCGGCAGGTCGCGCCCGAGGATCTCCGCCGCAGCCATCCGCCCGGCCAGAAGCCCCATGGCCGCACTCTCGACATATCCTTCCACGCCCGTGACTTGTCCGGCGAAGCGGATGTTCGGTCTGAGCTTCAGCCGCATCCGGTCGTCGAGCAGGGTCGGCGAGTTCAGGAAAGTGTTGCGGTGGATGCCGCCCAGACGGGCGAAACTTGCATTCTCAAGCCCGGGAATCATCTTGAAAACAGCGGTTTGTGCGCCGTATTTCATCTTTGTTTGGAAGCCCACGATATTGTAGAGCGTGCCCAGCTTGTTGTCCCGCCGAAGCTGGACGACGGCATGGGCCTTCTCTTGGGGCCGGTGGGCGTTCGTCAGGCCCACGGGCTTCATCGGCCCGTGGCGCAGGGTCTCGCGCCCGCGCTCGGCCATCACCTCGATGGGCAGGCAGCCGTCGAAATAGCCTGCCGTTTCACCCTCGTGGAACTCGGTCTTCTCGGCCGCGAGCAGCGCGTCGATGAAGGCCTCGTACTGCTCCCGGTTCATCGGGCAGTTGATGTAGGCGGTGCGTTCGTCCTCGGTCTCGCCCTTGTCGTAGCGCGACTGCCGCCAGGCCACCTCCATGTCGATCGTCTCGGCATAGACGATGGGGGCGATGGCGTCGAAGAAGGCGAGCGCCTCGGCCCCGGTGAGGGCACGCAGGCTTTCGGCCAGCGCGGACGAGGTGAGCGGTCCCGTGGCCACGATCCAGTTGCCGCTTGAGGGAAGGTCGGCAACTTCTTCTTCTACAACGGAAATCAGCGGATGGGCCCGCAGCCGTGCCGTCACGCTCTCTGCGAAGGGATCCCGGTCCACGGCAAGCGCGCCGCCCGCCGGCAGCCGGTGTGCCGCGGCCATCTCCATGATGAGCCCGCGCGCGGCGCGCATCTCCCAGTGGAGCAGGCCCACGGCGTTGCGCTCGTCATCGTCCGAGCGGAACGAGTTCGAGCAGACCATCTCGGCGAACTGGCCGGTGCGGTGGGCGAAGGTGCCGACCTTCGGCCGCATCTCGTGCAGCACGACGGGCACGCCCATCTCGGCGGCCTGCCATGCGGCCTCGGAGCCGGCCATGCCGGCTCCCACGATATGCAGGCTCTCTGCCATGGATCAGGCCTCGTCGCCGCCGGTCTCGCCCGGCTCCGCATCCTCGACCCCGTCGGCCGTGTCGCCCGCATCCGCGATCCGCGCGACCGAGACGACCTCCTCGCTGGCCCCGGTGTCGAAGACGCGCACGCCGCCGGCCGAGCGCGAGCGGAAGCTGATCTGCTCGACCGGCACCCGGATCGACTGGCCGCCCGAGGTGGCGAGCATCACCTGATCGCTCATCTCGACCGGGAAGGAGGCCACGAGCTGGCCGCCGCGCATCGATTTCTCAAAGGCGGTGACGCCCTGGCCGCCGCGGCCGCGGACCGGATAATCGTGGCTCGACGAGATCTTGCCGAGGCCCCGCGCGGTGATGGTGAGGATCAGATCCTCGGCCGCCGACATTTCGGCATAGCGCGTGGGCGAGAGCTGGCCCGCCTCGACCGCATCCTCCTCCTCGTCGGCCTCGGCCTCCTCGGTCACGCCCGCCATCAGACGGCGCTGCTTGAGATAGGCCGCGCGTTCGGCCGGATCGGCCTCGAAATGCCGGATGACCGACATGGACACGACCCGGTCGCCCGAGGCGAGGCGGATGCCGCGCACGCCGGTCGAGTCGCGGCCCGAGAAGACCCGCACGTCGGTGGTGGGGAAGCGGATCGCCCGGCCGAGGGCCGTGACCATCATCACATCGTCCTGCTCGTCGCAGATCGAGACATTCACGAGGCTCACGCCCTCGGGCAGCTTCATCGCGATCTTGCCGTTCCGCTTCACGTTGGTGAAATCGGACAGCCGGTTGCGGCGCACGTCGCCTTCGGAGGTGGCGAAGACCACCTGCAGGCGATCCCATTCCTCCTCGGGCTCGTCGATCTTCATCAGCGCGGCGATGCTGATGCCGGTCGCGATGGGCAGGATGTTGACGATGGCCTTGCCCTTCGCCGTCCGCCCGCCGAGCGGCAACCGCCAGCACTTGAGGTCGTAGACCATGCCGTCGGTGGTGAAGAACAGCAGCTGCGTGTGGGTGTTGGCGACGAAGAGTGTCGTCACCACATCGTCTTCCTTGGTCGCCATCGAGGCGAGGCCCTTGCCGCCGCGGCGCTGGCTGCGGAATTCGGCGAGCGGGGTGCGCTTGATGTAGCCGCCCGAGGTGATGGTCACCACCATGTCCTCGCGCTCGATCAGGTCCTCGTCCTCGAGATCGCCCGCCCATTCCGAGATCTCGGTGCGGCGCGGCACGGCGAACAGGTCCTTCACCTCGCGCAGCTCGTCCGCGATGATCGCCATGATCCGCTCGCGCGAGCCGAGGATGTCGAGATAGTCGCGGATCTTCGCCGCGAGTTCGGCGAGCTCGTCGGTGACTTCCTTGACGCCCATCGCCGTCAGGCGCTGGAGGCGCAGGTCGAGGATCGCCCGGGCCTGGATCTCGGAGAGGTTGTAGGTCCCGTCCTCGTTGATCGTGTGGGACGGATCGTCGATCAGCCGGATGTAGTCGGCGATGTCGGCCGCGGGCCAGCGCCGCGTCATCAGCCGCTCGCGCGCCTCGGCCGGATCGGCCGAGCTGCGGATCGTGGCCACCACCTCGTCCACGTTCGAGACCGCGACCGCGAGGCCGCAGAGGATGTGGCTGCGCTCGCGCGCCTTGCGCAGCTCGAAAGCCGTGCGGCGCGCCACCACATCCTCGCGGAAGGTCAGGAAGTGGCTGAGGAAATCGCGCAGCGTGAGCTGCTCGGGCCGGCCGCCGTTCAGCGCCAGCATGTTGCAGCCGAAGGTGGTCTGCATCGGCGTGAAGCGCCAGAGCTGGTTCAGCACCACCTCGGGCGTGGCGTCGCGCTTGAGTTCGATGACCACGCGGACACCGACCCGGTCGGATTCGTCCTGCACATGGGCGATGCCCTCGATCTTCTTCTCGCGGACCATGTCCGCGATCTTTTCGATCATCGTGGCCTTGTTGACCTGATAGGGGATCTCGTCGAGCACGATCGCATAGCGATCCTTGCGGATCTCCTCGACCCGGGCCTTCGCCCGCATGATGACCGAGCCGCGCCCCTCGAGATAGGCCTTGCGGGCGCCCGAGCGGCCGAGGATCACGCCGCCCGTCGGGAAGTCGGGGCCGGGGATGATCTCCATCAGCCGCTCGGTCGAGATGTCGGGATTCTCGATCATGGCGAGCGTGGCATCCACCACCTCGCCCAGATTGTGCGGCGGGATGTTCGTGGCCATGCCGACGGCGATGCCGCCTGCGCCATTGACCAGCATGTTCGGGAACCGCGCGGGCAGGACGGTGGGTTCGCGGTCCTTGCCGTCGTAATTGTCCTGGAAGTCGACCGTATCCTTGTCGATATCGGCCAGCAGGAAGGCCGCGGGCTTGTCCATGCGCACTTCCGTGTAGCGCATGGCCGCGGCATTGTCGCCGTCCATCGAGCCGAAGTTGCCCTGACCGTCCAGCAGCTTCAGCCCCATCGAGAAGGGCTGCGCCATCCGCACCAGCGCGTCATAGATCGCGCCATCTCCATGGGGGTGGTATTTCCCCATCGTGTCGCCCCCCGGGCGCGCCGACTTGCGGTAGGGCTTGTCCGACGTGTTGCCCGTCTCGTGCATCGCATAGAGGATGCGGCGGTGCACCGGCTTCAGCCCGTCGCGCAGGTCGGGGATCGCGCGGCTGACGATGACGCTCATCGCATAGTCGAGATAGGCGGTCTTCATCTCCTCGGCGATGGAGACCTGCGGCAGTCCGCTCAGCGGTCTGCCCATTTCTTCATCATCGCCGGGCTCTTCGGGACGGTCGGTCAAGGGGAGGCTCTCTTTCGCGGGAAACCATATCTCGTTGGCCGGGACTATAGACCATCCCGGATATGGGGTGCAATGCCGCGGGGCGCCGGGCCGCGCCCCGCCTGCGAGCAGCCGGTGGGCCCGAGTGACAACATACCGTTATCATTGAAAAATCGCCAGACTGCGGCATCATTTTGACAGGATGCACTCATCGGAGGGTCACGATGCGCGAGACGGAACTGATGCTGGCGGGCTATGGGCTGACCACGGCCGAGATCTTCTACCGGATGCCCGACCACCGGAATGTGCTCAACACCTTCGTCTGGCAGGAATACGACCTCGCGCCGGACTATCCCGCGCTCTTTCGCTTCATCGAATTCTGGCAGGAGAAGATCGAGGGGCCGCTCCATTCCGTGCGGTTCACGCATCGCAAGCTGATCCACCCCGGCGAATGGCGCAATGTGGTGGGCGAGTTCCGGCTGAACTGAGGCGCGCCCGGCCGGGTCGCCGGGCTCCGGCCGGGGCAGGGCCCGACAGGCGGG
>NZ_MABH01000095.1 GCF_001720585.1 Cereibacter johrii | reverse complement strand
GGCCGCGACGACCGCCGCGTGCCGGCCGGTGCGGTGCTGCGCGGGCTGGATCAGCGCCACGATCCGGCGCGGCTCGAGCCCGGCATGGTAGAGCCGCACGCCCGGAGACGGCCCCACCGACAGCGCCGGCACGATGCAGATGCCGAGCCCGGCGCGCACCATCGAGAGCGCGGTCTCGAAACTCCTGACCCGCGCCGTCATGCGGTTCTGCGGCAGCATGTCCGAGAACCAGCTCTCGATGCGGCGGCTGTGCTGGGTGCCGAAGGCGATCTGGATCGAGGCGCCGAGGATCGCCTGCGCCTCGGGGGCCAGATCCTCGATCCGCGCCACGCCGCCGAGGTCGAGCGACTCGGGCACCGCGAGCACGGTCGGATCGGCCATGATCGGGATCTGGAGAAAGCCGGTGCTCGCCTCGGAGATCGAGTTGGCGGCCAGAAGGCCGATGTCCGCCTGCCGCGAATAGAGCATCTCGAGCACATCCGCGGGCGCGCCTTCCAGCAGGTCGCATTCGGCAGTGCCGTCGAGATCCATGTGCCGCAACGCCTCGGGCAGGATCGTCCGCAGGAGCGACTCCACGCCCGCAAGCCGCAGCGGATGGCGCTGGCCGCTGCCGTAGGCGGCGAGCGTATCCTCCAGATCCTGCATCCCGCGCAACACGGGCTCGGCCTTGCGCAGCATCAGGACGCCCGCCTCGGTCAGGATCATCCGGTTCGACCGGCGCACGAAGAGCGGATAGCCCAGGCTCTGCTCGAGCCCGATGATCTGCTGCGAAAGCGAGGGCTGGGCGATGCCCAGAAGTTTCGCGGCCCCTGTCAGCGACTGCGACTGCGCCACCGCCCAGAAGGCCTTCAGCTTGCGGAAGGTCAGTTCCGGCCCCGCCTGCACCCCGACCCGGAGATCGGAGGAGACAGGCTCCTCGCGCATTGCCTTCTGCATGTCAGCTCCTCCTTCCCCCGGGGTCAGAGTGGCAGCGGCGGGGCGCGGCGTCTGCCCCGACGAAGGGTGGAGGCCGCTCTCGGGAACCTTCCGGCGGCCGGCGCGGGACAGGGACCGATCCCTGCCGGCGAGGCCCCGGCCCACGCCTCTCCCTGCCGCGTCCGGGTCGCGCGGGCCCCGGGCATCGAGGCGCCCCCGCCCGCAAGCGGGGCCTCCGGATCGGGCCTTTCCTCGGCCGCGTCGGGGGCTGCGCCCGGGCATCGACCGCTCCGGGGCGCCCCGTCCGCGGGCGGGGCCTGTGGACTCCGCCTTTCCTCGGCCGCCGGAGGGAAAGGTTCCCGCGCTCAGCCGTCGAGGCGGCGGCGATGCTCCGCCTCCTGCGCCGCCACGTCGGGGGGCAGGGCATCGCCGAAATCCTCCATCTCGTAGAGCGGCCGGATCTCGATGTCGGAGGGGCCGGGCATCGGGTTGGGGCAGCGCTTCACCCAGTCGATCGCCTCCTCGAGATCGCGCACCTCCCAGAGCCAGAAGCCCGCGACCAGCTCCTCGGCCGGGCCGAAGGGTCCGGGCGTGACGTGGCGGGACGCGCCGTCGAATCGCACGCGCGCCCCGTGCGCCGAGGGCTTCAGCCCGTCGCCCGCCTTCAGGACGCCCGCGGCCATCAGCTCGTCGTTGAAGCGGCCCATGGCCTCGAACATCTCCGGTTCGGGCATCAGGCCCGCCTCGCTCTCGCCGGTTGCCTTGACCATGACGATGACGCGCATGGCTCTCTCCTCCCCTGCTGGACGGGAACAGCATCGGGGCAAGGCGGCTTCCGACATAGCCTTTTCTCGCGGCGCATCCGATCTTGGCAAATCGCGGCCGACCGGCGAGAACCGGGGGACAAGAGGATGCCCGAAGGAGACGCCCATGCCCGCCGTGATGATCCAGGGAACGGGCTCGGACGTGGGCAAGTCGCTGCTCGTGGCGGGGCTCTGCCGGGCCGCGCGGCGCCGGGGCCTGTCGGTCGCCCCCTTCAAGCCACAGAACATGTCGAACAACGCGGCCGTCACCGCCGACGGCGGCGAGATCGGGCGGGCGCAGGCCCTGCAGGCGCGCGCCTCCGGGCTCGAGCCGCTGACCGACATGAACCCGGTGCTGCTGAAGCCCGAGAGCGACCACGGCTCGCAGGTGATCGTGCAGGGCCGCCGCGTCGGCACGCTGCGCGCCCGCGACTGGTTCGAGCGCAAGCCCGCGCTGATGGCGCCCGTGCTCGAGAGCTTCGCGCGGCTGACGGCGGCGCACGATCTGGTGATCGTCGAGGGGGCGGGCAGCCCGGCCGAGGTGAACCTGCGCCGGGGCGACATCGCCAACATGGGCTTCGCGCGCGCGGCCGGGGTGCCCGTGGTGCTCGCGGGCGACATCGACCGCGGCGGCGTCATCGCCCAGCTCGTCGGCACGCAAGCGGTGATCGAGCCAGAGGATGCCGCCATGATCGCGGGCTTCCTCGTGAACAAGTTCCGCGGCGACGTGCGGCTCTTCGACGAGGGCTACCGGCTGATCGAGGCCCGCACCGGCTGGCGCGGCTTCGGGGTGGTGCCCTTCTTCCCCGAGGCGGCGCTCCTGCCCGCCGAGGATGCGCTGGATCTGGGCCGCCCCACCGGGCAGGGCGCGCTGACGGTCGCGTGGCTTGCCTTCTCGCGCGTGGCCAATTTCGACGATCTCGACCCGCTGAAGCAGGAGCCGGGGCTGACCGTGCGGATGGTGCGCCCGGGCCAGCCCATCCCGGCCGAGGCCGATCTCGTGATCCTGCCGGGCACGAAATCGACGCGGGGCGATCTGGCCTTCCTGCGGGCGCAGGGCTGGGACGTGGATCTGCGCGCGCATCATCGCCGCGGCGGGCGGGTGCTGGGGATCTGCGGCGGCTACCAGATGCTCGGGCGGAGCGTGGCGGACCCCCAAGGCCTCGAGGGCGCGCCGGGCGTGACCGAGGGGCTGGGCCTTCTCGAGGTCGAGACGGTGATGCATCCCGACAAGCGGCTCACCCGCGTGGCGGGGCGGCACCGGGCCAGCGGGGCCGACCTCACCGGCTACGAGATCCATATCGGCGCGACCCACGGGCCCGACTGCGCCCGCCCCTTCGCCGAGATCGAGGGCCGCCCGGAAGGCGCCACCTCGGCCGACGGGCGCGTGGTGGGCAGCTATCTCCATGGCATGTTCGGCGCCGACGGCTTCCGGCGCGCCTTCCTCGAGAGCCTCGGGGCCGCGACCTCGGATCTCGCCTATGATGCGCGGGTCGAGACGGTGCTCGACGGGCTCGCGGACCATCTCGAGACCCATGTCGATGTGGCGGGGCTGCTGGCGCTCGCCCGCTGAGGCGCCGGCGCGCCTCTGGCGCGAAGCCGCGGACGCCCTATATTCGGCGCATGACCCGGATCGCCGCCACCCTCGCCCTCTGCCTCTTCCTCACGCCGGCCCAGGCGCAGGACGCGCCGGCACCCGACAAGGACGGGGATGTGGGCGAGGGGTTCAGCCTGCTGAACGAGGGGGCGAAGCTGCTTTTCCGCGGGCTGATGGACGAGATGGAGCCCGCCATGCGCGACATGGGCGAGGCGATGGGCGATCTGCAGCCCGCGCTGCGCGACCTGCTGGCGAAGGTGGACGATCTGCGCAACTACGAGGCGCCCGAGCGGCTGCCGAACGGCGACATCCTGATCCGCCGCAAGGCCGATGCGCCGCCCCTGCCCGAAGAGACGCCCGAGCCCGAAGAGACGCCCGCGCCCGACGCGCCCTCCCCGGACGCGCCCGGCATCGAGCTCTGATCAGCCCTTCGCGCGCACCTTCTGCAGAAGCGGCATGACCTCGGACATGTCCGGCCCGTGGGCCTGCCCGGTCAGCGCCTTCCGAAGCGGCATGAAGAGCCCCTTGCCCTTGCGGCCCGTGGCCTCCTTCACCGCGGCGGTGAACTGCGCCCAGCTTTCGGGCCCGTAGGGCGGCGGCGGCAGGAGCGTCATGGCCTGACGGATGAAATCCTCATCCTCGGGGTCGATCTGCGGCTCGGCGCCTTCCGAGAAGAGCGTCCACCAGCCGCCCAGATCCTCGAGCACGCCGATATTGTCCTTGGCCACCCGCCAGAAGGGCTCCGCCAGATCGTCCGGCACGCCCAACGCGGCGATGCGGCCACGGACCGCCTCGAACGGCAGGCCCTGCACATAGTGGCGGGTCAGCGGGAACAGGTCCTCGGCATCGAACTTGGTCGGCGCCGCGCCGAAGGTGCCCACGTCGAAGCCCGCCAGAAGCTCCTCATGCGTGCGGAAGAGCTCGACCGGCTGCGACGAGCCCAGACGCGCCATCAGCGACAGGAGCGCCATGGGCTCCACCCCCCGCGCGCGCAGGTCGCGCAGGCTGAGCGTGCCCAGCCGCTTCGAGAGCGCCTCGCCCTGCGCCCCGGTCAGGAGCGAATGGTGCGCGAAGGAGGGGGGCGTGCCGCCCAGCGCCTGCATGATCTGGATCTGCGTGGCCGTGTTCGTCACATGGTCGCCGCCGCGCACGATGAAGGTCACGCCCATGTCGATGTCATCGACCGACGAGGCGAAGGTATAGAGCACCTGCCCGTCGGCCCGGATCAGCACCGGATCCGAGACCGAGGCCGCATCGATCGAGATCGGGCCGAGGATGCCGTCCGTCCATTCGATCCGCTCCTGATCGAGCAGGAAGCGCCAGTAGCCGCCGCGCTCCGCGCGCAGACGCGCGCGCTCCTCGTCCGAGAGCTTCAGCGCGGCGCGGTCGTAGACCGGCGGCTTGCCCATGTTGAGCAGCTTCTTGCGCTTGAGATCGAGCTCGGTCGGGCTTTCGAAACATTCGTAGAAGCGGCCCGCCCGGCGCAGCTCGTCCGCGGCCTCCGCGTAGCGCTCCAGCCGGTCGGACTGCCGCTCGAGCCGGTCCCAGGTCAGGCCCAGCCACTCGAGATCCTCCATGATCCCGTCGGAATATTCCTGCTTCGACCGCTCGCGGTCGGTATCGTCCAGGCGCAGGATGAAGGTGCCGCCGGACTTGCGGGCGATGGCCCAGTTCATCAGCGCGGTGCGGAGATTGCCCACATGGATGTAGCCAGTGGGCGACGGAGCGAAACGGGTAACGGTGGTCATCGGCGGCTCTCCTGATCCCGCTCCTGTTTCACACGGCGGGGCGATTGTCCAGTTCGGGCCAACGGCCGCAGGCCGCAAGGCAGCCTTGTCCACCGCGGGCAGCTGGTACGGCAGCGCCTGCCCGCGCCCCCCGTTCGTGAGACGCGGAGGGTCCGTTCCCCCCTGCCCCTCCCCGGACGCGCCGGCCCCACCCAACCGGAGAGCGCGCTTCCCCGGCCGCTCCGCACCGCCTATGGTGCGGCCATGACACAGGATCCTGCTCAGGCCACCGCTCCCGATCTCGACCTCATCGAACGGCTCGCCTGCGAGGCGGTCGAGGCCCTGCCCGCCGCCTACCGTGCCCCGGCCGCCGCGGTCCTCCTGCGCGTGGCCGACCTGCCGCCCGACGACATCCTCGACGAGATGGAGATCGACGATCCCTACGAGCTGACCGGCCTCTACGAAGGCGTTCCCCTCCCCGAGAAATCGGTGATGGACCAGCCCGTGCAGCCGGACGCGATCTGGCTCTTCCGGCGGCCGATCCTCGACGAATGGGTGGCTCGGGGCGATGTCACGCTGCGCGAACTGGTGACGCATGTGATGATCCACGAACTCGCCCACCATTTCGGCTGGTCCGACGAGGATATCGCGGCCATCGATCCCTGGTGGGAATAGGGCCCCTCCCGATCACCTTTGCGTCAGAAGCGCTGTCAGCGGCCCCCGCGCCTCTATGATGAGCCATCACCGCGACCAAACCGGAGGATGCCGATGACCATGACGCGCCGAAACGCCCTTCTGGCCGGAGCCGCCCTGCCGCTCGTCCCCGCCCTCGGAGCGGCCCCGGCCCTTGCCGCGGCCGAGAAGCAGGGCGCGGCCACGCCGCCGTTCCGCCGCTACGCTCTCGGCAGCTTCGAGGTCACGCCGCTCCTCGCCGGCACCCGCGTGCAGGAGGGCCCGAAGGAGATCTTCGCGGCCAATGTCCCGCAGGAGGAGTTCGAGGCCGCCGCCCGCGCAGCCTTCCTGCCCACCGACCGGGCGCAGGGCTTCTTCACCCCCACCCTCGTCAACACCCGCTCCGAGCTGATCCTCTTCGACACGGGCCTCGCGCCGGAGGGCATCCTGGCCGCACTCGAGGCCGCGGGCCATGCGCCCGACGCGGTGGATGTCGTGGTCCTCACCCACATGCATGGCGACCATATCGGCGGGCTGATGGAGGGCGAGACGCCCACCTTCGCCAAGGCCCGCTATGTCACGGGCCGGATCGAGAACGACCATTGGTCGGCGCAGGGCAACGAGGGCTACGAGGCCAAGGTGCGCCCGCTCCTCGACAAGATGACCTTCGTGGAAGGCGGCGACGAGGTGGCTCCCGGCATCACGGCCGTCGAGGCCTTCGGCCACACGCCCGGCCACATGGCCTGGCGGCTCGAGAGCGAGGGGCAGGCGCTGATGCTGACGGCCGATGCGGCGAACCATTACGCCTTCTCCCTCGGCCATCCCGACTGGGAGGTGCGCTTCGACATGGACAAGGCCGCGGCCGCCGCCACCCGGCGCGCCCTCTTCGGCCGGATCGCCGAAGAGCGCATCCCCTTCATCGGCTACCACATGCCCTTCCCGGCCATCGGCTTCGTCGAGACGACCGACGAGGGCTTCCGCTTCGTGCCCGAGAGCTACCAGCTGATGCTGAACGGCTGAGGGCCTCGGAGAGAGACGCTGCGGCGCGCGGACCTCCCTGCCCCGCGGCATCCCGCTCTCGGCACGATCCCCACGGCGTTCGGGGCCTCCGCGGCTCCGGGCCGCCGATGGCGCATCGCCAGATGGGAAGACCCGCCTGCGGAGAGCGGCGTCGTATGGCGCTGCCCCGCCGCCCTCGCGGCAGGCCCGACATCCGCTCCGGCTCCGACATCCGCGCGGGCCGCCGAGGGGGTGCCCTCAATCCAGCCGGAAGGTCTTGTCGCGGCTCGTGGCCCCCCGCACCAGCGTGAGGCGGCTCTTGGCCACGCCCAGCGCCTTGGCCAGCGCCTCGGTCACGGCCCGGTTGGCCTTGCCATCCTCCGGCACGCAGGTGACATGCACCCGCACCACGCCCTCCTGCAGCTCGACCTTCGCCCGCGCGGCGCGCGGCGTCACCCGCACCGCGAAGGGCACGCCCGGCCGGGCCAGATCGGCCAGAGTGGATCCCTCGTCCATCGCTTCCCCCTTGCGCGAGCCTTAGCGCGGACGCAGGCTCGGCGCAAACGGAGGACGGCATGGCCACGGGCTTCTTCTGGGACGAGCGGTGCTTCTGGCATCACGGCGGCAATTACGCCCTGACGCTGCCGGTGGGCGGCCTCGTCCAGCCGGGCGCCGGCCTGCCCGAGAGCCCCGAGACCAAGCGACGGCTGAAGAACCTCATCGAGGTCACCGGCCTCGCAGGCGCGCTCCGGATGCAGGGCGCCCCGCCCGCCTCCGAGGAGGAGCTGCGCCGCGTCCATCCCGCCGCCTACCTGACCGCGTTCAAGGCCCTCTCCGACCGCGGCGGCGGCGAGCTCGGCCTGCGCAGCCCCTTCGGCCGCGACGGCTACGAGACGGCGGCCCTCTCGGCGGGCCTCGCCACGGCGGCGCTCCGGGAGGTGCTCGACGGCCGCCTCGCCAATGCCTATGCGCTGAGCCGCCCGCCGGGACACCATTGCCTGCCCGACTGGCCGAACGGCTTCTGCCTCCTCGCCAATATCGCCATCGCGGTCGAAGCGGCCCTGGCCGAGAAGCGGGCGGAGCGGATCGCGGTGGTGGACTGGGACGTGCATCACGGCAACGGAACCGAGGCGATCTTCCTCTCCCGCCCCGAGGTCCTGACCGTCTCGCTGCACCAGGAGCGCAACTATCCGCTCGACACCGGCGGGGCGGAGGTGCGCGGCGAGGGTCCGGGGCACGGGGCGAACCTCAACATCCCGCTGCCGCCCGGCACCGGACACCGCGGCTATCTCGAGGCCATGGATCGGCTCGTGCTGCCCGCGCTTCGCCGTCACAGGCCCGATGCGATCGTGGTGGCCTGCGGCTTCGACGCCTCGGCCCTCGATCCTCTCGGCCGCATGATGGCGTCGGCCGAGACCTTCCGGGAGATGACGCGGAGGATGAAGGAGGCCGCGGCCGACCTCTGCGGAAACAGGCTCGTCCTCGTCCATGAGGGGGGCTATTCCGAGGTTCATGTCCCCTTCTGCGGCCATGCGGTGCTCGAAGAGCTCTCGGGCAGCGGCATCCGCGCCCCCGATCCGCTCGGCGCCACGATCCGCGCGCGCCAGCCCGGCCCCGCCTTCGACCGCTTCCTGAGCGACCATCTCTCCGACCTCGCCGCCCATTTCGGGCTGGGCGGGCCGCGCCCCCCGGGTCCCGTCCCCGCCGCCTCCTGAGCCCATCTCCCGCAGCGCTGGGCATGGCGCCGGCCCCGAACCGTTCCTGCCCCGCCCCCCGGGCATGCAAGGAAGCCCCAATCGGCCTTCCCCGGCCACG
>NZ_MABH01000094.1 GCF_001720585.1 Cereibacter johrii | reverse complement strand
GCGCGCGCCCATCCGCGCCGCGAGCCGGGCGTTGCCGGCCCAGATCATGCCCTCGTCATCCACCCCCACCATGCCTTCGCCGGGCACCGCCCGCGCCTCGCGCACGGGGAAGGGTTGCAGGCCCCGCGCCTCGGCCGCGCGGCGGATCGCATCGGCGATCGGATGTTCGGAATGGGCCTCGAGCCCCGCGAGGCGGGTGAGGAAGGCATCGCGGTCTCCGTCGCAGGCGATCTCCACCACCTCCTGCCGGCCGGTGGTGAGGGTGCCGGTCTTGTCGAAGGCGAAGCTCTCCACCCGCGCCAGCGTCTCGAGCGCGGCCCCGCCCTTGAAGAGGACGCCGCCCCGGGCCGCCGCCGAGAGGGCGGACAGGATCGCCGCGGGGACCGAGATCACGATGGCGCAGGGGCTTGCGGCCACGAGGAGGGTCGCGGCGCGGTAGAGCGCGTCGTCCCAGGCGCGGCCCGCCCAGAGGAAGCCCAGGAGCGCCAGGATCGAGCCCGCCAGCACCGCCACCGTGTAGCGCTGGCCGAACCATTCGGAGAAGCGTTCGGAGGGCGCGCGCGCCGCCTGGGCTTCGGTGACGAGCGCGATCATCCGCGCGACGGTGCTTTCCGCCAGCGGGCGGCGCACCTCGACCTCGAGAACGCCGTGGAGGTTCACCGTCGCCTCGAAGACGGCGGCGCCGCGGCTCTTGGCCACGGGGACGGATTCGCCGGTGATGGTGGATTCGTCGATGGAGCCCTCGCCCTCGACCACGATCCCGTCCACCGGAACCCGCGCGCCGGGGCGGAGCACGACGACATCGCCCGGACGCAGATCCCCGACCGCGACCTCCTCGGTGCCCGCCTGCGTGCGCCGCAGCGTCCGGTCGGGGCGGAGTTCCATCAGCGCCTCGATGGCCCGGCGGGCGCGGCCCATGGCGCGATGCTCGAGCGTAGTGGAAAAGCTGAAGAGGGTGAGCAGCACCGCTCCTTCCATGGCGGCGCCCACGGCCGCCGCGGCGAGGGCCGCGATGACCATCAGGAGGTCGATGTCGAGCTCGTGTTCCTGCCAGAGGGCCCTGAGCGCGCGGATGGCCGCCGGCACCCCGCCCGCGAGGAAGACGAGGAGCAATGCCCCGGCCTCGACGGTGGGCCAGGGCGCTTCTGTCGTTCCGATCCCCCAGCGCACGACGGCCGCTGCGCACATTCCGACGAGGGTAAGGCCTGTCAGGATCAGGGGGGCGCGGTCGTCGGTCATCGGGCTCATCCGTGGCTCTGTGGCTGCCACGGACATCGCCCATCGTCCGGCCTCTGTCGCGCGCGAACGACTCGCAGGGGGCGCGGCGCGTCAAGTTGCCTCGCCCCCTGCGTCTCAGGGTTTGTCCTGAGGGTCTTCCGGGGTCTGTCCCGGCTGCTTCTGCGAGCGGTGAGGCCCGGCCTCGCCCGGATCCTCGCGGTGCTTGCCGGCCGGGTCGATCTGCTGCTGGCGCTGGTCCACCAGATTGTCCTGTCGCCTGCGGTCGTGCGGCGGCGATTTGCTGTCATCCGTCATGGCATCCTCCTCCATGCGGAACCGCTCAGACGCCGGTCCGTTCCGCCTCCTCGCGAAAGCGCCGCGTCTCGAGCGCGGCGGCCATGAGCGTGCGGGTGTAGGCCTCCTGCGGGCGGTCGAAGATGTCGGCGGTCTGGCCCTCCTCGACGATGCGGCCCTCCTTCATCACCACGATGTAATCCGACAGCGCCCGGACCACGGCGAGGTCGTGGCTGATGAAGAGGTAGGAGAGCCCGTGCCGCGCCTGCAGGTCGCGCAACAGCTCCACGATCTGCTTCTGCACCGACCTATCGAGGGCCGAGGTGGGCTCGTCCAGAACGATCACCCTGGGCTTCAGGATCATCGACCGGGCGATGGCGATGCGCTGGCGCTGTCCGCCCGAGAATTCGTGCGGGTAGCGGTTGCGCATGGCGGGGCTGAGGCCCACCTCGGCCAGCGCCTCGCCCGCGCGGCGGTCGCGCTCGCGGGTGGAGAGGTCCGGCTCGTGGATCTTGAGGCCTTCGGTGATGATCCGGCCCACGGTCATCCGCGGCGAGAGCGAGCCGAACGGATCCTGGAAGACGAGCTGCATCCGGCGTCGCAGGGGCCGCATCTCGGCCGCGTCGCGGGCAAGCTCGCGGCCCTCGAAGGTCACCAGACCCTCCGAGGGCAGGAGCCGCAGGAGAGCCCGCCCGAGGGTGGACTTGCCCGAGCCGGACTCGCCCACCACCCCGATCGTCTGGCCCTGCCGGAGCCGGACCGAGACGCGGTCCACGGCGCGCAGCCTGTTCGGCGCCTCGAAGAGGCCACCGCCGCTCGAGAAGACCACCTCGACGTTGCGCCCCTCCATCAGCACCGGCGCCGTCCCGGGCGGCGGCGCCTTCGTCCCCTCGGGCTCTGCATCGAGCAGCATCCGCGTGTAGGGATGCGACGGTGCCTCGAACAGCGCGCCGGTCTCGCCGGTCTCGACCACCTCGCCGGCCTGCATCACATAGACCCGGTCGGCGAAGCGCTGCACGATGCCGAGGTCGTGGGTGATGAAGAGGATCGCCATGCCGAGCCGCTTCTGCAGATCGGCCAGAAGGGTCAGGATCTGCGCCTGGATCGTCACGTCGAGCGCGGTGGTGGGCTCGTCGGCGATCAGGATGTCGGGATCGCAGGCGAGCGCCATGGCGATCATCACCCGCTGGCGCTGCCCGCCCGACAGTTCGTGCGGGTAGCTGTCGATCCGCCGCTCGGGCTCGGGAATGCCCACGAGGCGCAAAAGCTCCACGATCCGGGGCCGCGCCTCGCGTTTCGAGAGCCCGCGGTGGAAGCGCAGCGGCTCGGCCAGCTGGTCGCCGATCCGGTAGAGCGGGTCGAGCGAGGTCATCGGCTCCTGGAAGATCATGGTGATCTTGTCGCCGCGCACCTTGTTCAGCTCGCGCTCGGACAGGCCGATCAGCTCGCGGCCCCGGTAGCGGGCCGAGCCGGTGGCGCGGCCGTTCTGCGCCAGAAGCCCCATGAGCGCCATGGTGGTCTGGCTCTTGCCCGAGCCGGATTCGCCCACGATGGCCACGGTCTCGCCGGGCATCACCGAGAGGTCGATGCCGCGCACGGCCTGAACCTCGCCGTCATTGGTCTGGAAGGTGACCCGAAGGCCCTTCACATCGAGAACGGGCTCCATCTCAGCGGTCCTTCGGGTCGAGGCTGTCGCGCAATCCGTCGCCGAGGAAGTTCAGCGCGAACAGGATCGCGGTCAGCGTGAGGGCGGGCCAGATCAGGAGCCACGGCGCGCCGCGCATGTTGGCGGCCCCTTCCGAGATCAGGAGGCCGAGCGAGGTCAGCGGCTCCTGCACGCCAAGGCCCAGGAACGAGAGCAGGCTTTCCAGCAGGATGGCCTTGGGCACGAGAAGCGTCACGAAGACGATCACCGGCCCGAGCGTGTTCGGCACCACATGGCGCATGAGGATGCCCGCGCGCGTGGCGCCGAGCGCCTCGGCCGCCTGCACGAACTCCTGCCGCTTGAGGCTGAGCGTCTGGCCGCGCACGATCCGCGCCATGTCGAGCCATTCGGTCGCGCCGATGGCGATGAAGATGATGACGAGGTTTCGCCCGAAGAAGACCACGAGCAGGATCACGAAGAAGATGAACGGCAGCGAATAGAGCACGTCCACGATCCGCATCATCACATTGTCCCCCCGCCCGCCGAGATAGCCCGAGATCGCCCCGTAGGTGACGCCCAGCAGGAGCGCCATGGCCGAGGCCAGAAGCCCGATGGCCAGCGAGATCCGGACGCCGATGAAGATGCGCGACATGAGATCCCGTCCCACGGCATCGGTGCCGAAGAGGAAATAGAGCTGCTCCACATCGGCCGAGAGCGTGCCGCTCAACCCGTCGGGCGCAAGATCGAGCCGCGGATTGATGAAGAGGTCGGAGCGCTGGAAGTAGCGCAGGATGCGGTCGTCGATGGGCTCCTCGTCCCGGATCTGGACGGAGACGGTGCCGTTCTCCAGCACGGGTGTGCCTTCGATCCGGGCGCGGGCCATGGTGCGCTCGAAGTTCGGGATCACCACGTCGGCCCGCGGATAGGGCTCGAGGCTGGCCGGAGCGCGGACGAATTGCGGATAGACGCGCGTGTAATCGTGCGGCGAGAGCATCGGGCCGAAGATGCCGACGAGGCCGAGGAAGGCCAGCACCAGCGCCGAGGCGACCGCGGCGCGGTTCCTGCGCAGCCGGATCCAAGCATCCTGCCAGAGCGAGCGGCCGACGATGGCTTCCGGCTGGGGCGAGGGCGTACCCGGTGTGGGAATGGGCATCTCAGTCATAGCGCACCCGCGGGTCGAGGAGCGTGTAGAGCAGGTCCACGATCAGGTTGAAGAGCAGGATGAAGAGGGCGATGACCACCACGGTCCCCATCACGAGCGTGTAGTCGCGTCCGAGCGCGCCCTGCACGAAATAGCGCCCGATCCCCGGCAGGCCGAAGATCGTCTCGACCACGACCGAGCCGGTCAGGAGACCCGCGGCGGTGGGGCCGAGGTAGCTGACCGCCGGCAGCATGGCCGCGCGCAGCGCGTGCTTCACCACCACCGTCCGGGCGGGCAGGCCATAGGCGCGGGCGGTGCGGACATGGTTCGAGCGCAGGGCCTCGATGGTCGCGCCGCGCACGAGGCGCGCGATCACCGCCACCTGCGGCAGGGCGAGCGTCACCACCGGCAGCACCCAATAGGCGGGATCGGAGGAGGACCAGCCGCCCGCGGGCAGCCAGCGCAGGATCACCCCGAAGAAGAGGCTCAGCAGCGGGGCCACCACGAAGTTCGGCGTCGTGATGCCGAAGGTCGCGAGCCCCACGATCGTATAGTCGAGCCAGGAATTCTGCCTCAGCGCCGCGATGGCGCCGAGAATCGTGCCGATCAGCACCGCGAGCGAGATGGCAAGGCCGCCCAGCAGCATCGAGATCGGCAGGCCGGAGGCGAAGAGATCGTTCACGGTGAAATCGCGCTTCGTGAACGAGGGGCCGAGGTCGCCCTGCATCAGGTTGCCCATGTAGGTCAGATATTGCGACCAGAGCGACCCGTCGAGGTTATAGGCCCGCTTGAGGTTCTCCATGATGAGCGGATCGAGCGGCCGCTCGAGGTCGAACGGGCCGCCGGGCGCGAGGCGGATCATGAAGAAGGTGAGGGTGACGATGATGAAGACGGTCGGGACGGCCGAGGCGAGCCGTCGCAGCGTGTAGCGAAGCATGGAAAAAGCCCTCGCAGGGGGGACGCGGGTCACGCGACCCGCGCCCCGGAACAGGTTACTCGGCGAGCGAGAGCCAGCGGGTGAGGTGGACGTCGGGCAGGTTGTCCTCGTAGCCCTGCACCTTGCCCGACACGAGCGCCCGCGAGGAGTAGGTCAGCAGCGGGATCGCCGGCACCTCGTCGAGCAGGATCGTCTCGGCATCGGCCATGATCTGCGCGCGCTGTCCGAGATCCTGCGTGACGGCGGCCTTGTCCATCAGCGCGTCGTAATCGGCATTCTCCCAGCGCGGATAGTTGAAGGGCACGCCGCCCTCGAACAGGAACAGGAAGTTCTGCGGGTCGGAATAGTCGCCGATCCAGCCCGCGCGCACGATGTCGAAGGCGCCGCCTTCCTTCAGGTAGTTGAAGTAGTTCGTGCCTTCCATCTCGTTCAGCGTCGCGTTGATGCCGATGTTCTTCAGCATGTCGGCGATGGCCGTCATCGTGTTCCGGTGGTTCTCGGACGAGTTGTAGGAGAGCTGCACCGTGAGGCTGCCCTCCGCCACGCCGGCTTCCTCGAGCAGCGCCTTTGCCTTGTCCTCGCGGTCGAGCAGATCCTCGTCGGCATAGTCGAGCGCGGGCGGGGTCTCGACATAGTTCGAGATGCCCGGAGGCACCATCGAATAGCCGGGCAGCATGGTCTCCTGCCAGACCTCCTCGGCGATGAAGTCACGATCCAGCACCATCGAGATCGCCTGCCGCACCCGCTTGTCCTTCAGCGGGCTGCCGTCGGCGCCCTTCACCGGCAGATAGTAGGTGCCGAGGTAGGGCGCCACATGCAGCTCGTCCTTCAGGTTCTCGCGCATGTAGGCCATCTGCTCGGCCGGAACGTCCGTGCACATCTGCACCTCGTCCGCCTCGAACCGGCGCAGACAGGCCGAGCGGTCCTCGAAGGGCACCCATTCCACGCGGTCGATGGCCACATTCGCCGCATCGTGGAAATGCTCGTTCTTCTCCATCACGATGCGGTCGTTGGGCGCGAAGCTGACCAGCTTGTAGGCGCCGTTCGTGACCATCACGCCGGGCTTGGTGAAGTTCGACCCTTCCGCCTCGACCGTCGCCCGGTGCATCGGCAGCGAGGATTGGTGCGTCAGGAGCTCGAGGAAATAGGGCGTGGGCGCGTTCAGGGTGAACTTCAGGGTGTGCTCGTCCACCGCCTCGACGCCCAGCTCTTCGGGCTGCTTCCCGCCGGTGGCGACGGCCTCGGCATTGGCGATCGGGTAGAGGATGTTGGCATAGATCGCCGCCGTCGCCGGCGTCATGATGCGCCGCAGGGCAAAGACGAAGTCCTCGGCCACGACGGGATCCCCGTTCGACCATTTCGCATCGTCGCGGAGCTTGAAGGTGTAGGTGAGACCGTCCTCCGAGATCTCCCAGCTTTCGGCCACGCCGGGCACGACCTTCGCCTGCGCGTCCTGCACCACGAGCCCCTCGTAGAGGTCGTTCATGATCCGGCTCTCGGCGACGGTCGAGGTCAGGTGATGGTCGAGCGTCGCAGGGTCCGTGTCGTTGCCGCGGACGATGGTCACCTGCGCCGCGGCCATGCCCGCCGTGCCGGCCATCAAAGCCAGCGCGCAGGCGCCGGCTCGGAGCGAGAAGAGTGTCATGAAAGGATCCTCCTGTTGTCGTTCTGGTTGCACAAATCCTTCCGCACGTTTCGCCGCAGCCGGAAGCCCGTGTGCCGCGACGGCACCGGCTCATGAGCGATTTCTTGCCGGTTGCAGGCGGAACACGCGGTTTGCGCTGCGGTTCCGCGCGTGCGGCGGCCTCTGCGAAAGTCTCTGAGAGAGAAGAAGCCTCACGGCGCGCCGGTTGTCACTGCGACAGGGTGCGTCCTTCCTGCAACCTCAGGTGGTTGTGCAGATCCGTTGCGGCGATCTCTGCCTGCGCCATGGCCACGGCGATCTGGTTCAGCCCGGTCACCACATCGCCCGCCGCCCAGAGGCCGGGCACGTCCGTGCGTTGATGGGCATCGGTGCCGATTCGCCCGTCCGGCAGAAGCGAGAGGCCGATGCTCTCCGCAAGATCGGTCTGCGGCTCGACGCCGAGCCCGGCATAGACCGCGTCGAACCGCTCTTCATGGCCGTCCGGGTAGCCCAGCGTCACGCCGCGCCCCGGCTCGGGCAGGATCCGCCGGACGGGGCGCGGCTCGACCCGCACGCCTGCCTCCGCGAGGCTCCGGAGCCAGACCGGCGGCAGCTCGTGCCCGAGCGGCACCAATGTGACCCGCTCGCTGTAGCCGCGCAGGAACAGGGCCTCGCTCGCCGCGCATTCCGCGTGCCCCAGCACGGCGATCGTGCGGTCGATCACCTCGAAGGCATCGCAGATCGGACATTGCCGGATCAGGCCCGCCCGCACATGGCTCACCACATCGGGCAGGTCGGGCAGCCGGTCCCGGACGCCCGTTGCGAGGATGAGGTGACGCGCCCGCAGCACCCGCTCCTCGGTTTCCACGTCCCACTCCCCGCCGGGCAACCGGCGGACGGCCTTCGCGGAGAGGGGCACGGGCTCGATCCCCAGCCGGCCGAGCTGGCCGCGCATCCGCGACAGCAGTTCGGCGCCGCGGATGCCCTCGGGGAAGGCCGGATGGTTGTGCGACCGCGGGATCAGCGAGGCGCGGCTCTGCCCGCCGTCGAGGAGGAGCACGCTCCGGCGGAAGCGCGTGAGGAAGATGGCGGCGGTCAGACCGGCGGGCCCCGCGCCCACGATGATGCAGTCGAACATTGGCGGCCTCCGTTGACGGTCTCTGCGGGATCTTCGCGCAACAGCCGCGGCCGTCCGGCGTTCCGACGCAAAATTTTCATCTTGCATGGAACGATGTCGCTTTTACACGTTGACCCTGCGACACAGCAGGAGACAGCCGGATGATCGCGACCGACGATCCGTTGCAGGACCGCCCGCGGGCGGGGGGTCAGGATCGCGCGGACGAGAGGCTGGCAGGCGCGGTGCGGGTGATGGCCTGCGAGGCGGCGCCGCTCGAGGCGTCCGATCCGCCCGCCGAGGGCGCGATCCTCAGGCTCGAGCGCGATCCGCAGCGCCCGTTCGCCTCGGGGGCGGTGCTGCTCCTCGACGAGGCCGGGCGCGCGGTGGCGCAGCTGTCGGCCCTGCCGGTGCGGATGCTGGCGGCGCTGCTCGACAATGGCTGCGAGAGCTTTGCCCTCGTCGAGCGGACGGGCCCGCGCGTGTCGGTGGGCATCCACCTCGCCGCGCCCCTCTGGGGATAGGGCCGGGCGCCGTTACCAGGAAAAGAGCCGCCGGCCCGGGGGGCGGCGGCTCTGCGGGGGCGAGGCCCTTGCGTCAGCTGCGCGGCTTCTTCGGCGGCGTGAAGCGGCGGCTCGTGTCGGACGCTTCGGCGCGCGGCTTGCGCGGGGCGTCCTTCTTGCCGAAGTCCTTCTTGAAGCCCGCGCGGGCGGGCCGCTCGGCCGCGCCTTCGGCCCTGAGTTTCGCCGGACGGTCCTCGCGCGCCTTGAAGCCGCCGGCCTTGGCGGGGCGGT
>NZ_MABH01000093.1 GCF_001720585.1 Cereibacter johrii | reverse complement strand
CCGGGCGTGCGCGTGGCTCCGCCGGCTGCTGCCCCCTCGGGCGCCGTATCGCCGCGTCCGGCCCGCAGCCGCGTCTCGAGCGCCTTCAGCGCGGGCCCCGAGCCCGGAAGCTGCGCATTGGCCAGCCGGAAGAGCTCAACCAGCTCGGCATCGCTGGCCACGGCTTCGGCCTTCTCGAGCGTCGCCGTCACCTCGGACAGGCCCGAGCAGGAGGCGATCACCCCGCGATAGCTCTGCAGCGCGGCCGCCTTCTGGCCCGCCGCCGCCTGCAGCTCGGCCAGCCGCCAGGCGTTGTTCACCCGGTCGCAGCGGAGGATCGCGGGCGTCCGCCGCGCAATCTCGATCGCCGCGGCCGCATTGCCCGCAGTGGCCGCCGCATCGAAGGCGGCCTGTGCCTCGGCCGTCGCCAGAAGACGCTCCATCTCGGCTGGCGGCGTCCATCCGGGGAAGGTGCGCGACGTCTGGTCCATCGTCTGCCGGGCCTCGGTCAGGTCTCCGGCCGCGATCTGCCGGTAGATCCGGTCGATCTCGGCGGCGGGAGACCGCTGCTGGCCCAGCAGCGTGAGGTCCTCAGGCACGTCCCAGTCGGGAAACTGCGCGCGCAGGCGGCGCAGCTCGGCATTCGCGGCCCGGCTGTCGCCGTTCGAGACATAGTAGTTCAGCGCCTCGAGATCCTGCGGCGTGGGGGCCGATCCCTGCGCCAGGGCCAGGCTGCCGGCCAGGATCAGCGAGAGGGTCAGGCCGGAGAGCCGCCTCAGATCGGAACGCATGCAGAAAAACCTTCCACTTGTGCCACGAGCGCCATCAGATGCAGCGTCGCGGGGTAGTAGGGCTGGCGCGCGTCGAAGGGCGGGATCGCCGCCCCCGGCCGACCCGAAAGGGCGCAGTCGCCGAGCGCCTGCACGGCACGGAAGCCCGGATCGGCGGACCGTTCGAGCACCGCCCCCGTCTCGCGGTCGAACCTCACCGGCGTGTCGACGGAAGCGGATCCCCCGGCCGTCTCGACCGCGCGCCGCAGCGCCGGATTGGCCGTCAGCCCGGACCAGAGCAGGAACAGCGGCACGCGCAGCGCATCGTAGCCGCTGTTGTGGGACAGGCCCGGCGCCGGCTGCGTGCCGAAGGCCGTCACCAGCGCCCAGTCCGGCGGAAGCCCGAGCGACGCGATCCAGTCGGCCCCGTCGCGGGCACAGCGCGCCAGCCGGTCCTGGCCGCTGAAGGCGGCGAGCTCGGTCAGGGCGCGGGGCATGTAGTAGGAGGGATTGAGCACCACCCCGTCCGGCGTCTCGAAGCCTGTGGCCCCCGGCAGCAGCACGAGCCGCTCGGAGCCGTCCGGATGCGGGCGCACGCAATGCAGCGCGATGGCGCGCGCGAGTTCGGTCGCGCGCCCGGCGTAATCGGCCTTGCCGAACCGCTGTGCGGCCATGGCGAGACCCCAGGCGTAGAAGAGATCGCCATCGGTGGCGTTGTTTTCATCGGGCACGGCCAGCGCCACACCGGGCAGCCAGCGCCAGCTCAGAAGCTTGTCCTCGCGCCGCGCGAGGTTCGCCTCGGTCCAGTCGACGATGCGCCGCAGGGCCTCCTCGTCGCCGAAGATCGCGGCCAGCGTGGCGCCGTAGCCCTGACCTTCGGAATGGCTCGCATTCTGCTGCGGCCCGTCGACGATGCGGCCGGCGGGCAGCAGGAAGGCATTCTTCCAGCTGCGCCAGGCCGCCTGCAGCGGGTGATCCGCGGCCAGGGCCTCCCCGCCCGCCTGCGCGAAGAGGCGTCCTGCAGGGGCCAGCATCAGCGCGGCGGCGGCCGACGTCAGGATGGTCCGTCTCCTCATTTCAGGCCCTTCCCCCGGGTGCGGAGCACGAAGCCCACGGCGATTGCAGCACTGATCCAGGCGAGGCCGAGCATCCCGCCGAGCAGCAGGGGGGGCCGCGCCGATGCGACGTTGCCCACCACGCTGCGCACATTGTCAAGGCTCACGGGCTCGCGCAACTCCGGCAGGAGGCCGGGCTTGGACCAGCTCGACCAGCGTCCGTCGGCGCCGAGCACGGCCACCTGGCCGCGCGGCCCGCCGGGCGAGCGCGGCGCCAGGGCGAGGGCTTCGGCAACCCGGGCAGGCTCGGCCTCGGGCCCGAGGATGACCCAGAGCTTGCCCGGTTCGGGCGCGAGCACCATGGCCGTGCCCTTGCGCGTGGCAAGCCACTCGGCGAGGGTGCCGTCCCCCGGCCGCAGCATCCGCCGAACCGCCTGGATGACGGGCTGCAGCGTGGCCTCCATGAAGGTCTGGGCGCGGTCCGACCAGTTCGACTCGACCAGCGGCGGCATCACCCCCTCCCCCGGCGCGGCGCCGAGCGGAGCGAGCGCGTTGGCCGGCGGGCCCGCGGGCGCCGTCGGACGCTCCACCAGCCGGGAGACGGTGGAGGGAAGCAGCGTCAGGGCGAGAAGGCGCGGCGTCAGGCCCTCCTCGTTCAGCGGAACCGCGGCAATGTCGTGCAGGCCCGCCACCGTGAGCCGCACGGGCGCCGCGCCGGGAACCTCGCGGAAGGCCGACATGAAGGGCAGCGTCCGCGCCAGCCCGTCGGGCGTGGCGGCATGCACCGATGCCGGCGTCACCTGCGCCAGATCCCGCGCCATGTCCGCCATCTGCATCCGCGGCGAGGGCGGCACCTCGAGGTCGGTCGAGCTCAGCACCTGCATCAGATCGCCCGCGACGGGACAGGGCTGGTCGGGCGGATTGCCCGGGATGACCGATTCGAACGACAGCCGGTTGGGGCCGGGATGCAGGAGCCGCGCCGGGAAGCCGATGTCGAGCCGGGGCTTCACCGCCGCGGCGCCGCGGTCGAGCGGCAGCATGCGCACCGTCGTGCCATTGACCTTCACGAGCAGCAGCGCGCCCTCGGGCAGCCCCCCGGCAAAGCCGTAGTCGATACCGATCCGTGCCTTCTGGCTCGCCAGCAGCAGCCAGTCGTCCGGCAGCTGGAAGTCGATGTCGCGGTTGAAGTAGCGGTTGTCGGTGAGGATGGTGTCGACGCCCATGTCGCCCAGCGTGACGACGCGGCCGGGCGGGATCTGCGGCAGCGTCGGGGGCGGCAGCGTCCGGCTCTCTCCCAGAAGATCGGCGACGAGCGACGCCTTGGGTGTGCCCCCGGGCAGATGCTCGAGGACCAGAACCACGGCCCCATCGCCGCCCCTGCGGATGGTGGCGCGGTCGACGTCGGAGGGCAGCAGCGTGACCCGCGCATAAGTGTGGCCGGCCTTGGCCTGCCACGGCTTGCTCAGCGCGAGCGGCAGCGCCTCGTCGGGGAAGGGCCGCCCGAGAGCCTGGGCCAGAGCGCGCAGCGTCGCCTCGTCGGGCGGGGTGGCCGTGCGGATCTCGATCGGCTGGCCCGACTCCGCCTGCGCGGTGAGGGCCGCGATGAACGAGGTGGGCTCCGTGCCGACCGCTGCGGCGGGAAGAGCCACGCCACTCTGGCTCAGATCGACCTCGGTCCAGAGGTCGAATTCGGCATCCGCACCGCAATAGATGCGGTGCCGGTGCTGCGCCTCGATCGTCACGAGATTGTCGCCCGCCCGCACGGCATCGCCGAGCGGCATGGTGATGGCCCCCAGGGGGCCGAACTGGCGGGGGGTGAAGCGACCGATCTCCTGATCGTTCATCCGGACGATGACCTGCGAGCTTTCGGGCAGGACGTTGATGCTGCTGCGCTGCGCGAGCGTGAGCGTGCCGCCGGCCGCTTCGGCCGGCAGGAAGAGACGGAAGGCCGCGCGGGCCTGCTGGCCCTGCAGGCGGAAGAGCGGCCCGACCTGCGTGGTCTCGGCCAGAGAGCGCATCGGAATGATCCAGGGTGCGACCTCTGCCGCCGGCGTCGCTTCCGCGGCGGCATCGGGGGCCGCCTTCGGTTCTTCGGACGTGAGGCCCTCGATCACGATCATCGGCGCGTCCTGGGCCGCGGCCATCGGCGCCAGCGCTCCGAGGAGCAGGAGAGGCAGCAGTCGCATGTCCATCAGTTCGACCCCCAGGCGACCGTGTTGGGACGTGCGGAGACCTGCGCCGTCGGATCGAGCAGCTCGCCCGCCCAGTCCGGTTCGGTGCTGAAGTCGGTGCCGAAGGCCAGGAGATGCGCCTGTTTCTCCTTCGGTTCCTCCTGGCGGCGCCGGCGGCGGGCAGGTTCGTCCATGAAGTCGCGCGCGGTCTTGGGCAGGCTCGCGGCCGCCATCCACAGGATCCGCGCCATCCCGTGCAGGAGCCCGATGGGCCGCGTCGTGGCCTCGCGCATCGTGCGCCAGTGCGCGCTCTCGCCGAAGATGAGATAGGCCACCGTCTCGCGCACCGCGGTCGGCTGGCCGGCCTCGAAGATCACGCCCACCATCACCGTCCCGCCCTCGCGGCGCGCCGAGCGGATGCGGCCGCGCACCATGCGCTCGAGCTGCGGCGCGTCGGGGAACTTCGGCTGGAACTGGATGAGCCCCCCCGCCTCGAGCGCCGGATGCGGATCGCCCACCCCGGGCAGCCGCACCAGAAGGCGCACGCCGCTGGTCGAGGCATCGAGCACGGTTGCGGTCAGCGAGCGGTTGCCGAAGGCGGGGATCTGCGCCTCGGCCGGCACCTCCATCTGCACACGGGGTGCCGCGCGCCGCTGCTGCTTCTCGGCCACGGCCCGCAGCGCGAAGCCCACGAGAAGCACGTTGAGCACCGCCCAGCCGCCCACGACGAGCAGGACCGACCTGTCACCCGGGAAGGCCACCCAGCGGACCAGCGCGGCGAACACGCCGGACAGGCAGAGGAGGAAAGTGAAGAGGAGCGGGCGGTAGATGGGGGAAATGTAGTTCTCGCTCAGCGTCTCGTCCTTCGCGGTCACGGCGAAGCGGGCACTGCGCGGCCGCAGGAGCGTGGTCACGATGGCGCGCGCCAGATAGGGCGCCTGCGCCACCTCGTAGACCTCGGAGACGAGCGGCCATCGCTGCCGCGCGAAGAGCGCATTCTGGACGAGGAAGCTCACCGCCAGATAGCCCGGCATGTAGGCCAGCACCTCCTCGAAGGTGGCCACGAAGATCTCGATGCCGAAGAAGAGATAGATGAGCGGCGCCACGAGGAACATCATCCGCACCAGCGGGAAGAACCAGAAGCTCATCGAGTTGAGGTAGCACAGGCGCTGCGCGATCCCGAGACCGCGGCGGAAGAGCGGGTTCTTCAGCAGCAGCATCTGCATCATGCCCGTGGCCCAGCGGCCACGCTGCTGGATGAAGGAGGCGAAGGTCTCGGGCTGGAGCCCCGCGATCATGGCCCGGTCGATGTAAAGGCTCTTCCAGCCGCGGGAATGGATCTCGAGCGCGGTCTCGGCATCCTCGGTGATGGTCTCGCCCGCAAAACCGCCCGCCTCGTCGAGCGCGCGGCGGCGCAGGACCGCGGCCGACCCGCAGAAGAAGGCCCCGCCCCAGCGGTCGAGGCCGCGGTGGATCTTGCCGTAGAACATCTCGTTCTCGGGCGGGCAGCGGTCGCCGAGCGCGAGGTTGCGCTGGATCGGATCGGGGTTGATGAAGAAGTGCGGCGTCTGGACGAGGAAGAGGTCCGGATCCTCGACGAAATAGCCCACCGTCCTGGCCAGGAAGTCGCGGCTCGGGACGTGGTCGGCATCGAACACCACCACGAGCTCGCCCTTCAGCCGCTCGAGCGCGGCCGACATGTTGCCGGCCTTGGCATGTTCGTTCCGCTCGCGCGTCGAATAGACCACGCCCAGCTCGCGGCAGAGCTGCTGCAACTCGCGGCGCCGCTCCTGCGCCTTCTGCGCAAGCTCGGGGTCGGGGGACATGCAGCGCTGGTCGGTGCCCCCGTCGTCGCAGAGCACCACCGTGCGCAACCGCGCCGGATAGATCATGTTCTTGGCCGCCGCGAGCGTCACGCTCAGCATGTCGGCAGGCTCGTTGTAGGAGGGCACGAGGATGTCGACCGTCGGCAGCTCCTCGGGCTGCAGCGGTCGCGGGAACGGCCGGTCGGTCGGGTCGGCGCTGAGAAAGCCGTTGAGGAAGAAGATGGAGATCGAGAAGGTCTCGACCGTGAAGAGCAGCAGGGCGAAGAGGAAGGAGGCGTCGAGCGCGGGCGGCGGCAGCGTCTCGAACAGGCGCCAGAACCAGTAGCGCATCACCAGCATCGAGGCCGCGGACAAGAGCAGGAAGCGGGGCACCATCCTGTCGGCGAAGGGCTTGAGCAGCGCCACCAGCACCACCGCAGAGAGGGCGATGAGGCCCTGAGCCGAGGGCGCGACCGGCGCGGCCGCCAGAAGCCCGAACGGCACGAGGAGAGCCACCCACAACAGGAACAGCAGGACGGGAACGACCCTTATCGGGGAGCGGGCCTTGGCTCGAACGGTCATGGGCGGGTCTCCGGGAAGCTCAAGGGGCTGCGCTCAGGGCATCGGCGCGGCGAGGGGCGAGAGGTTGCGCCCTGCCCCCGCGCCGGCCGCGACATCGGGCGGGGCGAAGCCGAGGCTGGCCGCGCCGATGGGCCGCAGCGCCTCCTCCGTGCCGCTGCGCGTGCAGTTGCGCAACATCACGTCCAGCGCCTCGATCCGCGCCGGAACCGGCCGGGCCGTGGGCGGCATCCGCCGCATGGCCAAGACACAGACCGTGTCCACCCCGAGCCGCTCCTCGGCATAGACTACGGTGCCGAGCACATCTTCACGCGTGCTGAGAGCGCCGTCGCTCACCCGGCCGAAGGGCTTGGGCAGTGCGCCCTCGGCATCGGCGAAGCTCTGCAGCTGGAGCCGCTCGAGAATCGGCCCGCCCGGCGCCCGTCCGCGCAAGATGATCATATTGTCGCCTTCGAGCGTGGTGGCGTTCGGCAGCCCGATCCGCTGCTCGAGGTCGCCGCCCAAGTCCCGCTCCTGCACCAGAAGCGCCCCGGGCACGGGCACCCAGGCCCGGCTCGCGGGGACGGTGCGGAACTGCGCCGTCTCCTCGCGGATCGAGAGCGCAGGCCTTCCGGGAAAGGAGGTCGACTCGCAGGCGAGCAGCAGCAGGAACGCCGCCAGCGGAAGGCCGGGCCTGAGCCGGGCGTGCCAATTCGATGCCTGTGCCATCCTCAGTCCGCCCGTGCCGATCCTGTCCAAGCCGCCCCCGCAGGCGCCGGCCGAAGCGACTTTCCATCCCATCTCGCAGTCACGCACGCCACACTTTCTCAAAGAGGTATAATTATCGGTCCGCCACTGTTGCACCGGTGCATACCAAAGGCGAGGCATCGCCAAGAATACATACCACACCTTAAGCGTCCACTTACCAGTCTCCGCAAAAATGGCGAAGAGTGAGGCGAAATCGCGGTATGCCTTGGGCTAAGCTCGCCCCTGCACGCTGCGGCACGGCGATCGACCCTTCCCGTGTTCCGATTTGACAGCCAGTTCGGCTGTGCTCTAGGTTGAATGGAGGGTCGGGCCCTCCCGCTGGTAAAAAGACGAAGCCGATCGAATGACGGGTAAGGGACAGGGTGGATCTTGGGGGCCGGCGGTCGTTTCCGCGACCGATAGCGGCAATTTCCATGCAAGCCCCACCACCGCGACCGTGCTCGACATCATCGGCCGCCTCCTGCGGGCTCCGCTCTCTGCCACCGAGACCGAGATCGAGAGCGCTCTCGCGCAGGTGGCGGACGCCTGCGGAGCCGATGTGGCGCAGGTCTGCAGTGCGGGGACTGCGGGCCCTCTCGAACCGATCCACAGCTGGACGCGAGACGGCCATTCCGTCTTGGACGTCCACGATTTATGCAAGTTCTGCCCGGGATCCGACCTCACCGGGCCGGTCATGGTGCGCGATCTGCAGGACCTGCCCGAGGGGTCGGCGCGCGATCGGCTGGCCGGGATGGAGTTGCGGTCGCTCGTCGCGGTGCCGATGCTGCGGCACGGGGTGCTGGCGGGCCGGGGGCTCCTGGGCTGGCGGACGACGAGCAGCGACCTGCGCCCCGAGGATCTCGCCGCGCTGCAATCCCTGGCCGAGGCCATGCATGCGGCCGTGGAACGCCGCGAGAGCGAGCGGCTCACGACCGTGGCGGCAGAGGCGCTGCAGGAGGACCGGCTTCTTCTCGAATCGATCCTGCGGACCAGCACCTCGGCCATCCTCGCCTTCGATGCCGATGCCCGCATCGTCTTCGCCAACGACGAGGCCGCGGCGCTTCTGGGAACGGACGCAAGCCGCCTGCCGGGATGCACCCTCGAGGGCGTGGGCTGCCGCCTTCTGTCGCGGGACGGCGAGCCCCTGCCCCCCGAGGCGCTGCCGGTGGCGCGCGCCATTGCCGAAGGGCACACGCTGCGCGACCTGCACCATGTGCTGATGGCCGGCGACGGCCGGCAGCGGATCCTGTCGATCAACGCCGCCCCCGTGGCCGCCGGCGCGGCGACGGCGGTGCGCGTCGTCGCCACCATCGATGACGTGACCGGCCAGGTCTCGGCCGACAGCGCGCTGCGCACGGCGCTTGCCGAAGCGCATCAGCTCGCCTTCTTCGACCCGCTGACGGGCCTCTACAACCGCCGGGGCATCGTCGAGGTGCTGCGCGACTGCCTCCAGACCTGCGCCCGCGAGAAAGCCTTCCTCGCGCTTCTCTATATCGACCTGGACGGAATGCGGCAGGTGAACGGCACCCGCGGGCACTGGCTGGGCGACCGGGTCCTGCAGGCGCTGGGCGCACGGCTCGAGAACCTGCGGCAGGACGGCGGCGACCTCGGACGGATCTCGGCCGACGAATTCGTGCTGACCTGCGGCGAGCCCCATCCCGACGCCGCCAGCGCGGTCGCCGGCGCCGAGGCCGAGGCCGAGCGCATCCTCGAGGCGCTGCGCGAGCCCTTCGTGGTGGACGGCCTAACGCTCGAGGTCACGGCCTCGATCGGCCTTGCCGCCATCTCGGCCGAGGATACGGTCGAGGGGCTGCTGAAGGGCGTGGATCTGGCCGTCATGGCCGCCAAGGCCGCGGGCGGCGACAGGGCCTGTGCCTACCGGGCCGACATGGAACAGGACATGGTGGGCCGCGTGGCCCTCGCGAAGGAGCTGCGCGGGGCGATCCGCCGCGACGAGTTCCGCATCTTCTTCGAACCGATGGTCAGCCTTGGCGAGACCGGGCTCGAGATCGTGGGTCAGGAGGCGCTGATCCGCTGGGAGCATCCGCAGCGCGGGCTGCTGGCGCCCATCGCCTTCATCCCCTTCGCCGAGGAAACCGGCTTCATCCGCGACATCGACCGCTGGGTGCTGCGGGCGGCGGCGCAGGAGCTCGCCCGCTGGGCCGAGGATCCCGCGCGAAGCCATCTCGGGGTTTCGATCAACATCAGCTCGGCGCAGTTCCTGTCCGAGGAGTTCGGCCAGATGGTGCGCGAGGTGCTGGACGAGACCGGCGTCGATCCGACCCGGATCGAGCTCGAAGTGACGGAAGGCACGCTCCTGTCCAATCTCGGCCTTGCGCGGACCACGATGATGGACCTGCGCGCGCTCGGCATTTCCATCGCGCTGGACGATTTCGGCACGGGCTTCTCCTCGCTCAGCTACCTGCGGGATCTGCCCGTGGACGTGCTGAAGATCGACCGCAGCTTCCTCGGCGGCCTGTCGGACTCGAAGGCCAACCGCACCATCCTCGAAGGGATCATCGGGCTTGCCTCGGGACTGGGCGTCGCGCTGGTGGCCGAGGGGGTGGAGACGCCGGCGCAGTTCGCCTGGCTGCGGGCCAAGGGATGCCGGACCTTCCAGGGTTACCTCTTCGGCCGCCCGAGCCATGAGGCGCAGACGCAGCTCGCGCCCGAAGTCTCGGCGCTCGGCGGCCATGACGGCGACCGCGCGGTTCTGGGCCAGAGCAAGGGCTGACGGCGCCACGACTGCCGGAAAAGCAGCGTCAGGCCCGGCCGTTCCGGGACTCGGGCTGAGGCTCCTCGGCCGCCAGTGCCCAGCGGCCGGCGCCGCCGCGGAAGGTCCGGGTCTCCGCCAGACGGAAGCCGCTCGCATCCTCATGCGCGGTGTGCCGTTCCACATGGATGCGGTCGGGGCCGACCTCCAGCAGGTTGAAGTCGTTGGGCTCGCCCCGGACCCGCGTCGAAAGGCCCGTGCCCGCATGGACCTGAAGCACCACGCCCCGCCCCGCCACCTCGGCGAAGGGGGCCACCCGCCAGGTGTGCAGATGCCCCGAGAGGATCACGTCGGCCCCGCAATCGGCCAGTTCGTCGATGGCCCGCTGGGCGCCGCGCATCAGCTCCTTCGTATCCTCGGGCGTATGCTCCATCGGGTGATGAACGACCACCACCCGCACCCGCCTCTCCTCGGCCGCGAAGCTCCGCCGGATCCGCGCGAGCGAGCGCGAACGGAACCAACCCTGCTGCCAGGCCAGAGGATTGACCGTATTGGCGCCCACCACGATCATCTCGTCATTCTCCCAGCAGGGTTCGAGATCGCGGCCGAACCAGCGGCGATAGCGCTTCCAGGGCTTCACGAGGCGGACGTAGAGATTGTGGAGCGGCACGTCATGATTGCCGGGCACGACCAGCACCGGCGGCTTCAGCGCATCCACGAAGGCCGCGGCCGCCCGGAACTGGGCCTCGGTCGCGCGCTGGGTGAGATCGCCCGAGATCGCCACCAGATCCGGCTCGAGCCGGTTCACCGTCTCGACCAGGGGCCGCAGCAGCTCGGGCCGATCGCGGCCGAAATGCAGGTCGGAAAGGTGCAGCAGTCGCTTCATCGCACCTCGCGGTCCCAGTGCTCGGGGACGAAGACCTCGATGGCGCCCTCGATGGCCTTGAGGTCGAAGGGCGGCACCATGCGCTCGCGCTCGCCGTCGCGGGCAACATGCCAGATCCGCCGGCGGCCCTGCGGCAGGTCGATCTCCACCTGAGGGCCGCTCATCATCAGGTAGTTCTGATCCACGCTCGCATAGCCGAGCGCCAGCGCCGCCGCATTGCGGAACATGCCGAGCCGGCCCGTGTTCGGCGCGATGAAGACCACGAGATCGCCCGCGGCGATCCGGTCGGCCCCGTCGAGATTCATCTGCTCGAGCTGGAAGGCATTGTTGACCACGAAGACGAGCGGCGTGCGCACGAGCCGCTCCTCGCCTCCCGCGCGGACGCGCAGCTTCAGCGGGCGGCCCATGCGGGCCAGCACCTTCAGCACCGACCAGTAGGCCAGCGCGCGGCTGCGGCCCCAGCGCCGGTAGATCTCCTCGCGCGTCTCGAGGATCGCAGGATAGACGCCGAGGCTCGCGTTGTTCAGGAACACCTCGTCATTGACCGTGGCCACGCGGATCGGAGCGGTGCGGCCCGCGCAGATCACCTCGACCGCCGGTTCCAGCTCCTGAGGCAGAAGCAGCGACCGGGCGAAGTAGTTGAAGGTGCCGAGCGGCAGGATGCCCATGCGCTTGCCCGAGCCCGCCATGGCGGCGGCCACGGCGCAGATCGTGCCGTCGCCGCCCGCGGCCACCACCGTGCCGAAGCCCCGCTCGATCGCCTGCCGCGCGACGGCGGTCAGGCGGCTGCCGTCCTCGACCAGTTCCAGATGGGCCGGAACGTCGAGCGCGGCGAAGGCGGCCCGCACCCGCTCCGCCTCCTCGCCCTTGCCCGACCCGGCATTCATCACCACGCAGATGTCAGGCTCAGGCATACTTGTCTCCAAACTCGCGCCCCGCGGCGTCGCGCGCCGCCGGGCCAAACGTCGCGCGCCCCCGGCGGTTCCGCTCAGGCGGCGGCGCGTTCCGGCTCGAACACGTCGATGCGGAACAGCCGGTCGAAGTTGCAGGCGGTGAGCGGCCGGCCCAGGGCGGCGGCCAGGGCAGCCTGCGGGCGGAACGCCTCGTCGGGGCCCTCGAACAGAAGGCTGCGGAGGCAGAGGATATCGGCCGAGGGCGCCACCTGGCGCAGCCGCACCGCGAGACGCTCGATCGCCTCCGCCGACAGGTCCTGCAGCACCCCGTTCAGAACCACGAGATCGAACGGCCCCTGGGGAATGTCCTCGGGCACCCGGCCCTGACGGAAGTCGGTCTGGGCGTAGAGCGAGGGCATCACGCGCGCCTCATCCAGCGCATCGGCATCCGAATCGAGGCCGAGGTAGTGGTCGCAGCGCACCGAAAGACCGCGCGCGAGCGCCCCCGTTCCGCACCCGAGCTCCAGCACGCGCCGGTAGTGCTGACGCGGCAGGAAGGCCAGCGCCTGACCGAGCATCCGACGTTGCGGGAAGCTGATCGCCGCCGTCGGATTTCCTGCGATATCGAGGCAGCGGTCAAAGGTCTGGGCCAAGGTGAGCGTCATGGTCTCTTCTCCGGTAATCATGGCCTGCGCAAACGGTGCAGCGGCATCCGTTCAATCCTCGGAGAGAGGCTCCGTTCCCCTGATTGACCGAAAGGACAGTTATGTTGCCCTGAAGTCGCATTCTCATCTAAAAGTTGTGCATTTATTTCTCAAGGTTGATTAATCCGCGCGGTCAGGACCTTGGATCTCCATCGGCCCTTCTTCAAGGTAATCATGCACATAGACCTCGCGCACCAGCGCCAGCGCCAGCGCCGCCAGAGGCGTGGCCAGCAGCAGGCCCATCAGCCCGAACAGCACGCCCATCAGCAGCTGCGCCGAGATGATGAGCGCGGGCGGCAGGTCGACCCGCTCCTTTTGGATGAGAGGCGTGACGAGATAGCTTTCGAAGGTCTGGACGGCCAGGAAGACCGCCAGCACCAGCCCGACCTGCTGCGCTCCCTCGGGCAGGGCGAGGAGCAGCGCGGGCACCGCCGAGATCACGGGGCCGATGTTCGGGATGAAGGTCAGGAGCGCCGCGATCAGTCCGAGGATGAAGGCCAGCGGGATCCCGATCAGCCAGAGCCCGAGCCAGGTCAGCACGCCCACGACGGTCATCGAGATGATCTGTCCGCCGAGCCAGCCGCGCAGCGTGCCATCGGCAATGGCCAGCACCTCGTCGCCCCTCGGGCGCAGCGGCGGAGCGAGGAGCGCCCGCAGGCCCCGGCGGTAGAGCCCGGGATCCACCGCCGTATAGAGGCCGATGAAGAGGATGATGACCAGATTGCCCAGCGCGCCGAAGGTGGCGCTGACCGCGGTCGAGGCGAAGCCACCCTCGCTGGAAAGCAGCCGCGAGGGCGCAAGCCGCGACAGAAGCGTCGGCCCCCAGCTGTAGGCGGAGATCCGGTCGCGCAGATTCTCGAACGCGGGCGGAAGCTGGCGGGCGAGCTCATCGGCCTGCTCGAACATCGCCGGAGCGAAGGCGAGGAAGGCGCCCGTCAGGGCGAGGACGGCGAGGAAGATGAAGACGGCAATCCCCGCCCCCCGCGGGAGGCCGGTCGCACGCTGCACGAGGTCTCCGCCCGCCGAGAGGAAGACGCCGAACAGGACGCCCGCGAAGATCACCAGCAGCACATCCGGCGCCACGAGGATCAGAAGCGCGAGCACGAGGGCCAGCACTGTAAGGGAAACCGTGCGCCTGCTCATGCGTCCTCCGTCTGGATTGCGGCGGAGGGGCCTCCGCTTGGCCTCAGGGAACGTGCGGGCGCGGGGCCTGTTCCGCCGGACCTGCGTCGGCGGCGGTCCGGGGGAAGGTCAGGGCCGGACCGTGGAGGGGCGCCCCACCACGCCGTCCGCGGGGAAGGCCGGCCTTGC